>KE354497.1 GCA_000415505.1 Streptomyces afghaniensis 772
TGCGGGCCAGGTCCTCGAACATGCCCACACCTGGTTGTAGAGCCGCTCGTCCATGGACCATCCGGTCGCGTCGCCCGCGACGGGCCGGGCGGGCGTGCCCGGGTGCGGCCGTGGGTGCGGTGGGCGGCGGCGGGGCGGGGCGGCCGTTCTGGCGGCGCGGGTGGCTGTAGTCGATCGGGCCGCCCGCGGTGGGCGTGGAGGGCTGGGTGACGGCGTTGGGGTCCGGTGCCGCGCCGGGATACGACGGCGTCTGCGGCGCGGGCTGCCCCGCACCGCCCGGCGTCTGACCGCCGTACGGCGCCATCGGTGGTGCCTGGCCCGGCTGAGGCGCGGTGCCACCCTGGTCCGGGCCGAGGGCCGGGGCCGCCGTCTGCCGGGAGCGGTCGCCGTCCGCCGTGCGCGGCGGGGGCGCCTGCACCGAGCGGGCCAGCCCCTGGGCCACCGCGTCGTCGATGCTGCCGGCGAGCCGACGGGCCTCGGGCAGGCCCTGGTCGGCGAGGAGTTCGGCGAGGCCGCCCGCGTAGCCCTGGCCTACGGCGCGCACCTTCCAGGCGCCCTGCCGGCGGTAGAGCTCCAGGGCGACGACCGCGGACTCGGCTTCCAGGCCGGTGAGGGTGTAGCTGGCGATCTCGGCGCCGTCGAGACCGGTGACGGCGACGAACGGGGCGGCCACGGCGCCGAAACGGGCCGGGCCCGCCCCGGCGGCGGGCAGGGCGAGCAGCACACCGACACGGTGGACGGCCTCCGGCACGGCGTCCAGATCCACGGCGAGGCGATGGTCGGCGGCAGCCTGCCGGGAGACCTCGAGACCCGGCTGGGTGGGCGCGCCCGGGTGGGCGACCCACTCCACGCCGTGGATCCGGCCGTTCTCGTCGCTGAGCGCGGCCGCGGCCACGATCGGCGTGCCGGCCGAGACCCGGATCTCGAGACGGACCTGGGAGAGCGGGTGGTTCTGCCCCCGCACCAGCTCGGCCGTCATCGCCTTCTCCCCCTGTGTCGTTGTGTGGTGTCGTGTGCCGCTCGCCGGCCCGCCCCGGCCGGTTGCCCCCGGCGCCTCAGAGGACGGGCAGGATCGCCGGCATCAGGTCCTGGAAGGTGCGGCCGTTGGCCGGGTTGCCGATGGCCGTCATCGTCCAGCCCGGGCCCGAGCGGTGCACCTTGGCCATGATCTGGGCCGTGTACTGGCCGCCGCCGGCCAGTGTGTAGCGGGCGAGCTCCTGGCCGTTGGTCTCGTCGACCAGGCGGCAGAACGCGTTCTGCACCTCCTGGAACGTCTGGCCCGTGAAGGAGTTCACGGTGAAGACGATCTGGTCGATGTGGACCGGGACGCGTGAGAGGTCGACGAGGATCGCCTCGTCGTCGCCGCCCTGGCCGACACCGCCGACCAGGTTGTCACCGGTGTGCCGCACCGAGCCGTCGTCGCTCACCAGGTGGCGGAAGAAGACGACGTCGACCGGCTGCTTGTCGGCGAACAGGACGGCCGAGGCGTCGAGGTCGATCTCTCGCGTACGCGAGCCGAACAGGCCGCGCCGGGGAGCCGCCTGCCAGCCGAGACCCATGCGCACCGCAGTCAGGCTGCCACCGTCGTTCTTCTGCAGACTGATGGCCTGACCCTTGGTCATGTTGACGGTCACGCGCTGATTCCCCTCTCGGACGTCCCCTGTTGCCGCGCAGTCGCGGTTGATCAGAACACTACGCAGGGGCACTGACAGTGACGTACCCCGGTCCGCACTTTGTGTCGGTCTTGCAACACTGCGCGTACGCGGTCCGCTGTCAGGCCAGGCCCGCCTCCTTCATCTGGCGCAGTTCCTTCTTCATCTCGGAGACCTCGTCGCGCAGCCGGGCCGCGATCTCGAACTGGAGGTCCGCGGCGGCGGCCCGCATGCGTGCGGTGAGCTCCTCGATCTGTTCGCTGAGCTCGGCCGCGGGGCGGTCGGTCGGCACCGTCTCCTTGGCCTTGCCCTTGCCCTTGGCCGGCTTGGCGCCCTCGGCGCCCCTGCCCAGGGAGGGGACGGGCGCCTTGGTGCCCCCGCCGTCCTTCTTCGCCTTGCGGTAGCCCGAGCCGAGCAGCTGCTCGGTATCGATGTCCTCGCGGGCGATCTGGGCGACGATGTCGTTGATCTTCTTGCGGAGGGGCTGGGGGTCGATGCCCCGCTCCTTGTTGTACGCGATCTGCTTCTCCCGGCGCCGGTTGGTCTCCTCGATGGCCTTCTCCATCGCCGGGGTGATCTTGTCGGCGTACATGTGGACCTGACCGGAGACGTTGCGCGCGGCGCGGCCGATGGTCTGGATCAGGGAGGTGCCGGAGCGCAGGAAGCCCTCCTTGTCGGCGTCCAGGATCGCCACCAGGGACACCTCGGGCAGGTCGAGGCCCTCCCGCAGGAGGTTGATGCCGACCAGCACGTCGTACTCGCCGGCGCGCAGCTCACGCAGGAGTTCGACGCGGCGCAGGGTGTCGACGTCGCTGTGCAGGTAGCGCACCTGGATGCCCAGCTCCAGGAAGTAGTCCGTGAGGTCCTCGGCCATCTTCTTGGTGAGCGTGGTGACCAGGACGCGCTCGTCCTTCTCGGTGCGCTGCCGGATCTCGTGCACCAGGTCGTCGATCTGCCCCTCGGTGGGCTTGACGACGACTTCCGGGTCGACGAGGCCGGTGGGGCGGATGATCTGCTCGACGAAACCGTCCGAGCGGGAGAGCTCGTAGGCGCCCGGGGTGGCCGACAGGTAGACCGTCTGGCCGATGCGCTCCTGGAACTCCTCCCACTTCAGCGGGCGGTTGTCCAGGGCGGAGGGCAGCCGGAAGCCGTGGTCGACGAGGGTGCGCTTGCGGGAGGCGTCGCCCTCGTACATGGCGCCGATCTGCGGGACCGTGACGTGCGACTCGTCGATGACGAGGAGGAAGTCGTCCGGGAAGTAGTCCAGCAGGGTGTTGGGCGGGGAGCCGGGCAGGCGGCCGTCGAAGTGCATCGAGTAGTTCTCCACGCCGGAGCAGGAGCCGATCTGGCGGAGCATCTCGATGTCGTAGGTCGTGCGCATCCTGAGGCGCTGGGCCTCCAGGAGCTTGCCCTGCTTCTCCAGCTCGGCGAGGCGCTCGCCCAGCTCCTTCTCGATGTCGTTGATGGCCCGCTCCAGACGCTCGGGCCCTGCGACGTAGTGGGAGGCCGGGAAGACGTACAGCTGCTGGTCGTCGCTGATGATCTCGCCGGTGACCGGGTGCAGCGTGGACAGCGCCTCGATCTCGTCGCCGAACATCTCGATGCGGACGGCCAGCTCCTCGTAGACCGGGAAGATCTCGATGGTGTCGCCGCGGACGCGGAAGGTGCCGCGGCTGAAGGCCATGTCGTTGCGCGTGTACTGGATGTCCACGAAGCGGCGCAGCAGCTCGTCGCGGTCGTGCTCCTCGCCGACGCGGAGCGGGACCATGCGGTCCACGTACTCCTGCGGCGTACCGAGGCCGTAGATGCAGGAGACCGAGGCGACCACGACGACGTCGCGGCGGGTGAGCAGCGAGTTGGTCGCGGAGTGGCGCAGGCGCTCGACCTCCTCGTTGATCGAGGAGTCCTTCTCGATGTAGGTGTCCGACTGCGGGACGTAGGCCTCGGGCTGGTAGTAGTCGTAGTACGAGACGAAGTACTCGACGGCGTTGTTCGGGAGGAGCTCCCGGAACTCGTTCGCCAGCTGGGCGGCCAGCGTCTTGTTCGGCGCCATCACGAGCGTGGGGCGCTGGAGCTTCTCGATCATCCACGCGGTGGTGGCGGACTTGCCGGTGCCGGTCGCGCCCAGGAGGACGACGTCCTTCTCACCTGCCTGGATGCGCTGGGCGAGCTCGGCGATGGCCGTCGGCTGGTCGCCGCTCGGCTGGTAGGGGCTGACGACCTCGAAGGGCGCCACCGTGCGTTCGATCTGGGAAACGGGCCGCATGGGATCCACCGTACGACCCCGCACTGACAATGGGTTCCGATCAGCGGTTCTGCGGGGTTCGGGAGCCGCGGTGCTCCACGGTGCGGCGGGGGCGCAACCGCAGGCGCTGGGGATTGTGGGCGGTGTGGATGTGGGCGGGAACGCCCGGCCTCTGTTCGACGGGCACGACCGTGGGCTTCCCCATGACCATCAGCGGGTCGAACATCACCACGACGCCCGCGAGGAGGAGGAAGGCGAGCGGGCCGATCAGCATGGGCGCGAGCAGGGCCGCGGGCGATTCTCCCGTGGTGGGTTCGGCCGTGCCGTGCAGGTGGACGCTGAGGCCGGCCATGCCGGTGTAGTGCATGCCGCTGACGGCGAGTCCCATGACGAGGCTGGCGCCCACGCTCCACAGCAGGCCCCTGACCTGGCCGGCCGCCCACAGGGCGGCGGTGGCGGCGGCCATGGCGATCGCGACGGAGATGCCGACGGTGAGTGTGTCGTACTCCAGCTTCCCGTCCAGGTGCATGCTGGCCATGCCGAGGTAGTGCATCGACGCGATGCCCAGGCCGGTGATGGTGCCGCCGGTGAAGAGGGCCGTCCCGCGGGCCCCCTTGTAGCCGACGATGAAGATCCCGATGCCCACCATCACGATCGCGACGGCCAGGCTCGCGAAGGTCATCGGCTTGTCGTAGTGGATCGTGGCCCCCCGGACCGTGAATCCCATCATGGCGATGAAGTGCATGGTCCATATGCCGGAGCCGATGGCGGCCGAGCCGAGGGCGAGCCAGCCGGGGCGCCAGGACTGGGCGACGAGCATGGATCTGGTGGTGCAGCGCAGGCCCAGGGCACCTCCGAGGCAGGCCATGAGGTAGGCCACCAGGGGTGTGACCAGGCCGTAGCTGAATCCGTCGACCGTGCCCTGCATGCGCGGCTGCCCTTCCCGCCCTTTGCGTCCCGGAATTCCCGATGTGCGCTCCCTCCCAGGACCGCTGCAGCGGTCAGGGTTGACGCAGAGAGTATGACCCCCACCGGAATGGTCGAACGACTTTCCGGCAAAGAAACACGCCCTTGCCCCAGTTGTGCGGTACCGGTGAGCGGAGTTGGGTCCTCTCCGTTCAACCTGTGGCCATCCTGCACCCCTCTCTCGTTGACCCTCTGCTGTCACAGTTGAGCTGTCTGTGACGGTGTGATCGCTCGACGCGAGGAGTACGTATGCACGCGCGCGCTGTTGCCGCCTCGACCACCGCGCTCCTGGGGACCGCCGCACTCCTGTTCCCCGTCTCCCCCGCGCGGGCCGCCGGCGGTTCGCCGCTGGTCATCGCGCACCGGGGGGCCTCCGCGTACGCCCCCGAGAACACGCTGGCCGCCGTGGACAGGGCGGCCGGGCTGGGCATCCGCTGGGTGGAGAACGACGTGCAGCGGACCAGGGACGGTGAGCTCGTCGTCCTCCACGACGACAACCTGCGGCGCACCACCGACGTGGAGGAGGTCTATCCCGACCGGGCTCCCTGGAAGGTGAAGGACTTCACCGCCGCCGAGATCGCCCGCCTCGACGCGGGCAGCTGGTTCGCCCCCGCGTACGCGGGCGCGCGCGTGCCCACGCTGGAGCAGTTCGTGAACCGCGTCGAGCATCATCACCAGAAGCTTCTTCTGGAGATCAAGAACCCGGAGCTGTATCCGGGCATCGAGCGGCAGACCCTCAAGGTCCTCGGCAACGAGGGCTGGCTGGACCGCTCGCATCTGGCCGGCCGGCTGATCGTGCAGAGCTTCAGCGCGGACAGCGTGCGGACCGTGCACGAGCTGAAGCCCGCCGTGAAGACCGGCTTCCTGGGCACGCCGCCCGTGGCGGACCTGCCGGTCTACGCCGGCTTCGCCGACCAGATCAACCCGTCGTACGGCTCGCTCTCCGCGGCGTACACCTCCTCCGTCCAGGCGTTCACCGGACCGCACGGCAGGCCTCTGGAGGTCCTCACCTGGACGGTCGACGACGCGGCGACGGCCCAGCGGGTGGCCGGGTACGGGGTCGACGGGATCATCACGAACAAGCCGGATGTGGTCCGGGAGGCCGTGGGCGGGTGAGGCAGGCCGGCGGGCGGGGCGTCCGGCCGGGCGGCGTTGTCAGTGGTGGGTCGTACGGTGGGCGCATGGACAGCCATGGGCAGGTTGAGCAGCGGGTCGTGTGGGCCGTCGTCGACAGCGGCATCGGCCCGCTGTTGCTCGCGGCGACCCGCGAGGGCCTGGTGAACGTCGTGTTCCACGCCACGGACGCGGTGCGGGACCGGGCGGTCGAGCGGCTGGCGTCACGGCTCGGCACCGAGCCCGCCGAGGCGCCCGGCTCCGCGCTGCTGGCCGAGGCGATACGTCAGGTCGAGGCGTACTTCGCGGGTGAGCGCCGCGACTTCGACCTGCCGCTGGACTGGTCGCTGATCTCCGGCTTCAACCGTGAGGTCCTGCGCGAGCTGTCGTCCGGTGTGCCGTACGGCACGGTCGTCGGGTACGGCGATCTGGCCGGGCGCGTCGGCCAGCCGGGCGCCGCCCAGGCCGTGGGCACGGCGATGGGCGCCAATCCGCTGCCGGTGGTGGTGCCCTGTCACCGGGTCGTCGAGAGCGGCGGCGGCATCGGGGGCTTCGGGGGCGGCCTGGAGACCAAGCGGAAGCTGCTGGCCCTCGAAGGGGTGCTGCCCGAGCCGCTGTTCTGAGCCTGGGCCCGGTCAGTCGTAGTGCCGCGCCTCGAAGACGTTGCCGTCCGGGTCGCGGAAGTAGAAGCTGCGTGTGGCCTTGCCCCGGGCCCCGAAGGAGTCGTACGAGAGGTCCGACACCGGTACGGAGCGTTCCGCCAGGCGGCTGAGGAGGGCGTCGAAGTCTCCCCGGGGCAGTGACAGGCAGACGTGGTTGACGGGGTGCCCCGCGCTGTCGGCGGCGCCGGGCAGCATCGTCATGCGTTCCGCGAAGGTCAGCGGCATGAGGTCGAGGATGGTCCCGTCGTTGACGCGTACGGAGGGGAACGGCACCTCACCGGCGGCGAACTCGGTGAGCCTGACCGTCTCCAGGCCGACGGCCTTCTCGTAGAAGTCTGCGGCGGCGACCGGGTCGCGCACCCAGAGGACGACGTGGTCGAGTCGCGGTGTGTTGTCCGTCATGCCCTCCAGGCTCGTGACGTCGCCGACAGCCCGCAAGGGTTTGGCCCGGCGCGCCGCCCGCCAGAGATGAGGGAAGACCGACCGACAGGAGGCAGGCGCGTGGTGCTGGTGGTGTCAGAAGAAGTGCGTGAGGCGATCGAGGCGCGTCGGCCGGTGGTGGCCCTGGAGTCCACGATCATCGCCCACGGGCTGCCGCGGCCGCGCAACCTCCAGGTGGCTCTGGAGCTGGAGACGGCGGTGCGGCAGGAGGGCGCGGTGCCCGCGACGATCGCCGTGCTGGACGGGCGGCCCCACGTCGGGCTGGACAAGGAGCAGCTGGAGCGGGTCGCGAACGAGGACGGCATCCGCAAGCTGGGCCACCGCGACCTGCCGCTCGCGACGGCCTCCGGGGCGAGCGGGGCGACCACGGTGTCGGCGACGGCACTGCTGGCGGCGCTGGCGGGCGTACGCGTGTTCGCGACGGGCGGGCTCGGCGGCGTGCACCGGGAGTGGACGGTGACCCAGGACGAGTCGGCCGACCTGGGGCTGCTGGCGCGGACGCGGATCACCGTGGTGTGTGCCGGGGTGAAGTCGATCCTGGACGTGCCGGCGACCTTGCAGCGGCTGGAGACGCTGGGTGTCTCGGTGGCCGGTTACGGCACCGATCGGTTCCCCGGCTTCTATCTGTCCGACTCGGGGCATCCGGTGGACTGGACGCTGCGG
Source organism: Streptomyces afghaniensis 772 (assembly GCA_000415505.1). Classification (GTDB taxonomy): domain Bacteria; phylum Actinomycetota; class Actinomycetes; order Streptomycetales; family Streptomycetaceae; genus Streptomyces; species Streptomyces afghaniensis. The sequence continues at coordinate 7,743 of KE354497.1, forward strand.
ACGCCGGAGCAGGTGGCGGACGTCATGCGCGCCCAGGACGCGCTCGCCGGGCCTGAATCGGCGTTGATCGTCGCCAACCCCGTCCCCGAGGGGGAGCAGCTCGATCCGGAGCTGCACGCGCGCGTGCTCGCGGACGCGCTGCATGCCTGCGAGGCGGAGGGAGTCACCGGCCAGGCGGTCACACCGTTCCTGCTCGACTACCTCGTACGGCACACCGACGGCGCCTCCCTGAGCGCCAACCTGGCGGCGGTCCGCGGCAACGTACGCCTGGCGGCGCGGATCGCGGCGGCCTGGGCACGGGGATGACCGGGGCCGGGGCCGACCGCGGTGCGGCGGCCGGAGCCGACTCGGCGGGGACCTTCCCGGCGGGCGGGACCTCCCCGGCGGGCGGGGCGCTGCTGGTCGTCGGGGACGTCATCACGGACGTCGTCGCGCGGCATGCGGGGCCGCTCGCTGCCGGTACGGACACGGCTGCATCGATCCGGACGGTGCCGGGCGGGGCGGGCGCCAACGTGGCGTGCTGGGCCGCACACCGGGGCGCGGCAGAGGTTCGGCTGCTCGGTCGTGTGGGGGCGGAGGCCGCTGGCTGGCACGAGCGTGAGCTGGTGGTCCACGGTGTGCGTCCGCGGCTCGTCGTCGACCCGCGGGCACCGACCGGGACGGTGATCTGTCTGGTGGACGGGGGCGCTTCGGCGGAGCGCACGTTACTCACCGACAGCGGCGCGTCGTTGCGGCTCGAACCCGCCGACTGGTCGGACGCGCTGCTCGACGGCGTCGCCCGGCTGCATCTGTCGGGCTACCTCCTGTTCTCCGAGCCGAGCCGCGCCCTGGTGACGGTGGTTCTGCGGGCCGCACGCGCGTGTGGCGTGCCGGTGAGTCTGGATCCCGCGTCGGCCGGTTTCCTCGGGCAGCTGGGGGCCGGGCGGTTCCTGGCGCTCGTGGAGGGCGTGGACGTGCTGCTGCCCAGCCGGGACGAGGCGTGTCTGCTGACGGGGCTGACCGACGCGGCCGACGCGGCGGCCGAGCTGAGCCTGCATGTTCCGCTCGTGGTCGCCAAGCAGGGGCACGAGGGGGCGCTCGTGGCCCGCTCGGGAAAGGTGTGCGCCCGCGTGCCCGCCGCAGCGGCGACGCCTCGGGACACCACGGGGGCCGGTGACGCCTTCACCGGCGCGTTCCTCGCCGCCCTGCTCGCGGGTGCCGGGCCGGAGGAGGCGGCGGTAGAGGGCTGCCGGGCGGGTGCGACGGCGGTGGAACGGGTGGGCGGCAGACCGCCGCTGCCCGGCTGATCCCCGGTGCCCCGCACACCCCTGGCTACTGCTTGCGCCCCCACGCCGAGATCATCGGGGCCGTCGTCAGATCGAGGACGCCGGACGTGACGTTCGCGAGATGCCGGTCGATGTCCTGGTCCGTGGCGAGGCCCGCGGTGACGAGCTGGTCGCGGATCTGGCGGATCGTCACCGATTCCAGGGCGGCGCAGGCCGGTGAGGCGACGGGGAAGTAGGCGTCGGCGTGCACCCGGGTCGCGCCGGCCTCCCGGAGCAGCCGGGGGAGGACGCGGCCGCAGGGGAGTTCGGTCCCGCGGTCGGCGAGCAGTCTGCGGAAGCCGTGCCGCAGCCGGTTGGCGAGCTGCTGCTCGGGGCCGTACTCGTCGGGGCAGAGCAGCGGCTGGAGGGCGGGGTCGGCGTCCTCGACGAGGATGCGCCCGCCGGGGCGCAGCGCCTGGACCATGGACCGCAACGCCCGTGGTCGGTCGGCCACGTGGACGAGGGCGAGCCGGGCGTGCACCAGGTCGAAGCCCTCTCCCGGCGGCTCCTCGGCGCCGAGGTCGTGCACACGCACCTCGACGGGCGGCCGGGCGGCGGGGACGAGCCGTGAGGTGTCGGTGCCGGTCGCGACGACGCGTCCGGTCGGGCCGACCTTCTTCGCCAGCCAGGACACCACGGAGGTGCCGCCGGCTCCGACCTCCCAGCACCGCCAGCCGGATCCGACGCCGAGCGCTTCGAGGTGCCGGAACGTCGTGGGGTCGAAGAGGGCGGCGAAGGCGCTGAAGTGCTCTGCCGCCGCGGTCTGCCGGTTGTCCAGGAGGTACCCGTCGGTTCGCGTCATGCCGCGATCATCCCAGTTGTCCGACTTGTCCGTGATGGTCGACGCTCCGGTGCGGAGAACCGCACGGCGTCCGATACGCGTCGAAGTCTCGGGGCAGTGGCACCCGGAGTCGTTCATCCACAGCCGGGAACAAAGCGGAACGAGCCATTTCCACAGGCTTACCCGCAGCTCACGTCGGCCTGGCAGACTGGCGCGCCAAGGCGCGGGAAAGCGCGAGAAACCCACGCGGGGAGATCGAGATGTCCATGGCAGGGAATCTGCGGAAGGTCACCGGCCTCGGTGGGGTCGGCGGCCTCCGCAAGGTGGCTCGGCTGGCCCGGCGGCGCCCGCGCGTCGACCTGAGTCACCCGGCCCGCTCCCCGCTGGGCTCCTCGGTGGTGAACTGCGTGACGTACCGGGACGGTGTCCGCACCACGGCGCGCGGCGACCTGGTGGACGCCATGGAGTGGGTCCGCAAGAAGGGCGAGGGCTTCGTCTGGCTCGGCCTGCACGAGCCGACCGACCGGGAGTTCGCGGGCATCGCCGAGCTCTTCGACCTGCACCCCCTGGCCGTGGAGGACGCCGTCGAGGCCCACCAGCGCCCCAAGGTGGAGCGCTACGGCGAGACGCTCTTCGCGGTGTTCAAAACGGTCTGTTACGTCGAGCACGAAGAACTCACGGCCACCAGCGAGGTGGTGAACACCGGCGAGATCATGGTCTTCGTCGGCAAGGACTTCGTGATCACGGTGCGGCACGGCATGCACGGCTCGCTGGGCCCGCTGCGCGAGGAGCTGGAGTCCGACCCCGGCCAGCTGGCCAAGGGCCCGTCCGCGGTGCTGCACGCGATCGCGGACCACGTGGTGGACGACTACCTGACCGTCACGGACTCCGTGCAGGAGGACATCGACCAGGTCGAGACGGACGTGTTCGCGGAGACCGGCGCGCGGGCCGACCCGGGGCGCATCTACCAGCTCAAGCGTGAACTCCTGGAGCTGAAGCGGGCGGTGGTGCCGCTCAGCCGGCCACTGGAGGATCTCGCCACCCGGCCGATCCGGGCGATCGACCCGGAGATACAGGCGTACTTCCGGGACGTCTCGGACCACCTGCTGCGGGCGAAGGAGCAGATCGCCTCCTTCGACGAACTGCTCAACTCCATCCTCCAGGCGCACCTCGCGCAGGTCACGGTCGCGCAGAACGAGGACATGCGGAAGATCACGGCGTGGGCCGCGATCATCGCCGTGCCGACGATGGTCTGCGGGGTGTACGGCATGAACTTCGACCACATGCCGGAGCTGCACTGGCGGTACGGCTACGGCATGGTCATCGGCGTCATATCCGTCGCGTGCCTGGTGCTGTACCGGGGGTTCCGGCGCAGCGGCTGGCTCTGACGAAGGCCGTGCCCCGCGGGGGCGTGGTGGGGTGAGGCGCGGTCAGCGCGGGGTGGTCCTGGCGTAGACGCTCTCGGCCCAGGAGGCGATCTGGTCACCCGCCAGGTGCCGGGCCAGGTCGGCTTCGCTGATCATGCCGACCAGGCGCTTGTCCTGGATGACGGGCAGCCGGCGGATCTGGTGCTCCTGCATCTCGTGGAGCACCTCGCCGACGTCGGCGTCCGCGTCGATCCAGCGAGGCGTGCCCTTGGCCATCTCGCCCGCCGTGACCTCGGCGGGGTCGTGGCCCATGGCGACGCAGCCGACGACGATGTCGCGGTCGGTGAGGATGCCGCAGAGCCGTTCGTTCTCGTCGCTGATGGGCAGGGCGCCGACGTTCAGTTCGCGCATGAGCTGGGCGGCGCGGTCGAGGGTTTCGTGGGCGGGGATCCACTGGGCGCCGCGGTGCATGATGTCTCCGGCGGTGGTCATGGAGTACCTCCCGGTGCCGGACGGCCGGCGCGGCGCGGGAGGCACCGCGAGTCCCGGCGTCCTTCATTCTCGCCGCGTCACCCGGCGCCCGCACACGGAACAGCGCCCCCGGTCCGGCGCGACAGCGGCTCAGCCGCCCCACGCCGGATGGCGCGGATCATCGGCCCGTACCAGGACGTCGGCCGTGTCGGCCGGGTCGGTCTCGTGCTCGTAGCGCTCGAAGGCCGGCAGGGTCCAGTGCGCGTCCTCGGGCGTGCGGCGGCGCAGGGCGCCCGGGGAGAGCAGGAAGTGGACGCTCAGGTCGAAGGGGAACCAGTGTCGAAGGAGGAAGGGCCCGTGCAGCAACAGCACGCCGCCGGGCGGGAGTTGGACGTAAGGGCTGCGGGTGGCCCGGTCGGCGTCCGGGTCCCACAGATCCGGCAGGACGCGGCCGTCACCCCCGGCTTCGAGAGGGCCGAACACCTCGCGCCACAGGGCGTTGGTGTCGTACCAGCCGCTGTAGTAGGACTCCACGTCCCGGTGGCCGTACTCAAGTCGCACGGAGGCGGGGCGCAGAAAGCCCTCCGTGCCCACGACGAGCGAGGAGCGGCCGCGTATGCGCAGCGCCTCGGAGACCCGCCGGGCGAGGTCTCCCGGGCGGGCGGCCGGAGCGCCGTCGAAGGCGATCCGCGGCCAGGGGCTGCCGTCGGCGGGCTTCAGATCGAGCAGGCGCTCGGCGAGCGTGTCGCCGAGCCGGTCCCAGGTGATCGCTTCGAGTCGCACACGGCCCATGATGCGCCAGACCGCGGCAGGACGTGCCGGGCCCACGAGCACCGCGGACACCGGGGCGGAGGCGGCGGAACGAGAGGCGCCGCGATCGCCGGGGTCTCCTCCGGCGGATGCAGTGTGCGCCGCGTCAGCGGGAAGGAACCCCCTATGGTCCCGGACCGCCGTATGGCCCCGCGCGCGACGCTCCCGCCCCACCCCCCCACCGGACTCCTCGTCTTCCAGCCGCTCAAGCGCCGGCACTGCGCCGAGTGCCGACGAGGGCCGCTGTCCCTGCTCGTCCTGGAGGACGCTGCCCCGCGCTGCCTCGACTGTGCCGACCTCGGGCACCTGGTGTTCCTGCCGCGCGGCGACACCGCGCTGACGCGCAGATCGAGGGAGGAGAGCACGCTGTCGGCGGTGGTCGTACGGTTCAACCGGCGCAGGAGCCGCTACGAGCGGCAGGGCGTTCTGGTCGAGGAGGCGGCGCTCGCGAGGGCCGAGCAGCGGTGTCTGGCGGACGCCGAGGCGCGACGGCGGCGCAGGGTGCGGGACGCGCGGCGGCGGGCGGCTCAGGACGCCCTGTTCGCCGAGGCGTTCTCGGCGGAGATACGGCGGCTGTTTCCCGGCTGTCCGGCCGACCGTGCGCGGGCCATCGCGGCGCACGCCTCGGAGCGGGGCAGTGGACGGGTGGGCCGCAGCGCGGCCGGGCGGGCCCTGACGGAGGGGGCGGTGACCTCGGCGGTCGTGGCGTCCGTACGGCATCTGGACACGCCGTACGACCGGCTGCTGATGAGCGGGGTGCCGCGGCACGAGGCGCGGCGGCGGATCGCGGCGGCGGTGGAGACGGTGCTCAGGCGGTGGACCGAGGCGGGGCTCGGTTCCGCCGGGTGACCCGGGCCGGTCGGTCATTCGGTGATGCTCACGTGCACCGTGATCCGTGTGGCCGCCGAACCTTGATCCGTGTGGCGGCCGAACCCGATCCGTGTGGCCGCCGAATGCTGGTCCGGCCCACCGGGTGGGCCGTGGACGTACGCGTATGGTCCCGCGCCGTTCGGCCATGGTCACTGTGCTCGTACAGGATTTCACTTGTGGTGAGGAAGGGCGCCGGGGCAGGATCCGGCTCGACGGGCGGGAGAGGCTGACATGATCGACGGACCGTACTTCGTGCTGACGGTGCTGGGTGTGCTCGGGACCGGCCTGGTGGCCGGGGTGTTCTGCGGCTTCTCGACCTTCGTCATGCGGGGCCTCGCCACGCTGCCGCCCGCACAGGGGGTCGCCGCGATGAACGCGATCAACGTGGCCGCGGTGACACCGCCCTTCATGGTCGTCTTCCTCGGGTCGGCCGTGCTGTGCGCGGTGATCGCCGTGGTGACGTTCGTGCTGTGGCCGGAGGAGGGGACGGTGGAGCTGCTGGTGGGCAGCGCGCTGTACCTGTTCGGCTCGTTCGGGCTCACCATGGTCGCCAACGTGCCGCGCAATGACACGCTGCTGAAGCTGGAGCCGGGCACCTCGGAGGCGGCCGCGTACTGGCCGGCGTACGTGCGCGAGTGGACGATGTGGAACCACGTCCGCACGGCCGCCTCGGCCGGGGCGGCGGTGGCGTACGTGCTGGCACTCACCTGAGCGCGCCGGCAGGTCCTGTCCCGTCCCCTGCGGGTGTGCCGCCGCGGACGTATCGTGGCCGGAAGGAGCGCCGCCCGGCGACGCACGGCCTGTCACACGCGCACGCAAGGAAGACGGCCATGGCCGACCCCAAGGGTTTCATGACCACCCCCCGCCAGGACTGGCCGCGCAGGCCCGTCGAGGAGCGGGTCCGGGATTGGGACGAGGTCTACGTCCCCGGGGCGCTGCTGCCGATCATCAGTAAGCAGGCCGACCGCTGCATGGACTGCGGCATCCCCTTCTGCCACGAGGCCTGCCCGCTGGGCAACCTGATCCCCGAGTGGAACGACCTGGTGTCGAGGGAGGACTGGCGGGCGGCCGCCGACCGGCTGCACGCCACGAACAACTTCCCGGAGTTCACCGGCCGGTTGTGCCCGGCCCCGTGCGAGGCGGGCTGTGTGCTGGCGATCAACCAGCCGGCCGTCACCATCAAGAACGTCGAGTGCGCGATCGCCGACCGGGCCTGGGAGGAGGGCTTCGCACCGGCGAGGCCGCCGGAGCGGCTGTCGGGCAAGACGGTCGCGGTGATCGGTTCGGGGCCCACCGGGCTGGCGGCGGCCCAGCAGCTGACCCGCGCGGGGCACACGGTCGCCGTGTACGAGAGGGACGACCGGCTCGGCGGGCTGATGCGGTACGGCATCCCCGCGTTCAAGATGGAGAAGCACCATCTGGAGCGGCGGCTGGAGCAGATGCGGGCCGAGGGGACCAAGTTCCGTACGTCGACGTCGGTCGGGCGGGACATCGGGGCGGATGAGCTGCGGACCCGCTACGACGCCGTGGTGCTCGCCACGGGGGCGACCACCTGGCGCGAACTCGGCGTGCCGGGACGGGAACTGACCGGCATTCACCAGGCGATGGAGTACCTGCCGCTGGCCAACCGGGTGTGCGAGGGCGATCTGGAGACGTCCCCGCTGTCGGCCGCCGGGAAGCACGTCGTCATCGTCGGCGGCGGCGACACCGGGGCCGACTGCCTGGGCACGGCCGTCCGGGACGGCGCCGCGTCCGTGACCCAGCTGGACATCTACGCGCTGCCGGACCCCGAGCGCGACGAGGACACCGAGCCCTGGCCGACGTATCCGGTGCGGGTCTACCGGCTGTCCGCCGCGCACGAGGAGGCCAGTGACCTGCGAACGGCTCCGGTGGCCGACGCGGACGCGCGGCTGTTCGCGGCGTCCACGCTGCGCTTCGAGGGCGACGCGGAAGGCCGTGTGCGGTCGCTGCACCTGGTCGAGGTGGACGCGCGGCGCCGCCCGGTGGAGGGCACCGGGCGGACGCTCCCCGCCGACCTCGTGCTGCTCGCCCTCGGCTTCTCCGGGCCCGACCGGAAGGACGGGCTCGTCGACCAGCTGGGGCTGGACCTGGAGCCCCGCGGCACGATCGCGCGGGACGCCGGTTTCGCCACGAACGTGCCCGGCGTGTTCGCCGCCGGAGACGCCGCCCGCGGCCAGTCGCTC
>KE354498.1 GCA_000415505.1 Streptomyces afghaniensis 772
CGGGGAGGCTGACGGGGCGCTGCTCACGCAGGACGCGGAGTTCGACCGGGCCAACGCCGAGGACGAGCGCGTCTCCGCCTTCCTCGGCGAGGTCCGGCTGCGGACCGCCGTGCCGGACGTGCGCACCTGGACCGCCGAGACGCCCGAGCTGTACGGCCTGACCGTCCGGCTGCACCGCGCCGACGGCACGGTCGCCGACAGCTCGCACCACCGGACCGGCTTCCGTGACGTCGAGATCATCGGCCGGGACCTGCTGGTCAACGGCGAGCGCGTGTTCATCCGGGGCGTGAACCGGCACGACTTCCATCCGCTGACCGGCCGGACCGTGTCGTACGACGACATGCGCGCGGACCTCGTCCTGCTGAAGCGGTTCGGCTTCAACGCGATCCGCACCGCGCACTACCCGAACGACCCGGCCCTGTACGACCTGGCCGACGAGCTCGGCTTCTACGTCGTCGACGAGGCCGACATCGAGTCCCACGACCACGCGCACGAGATCGCCGACGACCCGCGCTATCTGGGCGCCTTCGTGGACCGGGTCGCGCGGATGGTGCTGCGGGACAAGAACCATCCGTCCGTCATCATCTGGTCGCTGGGCAACGAGTCCGACTACGGCGCGAACCACGACGCGGCGGCGGGCTGGGTACGCCGGCACGACCCGACCCGGCCCGTGCAGTACGAGGGCGCGGCCAAGCGCGGCTGGGCCGACCCTGACCTGGCCTCCGACATCGCCTGCCCCATGTACGCCCCGCTTCAGGAGTGCCTGGCGCACGCCATGTCCGGGACGCAGACCAAGCCGCTCATCCAGTGCGAGTACTCGCACGCCATGGGCAACAGCAACGGCACGCTCGCCGACCATTGGGAGGCCATCGAGGCCACCCCGGGTCTTCAGGGCGGGTTCATCTGGGAGTTCTGGGACCACGGCATCCTCCAGCGTGTGAACGACGGCAGACCGGCCGGGCGTGGGGGCGCCGGGCTCTACGACAACGGTGTCGCCGCGCCCGGGCACCGCTGGGCGTACGGCGGCGACTTCGGGGAGACCGACCACGACGGCGCCTTCATCGCCGACGGTGTCGTCTTCCCCGACCGCACCCCCAAGCCCGTGATGTTCGAGCACCGGGAGATCGCCGCGCCGCTGCGCATCGAGTGCTTCCGGCACGAGGGCGTCGTCCTGGGCAACCACCAGCACTTCCGGGGCCTGGACTGGCTGTCCGGCGAGTGGCAGCTGGCCCTCGCCGACGGCGGCACCCGGACCGCCCCCGCCGAGCTGCCCGATCTGCGGCCGGGCGAGACGGCCGCCGTACCGCTGCCCTTCGAGCTGCCGGAGGACGGCGGCGAGGCGTGGCTGACGCTGCGGGTCACGACGGCCCGGGACGAGCCGTGGGCGCCGCGCGGCACAGTCGTGTGCCTGCCCCAGGTACGGCTGCGGCACGCGCCCCCGACGAGGCACGCCCCCGTCACGCACCGCGCCGTGGAGGTAGACGAGGACGGGCTGCTGGTCCATCCGCTGCTGACGGCCGGACCCACGCTGTCGCTGTGGCGGGCGCCCACCGACAACGACGAACTGGGCGGCATGGCGGCCCGCTGGCGGGACTGGGGTCTCGACGCGCTCACCCGCAAGGTCGTCGCCGTACGGCGGGACCCGGGGCGGGTGGCGGTCGTCTCCGACCACCTCGGCCCGGGCGGGACCGTCCGGCACGAGCAGGTGTTCACGGCGGTCGAGGGCGGGCTGCTCGTGGAGGAGTGCGCCGAGCTGCCCGAGGCGCTGGACGACGTGGCCCGGGTCGGGTCGGTCTTCGAGACGGCCGCCGGGCTGAACCTCCTGGAGTGGTTCGGGCAGGGCCCCTGGGAGTCGTATCCGGACCGGGGCGCGGGCGCGCCCGTCGGCCACCACTCGCTGCCGGTGGACGAGCTGTTCACGCCCTATCTGCGGCCCCAGGAGAGCGGCGGGCGGCACGGCGTGCGGCGGTTCACGCTGTCCGCGCCGGACGCGACCGGGCTCGCAGTGCGGCTGGACCGGCCCCGCCAGGTCTGTGTGACCCGCCATCGCGCGGCCGACCTCGCCTCAGCCGCCCATCCCGACGAACTGGTGTCGCGGGCGGGGTGCGTGGTGCACATCGACGCGGCACACCGCGGTCTCGGCACGGCGTCGTGCGGGCCCGACACCTTCGCCTCCTACCTCGTCGCGGCGGGCGTCCATCGCTGGAGCTGGACGCTGCGCGTTCTCTGAGTTCTCATCCCTCCCCTGTCACCTTCTCCGACCTCTCCGAGACTCCCTCCCTGTCGTCTCCGCCGAGTTCTCCGAGACTCCCTCCCCGTCACCCTTCATGGAGCCCCTGTGTGCACTTCGCATGATCACGACCTGGGCGAGGCCCCCCAGGCCGGTGCCGGAAGACGCGGTTTCCTGCGCGCCACCGCCCTGCTCGGCGCGACCGCCACGGCGGTGGCAGCGCTGCCGGCCGTCACCGCCCGGGCGGCACCGGCGAGTTGGCGCCCCGACCCGCGCAGCCGCCGCTTCACGCTCGCCGTGATGCCGGACACGCAGTACCTCTTCGACGGGCCGAGCATCGACAAGGCGCCGGTCGAGGCGTCGCTGCGCTATCTGCTGGAGCACGGCAGGGAGGAGAACCTCGTCTTCCTGTCCCACCTGGGGGACCTCACCCAGAACGGCGCGCAGGAGGAGTTCGCGGCGATCGGCGAGGCGTTCTCGCTGCTGGACCGGCGGGGCGTCGGCTACAGCGTCCTGGCCGGCAACCACGACGTGAAGTCGTCGACGACCGACCAGCGCGGTGCGACGCCGTATCTGGACGCCTTCGGGCCCGAGCGGTTCAAGGGGCAGCGGACGTTCGGCGGTGCCTCCCCGGACGGCTACAACACCTTCCACCTGTTCACCGCGGGCGGCCGGGAGTGGCTGGTGCTCGCGCTGGACTGGCGGCTGTCGCCGCAGGGCTACGCGTGGGCGAAGGAGGTCATGGCGCGGCATCCGAAGACGCCCGTGATCCTCACGACGCACGAACTGGTCGTCGAGGACGACTCGTTGTCGGACTACGGGCAGCAGCTGTGGGACCAGCTGATCGAGGACCACGACCAGATCTTCCTCACGCTCAACGGGCACTACTGGCCCGCCGCCCGCGCGACGCGCAAGAACGCGGCCGGGCACGATGTCCATCTGCATCTGACGAACTACCAGAACCGCTACTTCGGCGGCGCGGCGATGATCCGCCTCTACCGGTTCGACCTGGACCGGAACGTCATCGACGTGGAGACCGTCTCGCCGTGGATCCTGGGCCGGGCGGGGAAGGGGCTCAACGAGCTGGAGCGGCAGGAGATGGAGCTGAGCGGCGACGCCGACCGGTTCTCCGTCGAGATCGACTTCGAGGAGCGCTTCTCCGGCTTCGCGCCCGTGCCCGCCCGTCCCGCGCGGCCCGTCTCGAAGATGCTGGTCCCTGGCACCGCGGCGTACTGGCGATTCGAGAAACCCGTCGACGGCACGGCCGGCACGGTCCGGGACCTGTCGGGGCGGGGCAACGACCTCTCGCTCGTCACGGTGGGCGGCGGTGCGCTGGGCTGGTCGGCGGACCATCACCCCGACCAGCCGGGGCACGGCAGCCTGGAGTTCCAGGGCTTCAAGTCCCCGCTGAAGGGCGCCTACCTGCGCACGGTCGACGGTGCCCCGCTCAACTCGGCCACGTTCGAGGACGGTTACACCATCGAGGCGTTCTACCGGCTGCCCGCCGACTGGGACCCGGACCACAATGCCTGGTCGGGCCTGGTCGGCCGCACGGGCACGGGCGGCACCGCCGGGAAGACCGCCGACGACCCCGACGAGCCGCTGGCCACGCTGTCGCTGTCCAACGACCGTGAGCCGCAGTGGGCGATGCGGCCGCTCAATCAGCAGGGCATCGCCACCAACTGGGGCCAGGAGACCCCGCTGGAGACCTGGTGGCACCTCGCGGTCGTCAACGACGGCAGGCACACCACGCTGTACGTCGAGGGCTGCCCGGTCGTCCGCAACCCCAAGGCGTCGTCCGTCGGCATCACCTCCGTCGGCCTGCCGTGGCTGCTCGGCGGCTACGAGTACGCCGGCAAGATCGACCAGATCTTCCACGGCCGGCTCGGCGACGTCCGGATCGTCGCCCGGGCGCTTCCCGTCACCTCCTTCATGAACCACTGACCTCCCAGGGAACTCTCATGACAGAGCAGCAGCTGCCCGCCTGGGCCGACCCGTCCGTCTCCCCCGCGGCCCTCGATGCGCAGGGCGTCTCCCGCCGCGGGCTCCTGCGCCGCGCGGGCCTGTTCGGCGCCGCGTTCGCCCTGGGCTCGGCGGCGACCCCGGCCCTGGCCGCCGACGGCGACAGACAGCCGGGCGGCGATGACCCCCGACTCGCCTACCTCGTCGGCGACCACCACATCCACTCCGTCTACAGCCACGACGCCAAGTACACCTTCTCCCAACTGGCCGCCGCAGGGGCGAAGTACGGCCTGGACTGGATGGTGTTCACCGAGCACTCCAACTTCGGGCACGCCGACTTCGGGGCCGCCCTGGAGCACCAGGAGATCCTGGACGCCCGGGCGGAGAACCCGCGTCAGCTGATCTTCCAGGGGCTGGAGTGGTACATCCCGGCGGCCGAGCACTGCACGGTCTTCACCCCGCCCGGCCGGAACGAGGTGGATCTGCTCACCCGGTTCGAGCGCGCCTACGACGGCAAGCTCCTCGGCTACGACAAGGGCGGCCCCGCCGACGCGGACACCGCCCGCAACGAGGCACACGCCGTCAAGGCCCTCAAGTGGCTGGCCGAGCAGCGCCGTTCGGGCTACGTCGACGACGTTCTGGTCCTCGCCAACCACCCCATGCGCCTGGGCATCGACTCCCCGCACGAGATGCGCGCCTGGCGGGACGCGGCGCCCGGGATCATGATCGGCATGGAGGGCGCGCCGGGCGCCCAGGGCGCCGCCATCCCCGGCTGGCGTGGCGCCGCCTCGATCCGCGGCGAGTACGAGAACAAGCCGTCCGCGCAGTCCTGGCCCGGCTACCCGGCGGACGCCTATGTGACGTACGGCGGTTTCGACTGGGCGACCGCCACCGTCGGCGGCCTGTGGGACTCGATGCTCGCCGAGGGGCGGCTGTTCTCGGTCACCACCAACTCCGACGCCCACCGGATCGTCTTCGACACCTGGAAGAACGGCGACTGGCAGCCCGGCCAGACCTTCGACAGCACCGGGAAGCTGCCCGACCCGGTGAACACGGACACCCCGCAGCCGGGCAGCGACTTCTGGCCCGGGCAGTTCAGCCGTACGCACGTGGGCGTGACCCGCTACGGCTACCGTGCGGTCATGGCGGGCCTGCGCGCGGGCCGGGTCTGGCTCGACCACGGGCATCTGCTCGACGGGCTCGACGTCCGGCTGAAGCGGGACGGCGACCGGGGCCGGGGCGTGACGCTGGGCGGCCGGCTGCGGGTCCGCAAGGGCGAGAAGCTCACCCTGAACATCACCGTGACGACCGCCTCACGGCCCAACCCGCAGGGGATCCTGCCGGAGTTGGCGCACGTGGACGTCATCCGCGGCGCGGTGCGCGGCCCGGTCGCCGACCGTGACACCTGGAAGGCCCCCGACACCCGCGTCGTCCGCTCGCAGGACGTCTCCGGCCGCACGGGCACCTACACGCTGCGCATCCCGCTGACCGCGGGTGAGGAGTCCTTCTACGTCCGGCTGCGCGGCAGCGACGGCAACCGGCACGGCACCGGCTACCTCGGCGCCTCGGTCGACCCGCACGGACCGGTTCCGCACGCGCCCGGGGACGGTGACCCGTGGGCGGATACGTGGTTCTATGCGAACCCGGTATTCGTCGACGTGGAAGGTGCCTGACCTGATGGGACGTCAACTGCTCGCCGCCACCGCCTTATTAGGTGCCCTCACGCTGGGTGCCGGCACGGCCTCGGCCGCCGGTGCCCCGCAGTGGGCCGAGACCGGCACGTCGTACACCGACACCCTCGGCGGCGGGCAGGGCCTGGCCAGCCGCGCGGACGGCTCCCTGCTGTACCGCGGGCTGGCCTCCATCCCGCTGGGCCTGCGGGTCAAGGGCTGGAACCACATAGGCGACCCGGACATCGCGCGCGGCCATGTCTTCGACGCCTACCAGGGATCGGACACGGCCACGTCGAAGATGTTCGCGGTCACCACCCCGGCCGGGAAGCGCTACGAGTACGTCCACCCGCTGAACCCGGGCGAGAAGCTGAACAACTCCTTCGCCGCCGTCTCGCCCGACGGTCAATGGCTGGTCTCGGGCGAGTGGGGCGCGCAGAACCGGCTCCAGGTGTTCCCGGCACCCCTGCTCAACCCCTCCACACCGCCCACCGGCGGCGAGCTGAGGGAGGCCGGGCAGATCACCCTGGACAAGCCGGTGCGTGACATCCAGGGCTGTGACTTCGTCACCGAGACCCGCCTGCTGTGCGCCTCGAACGACGCCTCGGGCACCCTCTTCCCGGAGATCCGGCCGCTGCTCCAGATCGATCTGCCCCACAAGCCGGACGGGCAGCCGGTCACCGGCACGGTGACGAGCCTCTTCGCGCTGCCGCAGCGCAGCGTGTGCACGGGCACCTTCGAGACGGAGGGCGTCGACTACGACGCGAACAGCGGCACCCTGCGGGCGCAGGTGATCCCGCCGGGCGTGTGCGCGGTGTCGACGGCCGTCCACGCGTACCAGCAGGTCACGGACTGATCGAGCGGAGGTACGGAGGTACGGTGGGCCGCGTGACCGGTGAAGAGTCGCTGCGGCCCCAGTCCCTCATGCTGACGTTCCTGGGCGACCAGGTGCTCGGGCGCGATGTGTGCGTGTACTCGGGCAGTGTCATCGACGTGTTCGCCCGCGCCGGGATCGGCGAGCAGGCGACCCGCTCGACGCTGACCCGGATGGTCAACCGTGACCTGCTGCGCCGCCAGCGCGAGGGCCGCCGGATGTACTTCGGGCTGACCGAGCGCTCGGAGGCCGTGCTGCGCGACGGCGAGCGGCGCATCTGGCAGACCGGCGCCGTCAACCGGCACTGGGACGGCACCTGGACCCTGCTCGGTTTCTCCCTGCCCGAGTCCTGGCAGCGCCAGCGCCACGACCTGCGCTCCCAGCTGACCTGGAGCGGCTTCGGCCCGCTGTTCAACGGCCTGTGGATCGCGCCGGGCGAGGTCGACGTGTCGGCGCTGGTCGCCGAGCTCGGCCTGTCCGCCCATGTGAAGGTCTTCCGCGCGCACGCCGACGCCGGGACGGACATCGGGCAGATGATCGAGGAGACGTGGGAGCTGTCCGATCTCGCCGGGCGCTACGAGGCGTTCGTACGGCGCTGGCAGCCCTGGGAGGACGAGCTGCCGGACGCCGACGACGCTCTCGTGCTGCGGCTGCGGCTGCAGACCGAGTGGCTCCGCATCGTCCGGCGCGATCCGCGCCTGCCGGTCAAGCACCTGCCGGACGACTGGCCGGCGGAACAGGCCGAGAAGACGTTCCGGGCCGTGCACGACCGGCTCTCACCGCTCGCGCGTGACGCCTCGGAACGTCTTCTCGACCTGGTGCCCGCGCGGCCTCAGGCGTAGAACCGCGACAGGCTCTGGAGCACCGCGGCCGGCTTGCCGCCGCCCTCGATCTCGATGGCGCCGTCGACCGTGATCTGCACGCCGCCCGGCACCTCCTCGACCTCGGCGAGCTTCGCCGTCAGCCGGATGCGGGAGCCGACCTTCACCGGGGAGGGGAAACGCACCTTGTTGAGGCCGTAGTTGACCTTCGTCGTCACGCCCTGGACGTCCAGGAGCTCGGTGAACAGCGGGATGAAGAGGGAGAGCGTGAGGTAGCCGTGCGCGATGGGGGCGCCGAAGGGTCCCTGCTTGGCCTTCTCGGGGTCCACGTGGATCCACTGGTGGTCCCCGGTCGCGTCGGCGAAGGTGTCGATCCGTTCCTGCGTGACCTCGATCCACTCGCTGGTGCCGAGGTCGCTGCCCGCGAGCTTCTTCAGTTCGTCGAGGCCGTTGACGGTGATGCTCATGGAGCCGTCCTTCACTGGGAGTCGGTGCCGTAGCGCTTGCGCACACGGGATTTGAGGAGCTTCCCGGAGGCGGTGCGGGGCAGTTCGTCCGCCACCACGACCGACTTCGGGATCTTGTACTTGGCGAGGCGGCCGGCGAGCGACGCGAGGACCTCGTCGGGGTCGAGTGCGGCGCCTTCGCGGGGGACGACGACCGCGCGGGGCACCTCGCCCCACTTGTCGTCCGCCACCCCGATCACCGCGCACTCCACGATGTCGGGGTGGGCGAGGAGCTGGTCCTCGATCTCGGCGGGGTAGATGTTCTCGCCACCGGAGATGATCATGTCCTTGATGCGGTCGACGATGTAGACGTAGCCGTCCTCGTCGATCTGGGCGGCGTCGCCGCTGCGGAACCAGCCGTCCGCGAAGGACGCGGCCGTCTCCTCGGGCAGCCCCCAGTAGCCGGGCATGACGTGCGGCCCGCGCACCACGACCTCGCCCACTTCGCCGACATCGACCGGCGCGAGGTCGGGCCGTACGACGCGTACGTCGCTGAAGAAGTGCGGCACACCCGCGGAACCCGCCTTGCCGACGGCGTGCTCGGCGTCCAGGAACAGCGTGCCGGGGGCGGCCTCGGTCATGCCGTAGCCCTGGAGGAAGGTCAGGCCGCGCCTCTGGTACGCCGCGATCAGCGGGGTCGGGACCGGGGAGCCGCCGCAGGTCAGGATGCGCAGCGACGTCAGGTCGGCGTCCGGCCAGCGCGGGTGCCGCGCCACCTGGTCGAACATCGTGGGCACCCCGAACATGAAGGTGATCCGGTGCCGTTCGATCAGATCGAAGGTGGCGTCCGGGTCGAAGGCCTCGACCAGGACGCAGGTGCCGCCCTTCAGCAGGACCGGGAGGGTCAGCATGTTCAGCCCTGCGGTGTGGAACAGCGGGGCGGAGACCAGCGCGCGTTCGTCGGCGACCAGGTCGTGGTCGATGAGGACGTTGATCGCGTTCCACGTGAGGTTGCCGTGGGTGAGCATCGCGCCCTTGGGACGGCCGGTCGTCCCAGAGGTGTACATGATGATGCAGGTGTCGTCGGGGGCGACGGGCGTGTCGATGGGCTCCCGGGAGGCCGAGGCCAGCGCCTCCTCGTACTCGGCGCCCACTTCGACGTACGTACGGACGTCCGTGCTGCCCGGGAGTCCCGCGACGAGACCGGCGTGCGAGGGACCGTAGACGAGGGCCTTGGCGCCGGAGTCGGCGAGTTGGTAGGCGATCTCGGGGCCGGCCAGGCGGGTGTTGAGGGGGACGAAGACCGCGCCGAGCGTGCCGGCTGCGAACAGGGTCTCCAGGTAGGAGGGGTGGTTCGGGCCGAGGTAGGCGATGCGGTCGCCGCGGCGCACGCCCCTCTCGCGCAGGGCGTGGGCGAGGCGGGTGGTGCGGTCGTACAGGCCGGCGTAGGTGCGGGTGGTGTCGCCGTGGATCAGGGCGGTGCGGTGCGGGGTCTTGCGGGCCCGGCGTGCGGGCCATGACCCCAGTCCCTCGTTGCGCATGTCACGCCCCTTACGGTTTCGTCAGCCCGAGCAGACGGGCGGCGTTCTCCTTGAGGATCTTCGGCCGGACCTCTTCCTTGATCGTCAGCTTGTCGAAGTCGGCGAGCCAGCGGTCGGGGGTGAGGACGGGGAAGTCGGAGCCGAAGAGCACCTTGTCCTTCAGCAGCGTGTTCGCGTACTGCACGAGCTGCGGCGGGAAGTACTTCGGCGACCAGCCGGACAGGTCGATGTGCACGCCCGGCTTGTGCGTGGCGACGGCCAGGGCCTCGTCCTGCCAGGGGAACGACGGGTGCGCCAGGATGATCTTCAGGTGCGGGAAGTCGGCGGCGACGTCGTCGACGTGCAGCGGGTTGGAGTACTTGAGCCGGATGCCGCCCCCGCCGGGCACGCCGGCGCCGATGCCGGTCTGGCCGGTGTGGAACAGGGCGATGGTGCCGGTCTCCTCGATCACCTCGTAGAGGTCGTAGGCCACCGAGCGGTCGTTGGGGAAGAAGCCCTGGATGCTGGGGTGGAACTTGAAGCCCTTCACCCCGTACTCCTCGACCAGGCGGCGGGCCTGCTTCACCCCCGCCTTCCCGCGGAAGGGGTCGATGGAGGCGAAGGGGATGAGGACGTCGGCGTTGGCGGCGGCGGCCTCGGCGACCTCCTCGTTCGGGACGGGCGCCGTGCCGGTGGCTGACTCGGCGTCGACCGTGAAGATCACGGCGGCCATCCTCCGCTCGCGGTAGTACGCGGCGGTCTCCTCCAGGGTCGGCTTCCGCTTGCCCTCGACCTTGAAGTAGGCCGAGGAGGCGTCGTGCAGGTCGTCGTCCAGGGAGGAGTGGCCCTTGGAGGACACCTCGGCGTGGGTGTGGACGTCGATCGCGACGAGGTCGTTCAGGTCCATCACGCCTCCGGGAACTTCGGTGCCGGGATGCCGACCGACTGCAGTTCGGCACCGACCGAGGTGGGCCAGGCGTCCGCGAGGGTGCCGGGGGTCCAGCCGCCGTCGGCGTAGGCCGCCCTGATCTCCTGCGGATGCGACCAGAGTGCCACCTTGTCGCCGCCGATGCCGATGGCCTGCCCGGTGATGCCGCGCGCGGCCTCGGAGGCCAGGAACGGGACCAGGGCGGCGCAGTCCTCGGGGGTGCCGAAGCCCTCGCCCTTGCGCAGGAAGTCCGGCAGCGGCTCGCCGTTCCTCATGGCCTCGATGTACGGGGCGAAGGCCGGGATCGTCTCGGTCATCGCGGTCGCGGCGACCGGCACGATCGCGTTGACGGTGATGTTCGCGCGGCCCAGCTCCATGGACCAGGTGCGGGCCATGGCCGCGATGCCGGCCTTGGCGGCGGCGTAGTTCGTCTGGCCGAAGTTGCCGCGCTGGCCGGCCGGGGAGCCGACCAGGATCAGCGAGCCGCCCTCGCCCTGCTCGCGCATCCGGACGGCGGCGGCGCGGGCGCAGGTGAAGGTGCCCTTGAGATGGGTGGTGATCACCGCGTCGAAGTCGTCGTCGGTCATCTTCCACAGCACCTTGTCGCGGAGGATGCCCGCGTTGGTGACGAGGACGTCCAACCGGCCGAACTCCTCGACCGCGCGGTTCACCAGCCGCTCGGCGGCCTCGGAGGTGCCGACCGGGACCACCTCCGCCACTGCCTTGCCGCCCGCCTCGGTGATGGACTTCACGGCCGCCTCGGCCACGGCCTCGTCGACGTCGTTGACGACGACGGATGCGCCGTGGGCGGCCAGGGCGTGCGCGTAGGCGAGGCCGAGGCCCCGGCCGCTGCCGGTGACGACGGCGACCTTGCCGGAGAGATCGATGCTGGGCACGGGTGGGTCCCTTCACACGGGTTCGACTTCGAGATCGAAGCTAAGAGCAATAATTGTTGACGTCAATAGTTGTTGGCGACCCAAAGGTGCGAGATGCTGGGATCCCAGGAAGCGCCGAGCACAGGGAGCCCGTCATCACACGCCAGAACGTCACCCCGAAGCCCATCGACGCGCACGAGCCGTGGATGCGCGGGCTGCACGCCGACACGGGGTACCTGCTGTACCGCCTGGGCCTGCGCTCGGGACAGCTCTTCAACTCCTGCCTCCAGGAGTCGGGCCTGCGCCTGCGCCACTACGCGGTACTGCGCTTCCTCGCCACCTCCGAGGGCGCCCTCCAGCGCGAGCTGAGCACCCGGCTCGGCTACGACCCGAGCGCGATCGTCGGCCTGGTCGACGACCTGGAGAAGCAGGGCTTCGCCGAGCGCCGCCCCTCCCCCGACGACCGCCGCAGCCGGATCGTCGCGCTGACCGAGAAGGGCCGCGCGTTCCTGCGCGACACCGACGAGGCGGGCCAGCGGGTGACGAACGAGCTCCTGGGCCCGCTGGACCCGGCCGAGCGGGACGCGCTGCACGGGCTGCTGCTGCGGATCGCCGAGGACGGACTCAACTGATGTTGTGCAAATGATTGACGGCTGCACGATGGATGCATAACTTCATCGGCCAACCGAGACCCGTCCCCAGGGAGCTCCCGTGCAGCCATCCCCTTCTGCCGCTCAACCTGCCCCCGATTCGCGGCAGTTGCGCCGCGTGGCCGTCTCCGGCCTGCTCGGAACGGCCGTCGAGTTCTACGACTTCCTCGTCTACGGCACGGTCGCCGCGCTCGTCTTCGGAGAGCTGTTCTTCCCCCGGGCCGACCCGGCGGTCGGCACCATCGCGGCGTTCGGCACCTTCGCCGCCGGCTATCTCGCCCGCCCGCTCGGCGGCATCGTCTTCGGCCACTTCGGCGACCGGATCGGCCGCAAGTCGATGATGCTGCTGACCATGGTCCTGATGGGCTCGGGCAGCTTCCTCATCGGCCTGCTGCCGACGTACGACGCGATCGGCGTCTGGGCCCCCATCCTGCTGGTCGCCCTGCGCGTGGTGCAGGGCATCGCGATCGGCGGCGAGTGGGGCGGCGCGATGCTCATGGTCGTCGAGCACGCCGAGCACGCGCAGGGTTCCCGGCGCGGTCTGTGGTCCAGCTTCACCCAGCTCGGCGCCCCGCTCGGTTCCGTGCTGTCGGCCGGTGTGGTCACCATCGTCGCCGGGCTGCCCGACGACGAGTTCCGCTCCTGGGGCTGGCGGGTGCCGTTCCTGCTGAGCATCGTGCTGCTGGCCGTCGGGCTGTTCGTGCGCCTCAAGGTCGCCGAGAGCCCGCTGTTCGCCCAGGTCAAGCGGCAACCGGTGGACAAGCCGCCGATCGTGGAGGTGCTGCGCCGTCCGAAGCCCGTACTGCTGGCCGCGTGCGTCGGCATCGGCGCGTTCACCGCCCAGTCGCTGCTGACGAGCTTCATGATCTCCTACGCCGTCGACGAGGGGTACACCCGCCCGCAGGTGCTGACCGCGGTGACCGTCGCCTCCTGCGTGGCCCTCGTCGTCCTGCCCGCCGCGTCCGCGCTGTCGGACCGGGTCGGCCGCCGGCCCGTCGTGCTCGCCGGAGCGGTCGCCTCGGCCGCGCTCGCCTTCCCCGTGCTGGCGCTGGTCGACTCCGGCTCGCCCGGACTGCTGATCCTCGCCCTCGCCCTCGGTCACGGTGTCGCCCAGTCCACGATGTACGGGCCGCTCGGCGCCCTGCTCACCGAGATGTTCGGCACCCGCGTCCGCTACACCGGTGCCTCCCTCGGCTACCAGGCGGCCACGCTGATCGGCGCCGGGTTCTCCCCGCTCATCGCCGGCAGCCTCCTCGCCTCGTACGGGGGCGGAAGCACGCCCGTCTCGCTGCTGCTGTGCGCGGGCGCGGCGATCACCGCCGTCACCGTGTGGCGCCTGCGCGAGACGCACACCGACGCCCTCGACTCCCCCGCGCCCACCGCCCCCACCCTGGAAGGGACCCCGCGTTGAGGATCCGCCTCGCTTTACTGACCGCCTGCCTGTCCCTCGCGACCGCGCTGCCGGCGCAGGCCGCCGCCACGGACAGCCACCTGGAGGGCCGGCTCCCCTCCGGTGCCGCGTACGTGATGGACGTCCCCGCGTCCTGGAACGGCACGGTGCTGCTGTACAGCCACGGCTACTCCCCGGCCGGAGCCCCCAACCCGGCCCAGAACACTCCGGGTGCGGCCGCCCGGGACAAGCTGCTGGCCGAGGGCTACGCCCTGATCGGCTCCTCGTACGCGACGAACGGCTGGGCCGTCACCGAGGCGGTGCCGGACCAGCTCGCCACGCTGGATCTGTTCACCGAGAAGTTCGGGGCGGCCCGGCGGACGCTCGCCTGGGGCACCTCGTACGGCGGGTTCGTCACGACGATGCTCGCCGAGCGGCACGCCGGCCGGTTCGACGGCTCGCTGTCGATGTGCGGGCTGGTGCAGGGCGGCGTCGCCAACTGGAACAGCACCCTGGACCCGGTGTTCGCGCTGCGCACGCTCCTCGCACCGGACTCCGGGATCCGGCTCACGGGCTTCGCCGGCCAGCCGGAGGCGGTCGCCGCCGGGAAGGCGTTCACCTCGAAGGTCGACGCCGCCCAGCAGACCCCCGAGGGCCGGGCCCGGATCGCCCTCGCCGCCGCCCTGCACAACATCCCCGGCTACAACGACGCCTCGCAGACCGAGCCGGGGCCCACGGACTGGGAAACCCAGCAGGCCAACCAGTACACCGCCGTCCGGGGCCTGCTCCAGATGCCCGCGTTCAGCTGGCGGCAGGAGGCCGAGAGCCGGGCGGGCGGCAACCCGTCGTGGAACACCGGTGTCGACTACACCGCCATGCTCACCCGGTCCCCGCTGTACAAAGAGGTGAAGGAGCTCTACAAGGAGGCAGGACTGTCCTTGCGTACCGACCTCTCGGCCCTGGGCCGGGCACCCCGGATCTCCGCCGATCAGCCGGCCGTACGGTGGATGCGGAACACCAGTGTGCTCTCCGGCCGACTGGCCGACCCGCAGCTGAACATCCACACGACCGGTGACGCGCTGATACCGGTGCAGTCGGAGAGCGCCTACCGGCGGGCGGCCGGCGCGGCCGGCTCCGGACCGCTGTTCCGTCAGGCCTACGTCGACGCCCCCGGCCACTGCACGTTCACCCCCGGCGAGACCCTGGCCGCCCTGCACGCCCTGGAACACCGCCTGGACACGGGCCGCTGGGACACCTCGCCCGCCGCCCTCAACTCCCGCGCCACAGCGGCGGATCCGACGGCGGATCCCCGCTACGTCCCGTACCGCCCGGCCGCCTACCCCCGCCCCTACGACCTCGCCCACCCGGGAGACACCCGGCCATGACCGCACTGCCCCGAGTCCTCGGCTCCGCTCACGCGGGCGGCGCCGCCCCGACCGCGACCGACCGGCTGCTGTCCGTCCTCGCGGCCTTCGACCACGAGCACCCGGCCCTGTGCCTGACGGACATCAGCCGACGGGCCGGACTGAGCCTGACCACCGCGCACCGGCTGGTGGGCGCGCTCACCGAGTGGGGAGCCCTGGAACGGGACGAGTCCGGCGTCTACCACGTCGGGCTGCGACTGTGGGAGATCGCCGCACTGGCGCCGCGCGGCCTCGCCCTGCGGCAGATCGCGCTGCCGTACCTGGAGGACCTGTACGAGGCGACGCACGAGAACGTGCAGCTGGCGGTGCGGGACGGCACGGACGTCGTCTACATCGAGTGGCTGTCGGGGCGGTCGGCGGTCGGTGTGCACATCCGCGTCGGCGCGCGCTGGCCGCTGCACGCCACCGGGGTCGGGCTCGCCCTGCTGGCGCACGGGGACCCGGAGTTCCAGGAGGAGTACTGCGCGGGCGCACTCGCGTCCTTCACGCCGTACACGATCACCGACCCCGCACGGCTGCGGCGGGAGCTCGCCGGAGTGCGCCGGACCGGCGTGGCGGTGAGCGACCGCCAGGTCACGGAGGACGCCCTGTCGGTGGCCGCGCCGGTGCGCACGGCGGACGGCTCGGTGGCCGCCGCCGTGTCCGTCGTGGTACCGCACGCCGACGCCCAGGTGCCGGTGCTGGTCCCGGCGGTACGGGTGGCGGCGCGCGGGATCTCCCGGGCCCTGGGGTGGCAGCCGGAGCGGGCCTGAACCGGCGCGTTCAGCAGTTACCCGGCATCGGCTTTCCGGCGAAGCGGTCGGTGCCGCTCAGGCCACGCAGAATTCATTGCCCTCCGGGTCCCGCAGCACGACGCCGTAGTACTCCATGTCCGGCTCGTCCATGACCCGCAGCACCGTCGCGCCGGCCGCGGTCAGCCGGTCCACCTTCGCCGTGATTCTCCGGGTGCGCTCCGGCAGGGGAACGCCTCTGCCGCCGCCGACCTTCAGGTCGAGATGCACCCGGTTCTTGACGGTCTTGCCCTCCGGCACCCGCTGGAACCAGACGCGGGGCCCCTGCCCGTCCGGGTCGACAATCGACTCGGGGGTCTCTCCCACTCCCTCGGCCAGTTCCTCCGCGGGCACCCCCGTGTCCGCCCAGTAGGCCCGCCAGGTGGGGTGCCCGCCCGGGGGCGGTTCGGGCACGTATCCGAGGGCCTCGGTCCAGAAGGTGACGAGCTTCGCCGGGTCGGCGCAGTCGATGGTCAGCTGCAAGGTGACATCCATACCGTGAGCATCGCAGCAAGGTCTGACAACGGCCCCCAACAACCCGGTCGACAGAGCCCGTTCAGGACGTGCACTCATCGGCCGCCCCGCACTTTTCCCGGCTTCACCTCTTGACGACCCGGGTGACGTGGAGCACATTGACGACACTCTGAGAGCGCTCTCAACCTCCCCGCACCCGTACCCGAGAGGCATCCCCACATGCGTGACACCTCCGGCAGACCCCGCACCCGGCGCCCCTTCCGGCGGGCGCTCGTCGCCGTCGTCAGCACACTCGGCCTCGCCGCGGTCGCCGCCACCGCCGCGACTCCCTCCGCCAGCGCCTCCGCGCCGCCGCCCCCGTCGGGCTGGAACCAGGTCTTCCTCGACGACTTCAACGGCCCGGCCGGCAGCGGCGTCAACACGTCCAACTGGCAGTACGCGACCGGCAAGGGCTACCCGGGCGGCCCCGCCAACTGGGGCACCGGCGAGATCGAGACGATGACGAGCAGCACCGACAACGTCTCGCTCGACGGCAACGGCAACCTCCGCATCACCCCCCGGCGGGACGGCGCCGGCAACTGGACCTCCGGCCGCATCGAGACCAACCGCACCGACTTCCAGCCTCCGGCCGGCGGCAAGCTCCGCGTGGAGTCGCGCATCCAGGTGCCGAACGTCACCGGGGCCGCGGCCAAGGGCTACTGGCCCGCGTTCTGGATGCTGGGCGCCCCCTACCGCGGCAACTACTGGAACTGGCCGGCCGTCGGCGAGCTGGACATCATGGAGAACACCCAGGGCCAGAACACGGTGTTCGCGACGATGCACTGCGGCACCTCCCCGGGCGGCCCCTGCAACGAGACCAGCGGCATCGGCAGTTCGACGGCCTGCCAGGGCACCACCTGCCAGGCCGGCTTCCACACCTACCGGATGGAGTGGGACCGCTCGACGAGCGTCGAGGAGATCCGCTTCTACCTCGACGGCGTCAACTTCCACACGGTGCGCGCCAACCAGGTCGATGCCACGACGTGGCGCAATGCCACGGACCACGGCTTCTTCATCATCCTGAACGTCGCGATGGGCGGCGGCTTCCCGGACGCGTTCGGCGGCGGCCCGGACGCGGGGACGCAGCCCGGCCACCCGATGGTCGTCGACTACGTCCAGGTGCTGTCGTCCGGTGGCGGCACCACGCCTCCCCCGACCGGCAACCGCGACGCCTACTCCGCCATCCAGGCCGAGTCCTACGACGGCCAGTCCGGCGTGACGACCGAGACGACGTCCGACTCCGGCGGCGGCCAGAACGTCGGCTCGCTGGCCAACGGCGACTGGCTGCACTTCAAGGGCGTGAACTTCGGCTCCAGCGCGGCCCGGCAGTTCAGCGCCCGGGTCGCGAGCGGTGCGGCGGGCGGCGTCAGCGGACTGGTGGAAGTGCGGCTGGACAGCCGGAGCAACGCGCCCGTCGGGAGTTTCGCCGTGGGCAGCACCGGCGGCTGGCAGTCGTGGCGGACCGTTCCGGCGAACATCAACTCCGTGACGGGCACACACGATGTGTATCTGACCTTCACCAGCGGACAGCCGGCGGACTTCGTGAACGTCAACTGGTTCGCCTTCGGACACTGACGATCCTCGGCAGGGGGCTCCACGCGCGCGTGGGGCCCTCTTTCGCTGCCCGGCCTCCGTAACCTCAGCGCAGTTCCGCCCGGAACGCCGCCGGCGTCTGGTCCGTGTGCTGGTGGAAGAACTTGGAGAAGTTCGCGGCGTCGGGGAAGCCGACCGCCGCGCCGACCCGGCCGATCGGCAGGTCGGTGTGGGCGAGGAGGCGTTTGGCCTCCAGGACCACGCGCTTGTCGATGAAGGCCTTGGGGGTGTCCCCGGTCGCGCCGCGGACCGCGCGGACCAGGGTGCGGCGGGAGTAGCCGAGCGCATCGGCGTAGGCGCTGACGCTGTGGTTGGTGGCGAAGTCCTTCTCCACGGCGTCCCGGAAGAGGGTGAAGGTGGAGTCGGACGTCTGTCGTACCGACTCCGCCGTACTGGCGGCGAGATGGGCGAGCCGCAGCAGGAACGCCGTCAGCGAATGGCGCAGGACGGCGGTGTGCAGGCTCAGCGGCAGCGTGTCCGTGTCCTCGTACTCGCGGCGGAGCTGGCCGAGCGAGTCGCGCAGACCGGCGAGTTGGGCCGCGTCGGGACGCAAGTGCGGCGGCAGGTCGTAGCGGTACAGGCCGGTGGCCTCGACGGTCGCGCGGGGCAGGAAGCCCGGCTGCATGGTCAGCACCGTTCCGCGGTACTCGCTCGTGCGGGAGAAGCGGTGGACCTGCCCCGGGCGGATCCACAGCAGGTCCCCGGCCGTGGCCTCGTACTCGGTGAAGTCGACCATGTGCCGGACCGGGCCCTCGCCGAACAGCAGCACGACGTGGAAGTCGATGCGGTGCACGCGCTCCAGGGGCGCGTCGGCGTGCCAGGTGCGGCCGGTGCCCATCGGGCCGACCTGCATGCCGACGCCGCCGACACTCAGCTCGACCGGGAAGGGGAACGTTCTGATCCCGTCGCCGCCTTGGATGCCTCTGTCTGCCATATCTGCCATATCCGCCATGTCCGCCTCGTGCCGCCCCATTCGCGCGCCGCGCTGCCTTGGGGTGTCCCACTTTCACCACAGGCTGGCACACGGCGACCTTCCGTCGAAAAAGTCAGACTTTTAGTTTTGAAGACGTCAGACCAGCCACTTCGCTCCTATCGAGGACTTCTTGAAGATGAGCACGCAGACAGCGGACAGCTTCGAATGGACCGAACTCGACCGGCGTGCCGTCGACACCGCCCGTCTGCTGGCGGCCGATGCCGTCCAGCGGGTCGGAAACGGCCATCCCGGCACGGCGATGAGCCTGGCGCCGGCCGCCTACACGATCTTTCAGAAGGTGATGCGGCACGATCCGGCCGACCCGGAGTGGACCGGCCGTGACCGATTCGTCCTCTCCCCTGGCCACACGTCGCTGACCCTCTACACGCAGCTGTACCTCGCGGGCTACGAGCTGGAGCTTGACGACCTGAAGGCGTTCCGCACGCACGGCTCGAAGACGCCCGGCCACCCCGAGTACGGACACACCGCGGGCGTGGAGACCACGACCGGCCCGCTCGGCCAGGGCGTCGCGAACGCGGTCGGCATGGCGATGGCCGCCCGTTACGAGCGTGGCCTGTTCGACCCCGACGCCCCCGAGGGCGAGTCCCCCTTCGACCACACCGTCTGGGCCATCGTCTCCGACGGCGACCTCCAGGAGGGCGTCTCCGCCGAGGCCTCCTCGCTGGCCGGCCACCAGAAGCTCGGCAACCTGGTCTTCCTCTACGACGACAACCACATCTCCATCGAGGGCGACACCGCGACCGCGTTCTCCGAGGACGTGCTGAAGCGGTACGAGGCGTACGGCTGGCACGTGCAGCGGATCGAGCCGCACGAGGACGGCGACGTCGACGTGCACGCGCTGTACGCGGCGCTGAAGGAGGCTCAGGCCGAGACCGGGCGCCCCTCCATCATCGCGATGCGCACCATCATCGCCTGGCCGGCGCCGAACGCGCGCAACACCGAGGCCTCCCACGGCTCGGCGCTCGGCGAGGACGAGGTCGCCGCCACCAAGCGCCTCCTCGGCTTCGACCCGGAGAAGACCTTCGAGGTCGCCGACGAGGTGCTGGCGCACACCCGCCGGGCCCTGGACCGGGGCGCCGAGGCGCACGCCGCCTGGGACAAGCGGATCGCCGCCTGGCGCGGTGAGAACCCGGAGCGCGCCGCCACCTTCGACCGGGTCAGCAAGGGTGAGCTGCCCGCCGGCTGGGAGGACGCCCTGCCGGTGTTCGAGCCGGGCAAGGCGGTCGCCACCCGTGCCGCGTCCGGCAAGGTGCTCCAGTCCCTCGGCGCGGTCGTCCCCGAGCTGTGGGGCGGCTCGGCCGACCTGGCCGGCTCGAACAACACCACCATCGACAAGACGTCGTCCTTCCTGCCGCAGGGCAACCCGCTGCCGGAGGCCGACCCGTACGGCCGGACGATCCACTTCGGCATCCGCGAGTTCTCCATGGCCGCGGAGATGAACGGCATCGCGCTGCACGGCAACACGCGCGTCTACGGCGGCACCTTCCTGGTGTTCTCCGACTACATGCGCAACGCCGTCCGGATGTCGGCCCTGATGCAGCTGCCGGTGACGTACGTGTGGACGCACGACTCCGTCGGCCTGGGCGAGGACGGCCCGACCCACCAGCCCGTCGAGCACCTGGCGTCGCTGCGGGCCATCCCGGGCCTGAACGTCGTACGCCCGGCCGACGCCAACGAGACCGCGCTCGCCTGGGCCGAGATCCTCCGGCGGCACACCACCGACCCGGCCCCGCACGGTCTCGCGCTCACCCGCCAGGGCGTGCCCACGTACGAGCCGAACCCGGACGTGGCACGCGGCGGTTACGTGCGGGCCGAGGCGGAGGGCGGCGAGCCGCAGGTGATCCTGATCGCCACCGGTTCCGAGGTGCACCTCGCCGTCGAGGCCCGTGAGCGGCTCGAGGCGGCGGGTGTGCCCACCCGGGTGGTGTCGATGCCGTCCGTGGAGTGGTTCGAGGAGCAGCCCCGCGCGTACCGGGACAGCGTCCTGCCGCCGTCCGTGAAGGCCCGGGTCGCGGTCGAGGCCGGTATCGGCCTGACCTGGCACCGGTTCACGGGGGACGCGGGACGCATCGTCTCCCTGGAGCACTTCGGCGCCTCCGCAGACGCCAGGACCCTGTTCGCCGAGTACGGCTTCACCCCCGAGAACGTCGTCGCCGCAGCCCGGGAATCCCTGGCCGCTGTGCGCGGTTGATCCGACCGCCCGAAAGAAGATGATCACTGTGACCGAAGCGACCGCGAGCGCGGGAGCACTCAAGCGCCTGTCCGACGAGGGCGTGTCGATCTGGCTGGACGACCTGTCCCGCCGGCGGATCGAGTCCGGCAGCCTGGCCGGGCTCGTGGCGACGGGGAACGTCGTCGGCGTCACCACCAACCCGTCCATCTTCCAGGCCGCCATCGGCTCCGGCGAGGGCTACGAGGAGCAGCTCGCCGACCTGGCGGTGCGGGGCGTCACCGTCGACGAAGCCGTCCGGATGATGACGACGGCCGACGTCCGGGCCGCCGCCGACGTCCTGCAGCCGGTGTACGACGCCACCGGCGGGCGGGACGGCCGGGTGTCCATCGAGGTCGACCCGCGGCTGGCCCACGACACGGCGGCGACCGTCGCCGAGGCCCGGCAGCTGGCCTGGCTGGTGGACCGCCCCAACGTGATGATCAAGATCCCCGCGACGAAGGCCGGCCTGCCGGCGATCACCGAGGTGATCGGCGCGGGCATCAGCGTGAACGTGACGCTGATCTTCTCACTGGAGCGCTACCGCGAGGTGATGGACGCCTACCTCGCCGGCCTGGAGCAGGCACAGGCGGCCGGTCTCGACCTGGCGGCCATCTACTCGGTCGCGTCCTTCTTCGTCTCCCGCGTCGACTCCGAGATCGACAAGCGGCTGACGCTGCTGGGCACGGACGAGGCCCTCGCCCTGAAGGGCAGGGCGGCCCTGGCCAACGCCCGGCTCGCCTACGAGGCCTACGAACAGGTGTTCGCCGGGCCGCGCTGGCAGGCCCTGGGCGGCGCCCGTGCGAACCGGCAGCGCCCCCTTTGGGCCTCCACCGGTGTGAAGGACCCCGCTTACAAGGACACCCTGTACGTGGACGAACTGGTCGCCCCCGGCACGGTCAACACCATGCCGGAGGCCACGCTGAACGCCGTCGCCGACCACGGTGACGTCCAGGGCGACACCGTCACCGGCGGTTACGCCCAGGCGCGTGCCGACCTGGCGGCCGTCGAGCGGCTCGGCATTTCCTACGACGAGGTGGTGCGGCAACTGGAGGACGAAGGCGTCGCCAAGTTCGAGGTGGCCTGGCAGGACCTGCTGGACGCGGTCACCAAGTCCTTGAACAGCAAGGGAGTTGACGCGGAATGACCGAGGGCATCCCCCAGACGGCCGAGCAGGAGACCATCGGAACCAAGGAGGACAAGGAGGCCCGGGCGGCGCAGGAGGCCGCCGGGGTCGAGCAGACCGGGGTGAGCGGCCGGGCCGCACCGCGCCCGCAGTACGCCGGCACCGACTTCGACAATCCCCTGCGCGACCCGCGCGACCGCCGTCTGCCCAGGATCGCGGGCCCGTCCGGGCTCGTCATCTTCGGTGTGACCGGCGACCTGTCCCGCAAGAAGCTGATGCCGGCCGTGTACGACCTGGCCAACCGCGGCCTGCTGCCGCCGGGCTTCTCGCTGGTGGGTTTCGCCCGCCGGGACTGGGAGGACCAGGACTTCGCGCAGGTGGTGCACGACGCGGTCCGTGAGCACGCGCGAACCCCCTTCCGCGAGGAGGTCTGGCAGCAGCTCGCCGAGGGCATGCGGTTCATCCCGGGTGACTTCGACGACGACACGGCGTTCAAGCAGCTGCGCTCCGCCGTCGAGGAGCTGGACGCCTCCCGGGGCACCAGCGGCAACTACGCCTTCTACCTCTCGGTGCCGCCGAAGTTCTTCCCGAAGGTCGTCCAGCAGCTGAAGAAGCACAAGCTGGCCGACGCCCAGGAGGGTTCCTGGCGCCGCGCGGTCATCGAAAAGCCGTTCGGGCACGACCTCGACAGCGCCTGTGAGCTGAACGCGATCGTGCACGACGTGTTCGACCCGGAGCAGGTCTTCCGTATCGACCACTACCTGGGCAAGGAGACCGTCCAGAACATCCTGGCGCTGCGCTTCGCCAACCAGATGTTCGAACCGATCTGGAACCGGTCGTACGTCGACCATGTGCAGATCACCATGGCCGAGGACATCGGCATCGGCGGTCGCGCGGGGTACTACGACGGCATCGGCGCCGCCCGTGACGTCATCCAGAACCACCTCCTGCAGCTGATGGCGCTCACCGCGATGGAGGAGCCCGCCGCCTTCGACGCGGCGTCGCTGCTCACCGAGAAGCTGAAGGTGCTGCGGGCCGTACGGCTGCCGGAGGACCTGGGCCGGCACACCGTGCGCGGGCAGTACGCGGCGGCCTGGCAGGGCGGCACCAAGGTCCGCGGCTATCTGGAGGAGGAGGGCATCGACCAGGCCTCCTCGACCGACACCTACGCCGCGATCAAGCTCCAGGTGGACAACCGCCGCTGGGCGGGCGTGCCCTTCTACCTGCGCACCGGCAAGCGGCTGGGCCGCCGGGTGACGGAGATCGCGGTGGTGTTCCAGCGGGCCCCGCACTCCCCCTTCGACTCCACGGCGACCGAGGAACTGGGGCAGAACGCGATCGTCATCCGCGTCCAGCCGGACGAGGGCATGACGGTGCGGTTCGGCTCCAAGGTGCCGGGTACGTCGATGGAGATCCGCGACGTGACGATGGACTTCGCCTACGGCGAGTCGTTCACCGAATCGAGCCCCGAGGCGTACGAACGGCTGATCCTGGACGTCCTCCTGGGCGACGCCAACCTGTTCCCCCGTCACCAGGAAGTGGAAGAGTCCTGGAAGATCCTCGACCCGATCGAGCAGTACTGGGCCACGCACGGCCGGCCCGCGCAGTACGTCTCGGGCAGTTGGGGACCCGCGGAAGCCGACGAGATGCTCGCACGAGACGGACGGAGCTGGCGCAGGCCATGAAGATCGACCTGACCGACACCACGGCAAGCAAGATCAACAAGGCGCTGGTGCAGGGCCGCCGCGCCATCGGCACCCCGGCCGTGGGCATGGTCCTGACGATGGTGATCGTCACGGACGAGGAGAACGCCTACGACGCGATCAAGGCAGCCGAGGAGGCCTCGCACGAGCACCCCTCGCGCACCCTGGTCGTCATCAAGCGGCACGCCCGCACCCCGCGCGACCGCACCCAGTCCCGGCTGGACGCCGAGGTCCGGGTCGGCGCCGACGCGGGCACCGGCGAGACCGTGGTGCTGCGGACCTACGGCGAGGTGTCCGAGCACGCCGACTCGGTGGTGCTGCCGCTGCTGCTGCCGGACGCGCCGGTGGTGGTGTGGTGGCCGATGGAGGCGCCGGAGGTGCCCTCGAAGGACCCGCTCGGGGCGCTGGCCCAGCGGCGCATCACCGACCTGTACGCGGTGGAGAACCCGCTGGAGATGCTGGAGACCCGGGTCCGCTCCTACGCGCCCGGTGACACGGACCTCGCCTGGACCCGGCTGACGCCCTGGCGTTCGATGCTGGCGGCGGCGCTGGACCAGGCCCGGGCGAAGGTGATCGTCGGCGGCCGTGGAGGCCGAGGCCGAGAACCCGGCGCCGAGCTGCTGGCCCGCTGGCTGGAGGCCCGGCTGCACGTCCGGGTCGACCGGGTGGTCACCGCCGGGCCGGTCGTGACGGCGGTCCGCCTGGGCACGGAGAGCGGTGAGATCGTCATCGACCGCCCCGAGGGACCGCTGGCCACACTGACCCTGCCGGGCCAGCCCTCCCGCACCCTCGCGCTGAAGGTCCGTGCCACCTCCGAACTCATCGCCGAGGAGCTGCGGCGCCTCGACGCGGACGAGATGTACGCCATCGCCCTGAACGGCGAGGCAACCGAGGAGACCCCTGCTCATGTCTGACTCCCCCTCCGGCTCCCCCAGGCTCACGCGGCGGCCCGAGTGGACCGCCCTGGAGGACCACCGCAAGGACGCCCTGCCGCAGCCGGACCTGCGTGAGCTGTTCACGGCGGACCCGGGGCGCGCCGAGCGCTACGTCGTGCACGTGGGCGACCTGCGCATCGACTACTCCAAGCACCTGATCACCGACGAGACGCTGGCCCTGCTCCAGGAGCTGGCCACCGCCACCGACGTGTTCGGGCTGCGGGACGCCATGTTCCGCGGCGAGAAGATCAACGTCACCGAGAACCGGGCCGTGCTGCACACCGCGCTGCGCGCCCCGCGGGACGCGGTGATCGAGGTCGACGGCGAGAACGTCGTCCCCGGTGTGCACGCCGTGCTCGACAAGATGGCCGCCTTCGCGGACCGGGTGCGCTCGGGCGAGTGGACCGGCCACACCGGCAGGCGGATCCGCAACGTCGTCAACATCGGCATCGGCGGCTCCGACCTCGGCCCGGCGATGGCCTACGAGGCGCTGCGGCCGTTCACCGCCCGGGAACTGACATTCCGCTTCGTGTCGAACGTGGACGGCGCCGACCTCCACGAGGCCACCCGCGACCTGGACCCGGCGGAGACGCTGTTCATCGTCGCGTCCAAGACCTTCACCACGATCGAGACCATCACGAACGCGACCTCGGCGCGCTCCTGGCTGCTGGACGGCCTCGGGGGCGACGAGAAGGCGGTCGCCAAGCACTTCGTGGCGCTGTCCACGAACGCCGGGAAGGTCGCCGACTTCGGCATCGACGTCGACAACATGTTCGAGTTCTGGGACTGGGTCGGCGGCCGCTACTCGTACGACTCCGCGATCGGCCTGTCCCTGATGATCGCGATCGGCCCGGACCGCTTCCGGGAGATGCTCGACGGCTTCCGCATCGTCGACGAGCACTTCCGCAACGCCCCCGCCGAGGCCAACGCCCCGCTCCTCATGGGCCTGCTCGGCATCTGGTACGGCAACTTCCACGACGCCCAGTCGCACGCCGTCCTGCCCTACAGCCACTACCTGTCCAAGTTCACCGCCTACCTCCAGCAGCTCGACATGGAGTCCAACGGCAAGTCGGTGGACCGCGACGGGCGTCCGGTGGAGTGGCAGACGGGGCCGGTGGTGTGGGGCACGCCCGGCACCAACGGGCAGCACGCCTACTACCAGTTGATCCACCAGGGCACCAAGCTCATCCCCGCCGACCTGATCGGCTTCGCGCGGCCGGTCGCCGAGCTGGGCGACGAACTGAAGGCGCAGCACGACCTGCTGATGGCCAACCTGTTCGCCCAGGGGCAGGCGCTCGCCTTCGGCAAGACCGCCGAGGAGGTGCGGGCCGAGGGCGTGCCCGAGGAGCAGGTGCCGCACCGCACGTTCCGGGGCAACCACCCCACCACGACGATCCTGGCCACCGAACTCACCCCGTCGGTCCTCGGCCAGCTGGTCGCCCTCTACGAGCACAAGGTGTTCGTGCAGGGCGCGGTCTGGAACATCGACTCCTTCGACCAGTGGGGCGTCGAGCTCGGCAAGGTCCTCGCCAAGCGCGTCGAGCCCGCCCTGACCGAGGGCGCCGACGTCCCCGGTCTCGATCCGTCCACGGCCGCGCTGGTGGCCGCCTACCGCAATCTTCGGGAAGTGAACTGACATGCAGATCGGTCTTGTGGGCCTCGGCAAGATGGGCGGCAACATGCGCGAGCGCCTGCGCAACGCCGGCCACACCGTCATCGGCTACGACACCAACCCGGACAAGTCCGACGTCGCCAGCCTGGCCGACCTCGTCAACCAGCTGGAGGCGCCGCGCACGGTCTGGGTCATGGTCCCGGCCGGCGACCCCACCCAGCACGTCATCGACCGTCTGGCGGACCTCCTCAAGCCGTACGACACGGTGGTCGACGGCGGCAACTCCCGCTGGACGGACGACGAGAAGCACGCCGAGGAGCTGAGCAAGCGCGGCATCGGCTTCGTCGACGCGGGCGTCTCGGGCGGTGTGTGGGGCCTGAAGAACGGCTACGCCCTGATGGTCGGCGGCGAGAAGGAGTACGTCGACCGGCTCCGGCCGATCTTCGAGGCGCTCAAGCCGGAGGGCCCGTACGGCTTCGTCCACGCGGGCAGCGTGGGTGCCGGGCACTTCGCGAAGATGGTCCACAACGGCATCGAGTACGCGATGATGCAGGCCTACGCCGAGGGCTGGGAGCTGCTGGAGGCCGTGGACTCCGTGGACAACGTCCGCGAGGTGTTCCGCTCCTGGCAGGACGGCACCGTCATCCGCTCCTGGCTGCTGGACCTCGCGGTCAACGCGCTCGACGAGGACGAGCACCTGGAGGGCCTGCGGGGCTATGCCCAGGACTCCGGCGAGGGACGCTGGACCGTGGAGGCCGCGATCGACAACTCCGTGCCGCTGCCCGCGATCACCGCCTCCCTGTTCTCCCGGTTCGCCTCCCGGCAGGACGACTCGCCGCAGATGAAGATGATCGCGGCGCTGCGCAACCAGTTCGGCGGCCACGCCGTCGAGTCCGCGAAGAAGGCGTAGGACGTGGGCGATCTGCTGCTGGTCCGCCACGGCGAGACCGAGTGGAGCCGGAGCGGACAGCACACCAGCTTCACCGACCTGCCCCTCACCCCGAACGGCGAGGGGCAGGCCAAGTCGCTGGCTCCGCTGCTGGCGGGCCGCTCCTTCGCACTGGTCCTCACCAGCCCGCTCGGCCGCGCGGTGCGCACCGCCGAACTCGCGGGCCTGACGGGAACCGTGCGGGACGCGGACCTGCACGAGTGGTACTACGGCGCCTACGAGGGCGTCACCACCGAGGAGATACACCGCACCCGTCCCGACTGGGACCTGTGGACCGACGGGGGCCCGCCCGGACCCGACGGCGAGCCGGGCGAGTCCCCCGAGGAGGTCGGCGAGCGCGCCGACCGGGTGCTGTCCCGGGTGGCCGACGCGCTGCCCGAGGGCGATGTGCTGCTGGTGGCGCACGGCCACTTCCTCCGCGTCCTGACGGCCCGCCGGCTGGGCCTGCCGCCGTCACAGGGGCGGCTGTTCCGGCTGGAGACGGGCACGGTCAGCCGGCTCTCGACCGAGCACGGGCGTCCCGTGATCGCGGAGTGGAACACCAGGGCGTAACAGACCCCGGCGGAGGTGAGTTGACAGCCTCCGGCCGGGCGCGTCAGAGTCCCCGCTGATGGAGAT
The DNA here is from genome assembly GCA_000415505.1 of Streptomyces afghaniensis 772. Taxonomy (GTDB): domain Bacteria; phylum Actinomycetota; class Actinomycetes; order Streptomycetales; family Streptomycetaceae; genus Streptomyces; species Streptomyces afghaniensis. Next base: position 27,813 of record KE354498.1, read on the forward strand.
CGAGGACATGACACCCGCCGAGGAGCGGGTGTGGCGCGCGTTTCCGCGTGGGGACGACGTGGACTTCCGGGGGCCGGCGGACGAGGACCCGGCGCGGGGCGCCGACTGGGGACCCGAACGGACCGTACGGGCAGCCGTGCTGCGGGCCCTGCTGCTGAGCGCCCCGCAGGAGGACGGGGAGACGGCCGCCCTCCGGCTGGCGGGCGCGCGGATCACGGGCGCGCTGGACCTCAAGTACGCAGAGGTCGACCACGCCGTGCGCCTCAGCGGCTGCTCCTTCGAGGACGTCCCCGTCCTGTACGGGGCGCGGCTGCGGCAGCTGAACCTGCGCGACTCCGTCCTGCCCGGGCTGGACGCAGCCACCCTCCGCGTGGACGGCGTGCTGCGCATGTCGGACTGCCTGTTCGAGGGGCCCGTCCGGCTCGGCGGGGCGCAGATCTCCGGCGCGCTGTTCATGGACAGGGCCGGGATCGACGAACGGCCCACCGATCAGCCCGCGCTCCAGCTCAACCACGTGACCATCGGCGACGGCCTGTCGGCGCAGGGACTGCGCACCCGCGGCGAGCTGCGCCTGACAGGTGCCTCGGTCGCCGGGACGATCGACCTCAACGGGGCGCGGCTGGAGGCCGGTACCGGTGAGGCCGCCCTCGACGCGGAGACGCTCACGGTGGAGGGCGACGTGCTGCTGCGCGACGTCGACGTCCTCGGCTGGATCGGCCTGCGCGGCACCCGGATCGCGGGCCGCCTCGACCTCTCCCACGCGCGGCTGGCGAACCCCGGTGACACGGCGCTGCGCGCCAGCAGCTGCACCGTCGGGGAACTCTGGCTGCGCAGGAGCCCTCCCATGACGGGCGCCCTCAACCTGCGCCGCGCCCAGCTGGACGTCCTGTTCCTCGAACCGGACGTGGTCCCCGAGGAGGTCCTGCTCAACAGCCTCGTCTACACCTCCCTCACCCCGCACGAACCCGCCGAGCGGCGCCTGGCGATGCTGGAGCGGGACCGCGAGGGCTATGTCCCGCACGCCTACGAGCAGTTGACCGCTGCCTACCGCCGGATCGGCGACGACGACGCCGCCCGCGTCGTCCAGCTCGCCAAGCAGCGCCGCCGTCGCGGCACCCTGCCGTGGTACGGCCGGTTGTGGGGCCACGTCCAGGACGCGGCCGTCGGCTACGGCTTCCGGCCCCTGCGCGCCGCCGGCTGGCTGGTGTCGCTGCTGGTGATCGGCTCTGTGGTCTTCGCGCTGCACCACCCGCAGCCGCTGAAGGCCGACGAGGCCCCGCAGTTCAACCCGGTCTTCTACACGCTCGACCTGCTGCTGCCGGTGATCTCCTTCGGGCAGGAGGGCGCGTTCGGCCCCACCGACGGGTACCAGTGGCTCTCCTACACGCTGGTGCTCACGGGCTGGATCCTGGCCACGACGGTCGTCACCGGCATCACCCGCTCGGTCAGCCGCCAGTGAGCGCCCGTGCCGTGTGCTGTGCCGCCAGCCGGACCGGGGCGTTCGGGGCGCCGTAGCCCCGGTAGCCGGCGTCGCGCTGGACCAGTTCGAAGAAGACGCGGCCGACGGTGCGGGTGTAGCAGTGGCGGAAGACGCCGTGGGCGTCGCGGTCGTAGAGGATGCCGAGGTCGCGGTAGGTCTCCAGCTCGCCGTCGGCGAAATCGAAGCGGGCGGCGAGATCGTCGTAGTAGTTCGCCGGGACGGGCAGCAGACCGCCGCCGGCCTCCCGGAAGCGGCGGGCCGAGGCGACCACGTCGTCGGTGGCCAGGGCGATGTGCTGGGCGTGGACGGTGTCGTCCGTGGGCGCGGCGCCGACGGTGAGGGCGATCCGGACGCTGCCGTCGGCGTTGGTCACGGCACGGCTGCGCAGCAGACCGTAGGGGTCGGCGACGTCCACGCTCTCCTGGGCGTGCAGGCCGAGCACGCCCCGGTGGAAGAGGGCCGCCTCGTCGAAGTGGTGCCAGGGCTGGACAAGGGCGAGATGGTCGATGCGTCGGACGGTCGCGGGGACGGCTGCCGGGCCGGTGTCCTCGAAGTCGGCCCGCCAGTCGGGCAGGCCCGGACGGCCGGTGGCGCAGAAGAAGAGCTCCGTGCCGTCGGGGGCGGCGACCGCGTCGAGCGGGGCGTCCCCGGGTGCCCGGCGCCGCGGCAGGACGGGCGCCAGCAGCGCCTCCGCACGCCGGGCCGCCGCGGCCGGATCCGGTGACTCCAGCCCGATCGCAGCGAGCTGGGTGCCGTCCCGGCGAACCATCGGCCCCGTGTTGACGAGGATCCGGGCGTCCCCCTGCTCCCACAGGGCGACGGGCTTGCCGCGATGGCGGGCGGTGCGGGTGAAGCCGAGGGCGCCGAGCAGGGCGGTGAGGGGTTCGGCGTCGGGCGTGACCAGCTCGGCGAAGGCGACGCCGGTGGGGACGACGGGCTCGGGCAGGGCGGCCCGGCCCACCGTCTCCTGGAGGACCAGCAGGGAACGCCGGGCGTCGACGGCGGTCGGGCCGGCCTCGGCTTGGCGGAAGACGTCGTTGAAGACCTCCAGGGAGAGCGGGCCGTCGTAGCCGGTGCGCAGCACGTGCCGCAGCAGGCCGGCGACGTCGAAGCCGCCCTGGCCGGGGAAGCAGCGGTAGTGGCGGCTCCACTGGAGGACGTCCATGGCGAGCAGCGGGGCGTCGGCGAGCTGGAGGAAGAAGATCTTCTCACCGGGGATGTCCTCGATGCCCTTGGGGTCCGAGCCGCGCGAGAGGATGTGGAAGCTGTCCAGGCAGGTGCCGAGGGCGGGATGGGCGGCCGACTCCACGATGCGCCAGGCGTGGTCGTACGTGCTGACGTGCCGCCCCCAGGCGAGCGCCTCGTAGGCCACCCGGATGCCGAACTCCTGGGCCATGGCGGCGAGCCGGCTCAGCTGTTCGGCGGCGAGGGCGTCGTCGTCCACCGCCCGCGGGGAGACGCTGGAGCAGACGAGGACGGTGTCGGCGCCGAGCCTGCGCATCAGCTCGAACTTGTGGCGGGCCCGCCGCAGGTTGCGGGCGAACTCGTCCTCGGGGACGGCCTCGATGTCCCGCATCGGCTGGTACAGGTCGATGGAGAGGCCGAGGTCGGCGCAGCGGGCGCGGATCTCCTCGGGGGTGAGGGGGCTGGCCAGCAGGTCGTTCTCGAAGATCTCCACCCCGTCGAAGCCGGCCCGGGCGGCGGCCGTGAGCTTCTCGGTGAGGGATCCGCTGAGGGAGACGGTGGCGATGGACGTACGCACGTCGATACCTCTCTTCAGTTCGATGCCCCTACGGCTCCGGCCAGTTCGGTCAGGTCCGCCAGCATCCGCGCGGCGTCGGGTTCCCGTCCGGTGAACAGGCGGAACGCGTCGGCGGCCTGGAACGCGGCCATGCCGCCGCCGTCGAGGGTGGCGCAGCCCAGCGCGCGGGCGGTGCGCAGCAGTTCGGTCTCCAGCGGGCGGTAGACCACCTCGGCGACCCACAGCCCGGGGTGGAGCAGTTCGGCGGGCAGGGGCAGGCCGGGGTGGGCCGCCATGCCGGTGGGCGTGGCGTGGACGATGCCGTCGGCCTGTGCGAGCAGCCGCGCCTGCCGGTCCGGGGTCGCGGCGCCGGCACGGCCCTGGCCGAAGGCGTGGTTCAGGGCCTCGGCCAGGGCGGCGGCCCGTTCGGGCAGGGCGTCGACGACGGTGACCCGCTCGGCGCCGAGGGTGAGCATGGCGTGCGCGACGGCCGCGCCCGCGCCGCCGGCACCCAGCTGCACGACCCGCTCCAGCGGCGCGTCGGGCAGCCCGCGCGCGAAGGACGCGGCGAAGCCGGTGACGTCGGTGTTGTGGCCGACCGCGCGGCCGGCCTCGAAGACGACGGTGTTGACCGCGCCCAGCGCCTCCGCCTGCGGGGCGAGCGCGTCCAGGTGCTCGATGACGAGTTGCTTGCACGGGTGCGTGATGTTGAGCCCGTCGAACCCGAGGTCGCGGGCGGCCCGCACCAGATCGCCCACCGCCTCGGGCGGCACCCCGAGCGGGTCGATGTCGATCAACCGGTACAGCAGGCGCAGGCCCTGCCGGTCGCCCTCCCGCTCGTGCAGCGCCGGGCTGAGCGACGGGCCGATGCCGGAACCGATCAGTCCGACGAGATACGAGTCCTTGGGCACACGGGCCTCCCGAGCGGTCACTAATGTACGAACTAGTACGTTAGCTATATCAGCCGAGCTCGACCACGGGAAGCCCCCGGTGGGATCCGGCCGCTGCTCCTAGAATCACCGGCACCGGCCCCTCCGCCCGAAGGAACCTGATGACCAGCGTCGAAGAACCGGCACGTCCTGGCGAGCGCGAGCGCGTCCGTGACGCCGTCCGCACCCAGGCCGAGATCCTCGACGTGGCCACCCAGGAGTTCGCCCGGGCCGGCTACGACGGGGCCAGGGTCGACGAGATCGCCGCCCGCACCCGCACCACGAAACGGATGATCTACTACTACTTCGGCGGCAAGGAACAGCTGTTCACGGCCGTGCTGGAGCGGGCCTACGGCGTGATCCGGGAGGCCGAGCAGCAGCTCGACGTCGAGCACCTGGACCCGGTGGCGGCCATCCGGCGCCTGGCCGAGGTGACCTTCGACCACCACGAGCAGCACCCGGACTTCATCCGCCTGGTCAGCATCGAGAACATCCACGAGGCACAGCACATCGCCGCCTCCGAGAAGCTCGGGAGGATCGGCTCCCCCGCCCTGGACGTGATCCGCCGCATCCTGGAGGAAGGCCGCAGGTCAGGGCTGTTCACGGCGCAGGTCGACGCCGTCGACCTGCACGCGATGATCTCCTCCTTCTGCTTCTTCCGGGTTTCCAACCGGCACACCTTCGGCGCGCTGTTCGGCCGCGACCTGGTCGACCCGGCGCAGCGCGCGCACTACCGCACCATGCTGGGCGACATGGTGATCGCGTATCTGACGGCGGAGCGCGCGGCGGACTGACCGTCTGTTTCGTCGAACGTCCGGCGTCGAACGTCCGGCGCACGACCCCTTGACACCGGCGGCACACGGGCGCAGCATCCCTAGCCATCCCCTAGTAACTACCCAGTGGGTTAATTAGCCGCGATCCGGCACGTCCCCTTCGCTCTCCCTTCTGTTCACTCCGCCTATGGTGGAGCCCCCAAAGGAGCCGCCGTGTCCGTCCCCGCCACGCCCCGAGGGGCCGCAGCCCCGCCCGGTCAGCCCAGGAAAGCCGCGACCGCCGCCTGGATCGGCAGCGCGCTGGAGTACTACGACTTCTTCATCTACGGCAGCGCCGCCGCGCTGATCTTCCCCGAGGTGTTCTTCGACGAGTCCGACCCGGCCACCGCGACCCTGCTGTCGCTGGCCACGTTCGGCGTCGCGTACGCCGCCCGCCCGGTAGGCGCGCTGATTCTCGGGCACTTCGGCGACAAGCTCGGCCGCAAGAAGATCATGGTCTTCACGCTGATGCTGATGGGCCTGTCGACGTTCCTGATCGGCTGTCTGCCGACCCGGGACCAGGTCGGCACGCTCGCCCCGGTCCTGCTCGTGCTGTGCCGGGTGCTCCAGGGCATCTCGGCGGCGGGCGAACAGGCCAGCGCCAACTCCATGACACTGGAACACGCGCCGCCGGGCCGGCGCGGCTTCTTCACCAGCTTCACCCTCAGCGGCACACAGGGCGGCCAGTTGCTGGCCACGCTGGTGTTCATCCCGGTCGCTGCCATGCCCGAGGACCAGTTGCTGTCCTGGGGCTGGCGGGTGCCGTTCTGGCTGAGCGTCGCGGTCGCCGTCGTCGGCTGGGTCATCCGGCGCAGGCTGGACGAGACCCCGGCCTTCGCCCAGCAGGCCGCCGAGGAGGGCGTCGTCAAGCTGCCGCTGGTGGTGCTGCTGCGCGAGCACTGGGCGGACGTGCTGCGGGTGATCGCGGGCGCGCTCATCGCCTCGGTCAGCACCATCTTCACGGTGTGGGCTCTGGCGTACGCCACGAGCGACGCGGTCGGCATGTCGCGCACTGCCATGCTGTGGGTGGGTGCCCTGGCCAACCTCGTGGCACTCGCCGCGATCCCGCTCTGGGCCATGCTGTCCGACCGGATCGGCCGCCGCCCGGTGTACCTGATCGGCGCGGCCGGCAGCGCGGTGACGATGTTCCTGTACCTGTGGGCCGTCTCCACGGGCTCGTACCCGCTGACGTTCCTGCTGGGCATCCTCTGCTTCGGTGTGGTCTACAGCGCAGCGAACGGTGTGTGGCCCGCCTTCTACAGCGAGATGTTCACGACCCGGGTCCGGCTGTCCGGCGTGGCCATCGGCACGCAGATCGGCTTCGCGGCGGCCGGCTTCGCGGTGACGTTCGCCGCGCGGATCGCGGGGCCGGGCGGCGACGACTGGTCGGCGGTGGCCCTGTTCACGGCGGCCCTGTGCGTGCCGCCGGTCATCGCCGCGCTGTCGGCCCGCGAGACGCACCGGGTTCCGACGGAGGCGCTGGGTGTACGCCCGGCCCGGGCGACGACGGAGCCGGAGAAGGTGACGGCCTGAGCCTGGGCCGCTCCCCCGCCGGGTCCTCGTGGACCCGGCGGGTTCCCGTCAGCTGTTGGACCAGGCCCGGCGGCACAGCACCAGGCGATAGCCGTCGGGGTCCTCGACGGTGACGCCCCATTCGTTCCAGTAGGGGTTGGGGGATTGGACCCGCTTGCCGCCGTGCCGCTCCAAGCGGGCGATCAGGTCCTCCGGAATCGGGTCGTCGGCGTAGACGACCAGCAGGTCCTCCTCGGTGGGGCGGGGCTCCACCGGCCGGGCCGCCTCGTGCACGAGCTCCAGATGCCAGTCGGCGTCGGGCCAGCCGAGCATCAGCAGGTCGTGGTGGCCCGGTTCGGATCCGCCCTCGGACCGCCACACGACACTGAGCCCGAGCCCCTCGCGCCAGAACCGCTCGGCCGCCGCGAGGTCGCGGGAGGGACGGGCGATCCGGATGTGGCTGCGACCGTTCACGGGCATGGCGACCTCTTCTCGTGGCGTCCTGGTCTGCGGCGGCGATCCGCCTCGCAGCCTAGGAGGCCGGCCGCCGCCTGACATCGGCCATCGGTCCTGCGACCCGGAACCTAGGACGTGTCGTGCACGAGTCGGATCAAGTTGCCGTTCCTACGTGTGTTGCCGTTCCTACGTGATCATGAATGGTTCCTGCACGAGGATGAGGTCTGAGGCGGTCCGGTCGGGGTATGCCGGAACTCACCTCGACGAGCGCGACGGAGGACGATCGATGGCACAGCTGCGACAAGAGGTCGACCCGGGTGAGGCCGGGCTGGATCCGGAGGCGCTAAGCCGCCTGGACCGGCACTTCGCCTCTCTCGTCGAGGAGGGCCGGCTGCCGGGATTCCTCGTGTCCGTCGCCCGTGCCGGACGCGTCGCCCACCTCACGACACACGGCCTGCGTGACATCGCGGCCGGGCAGCCCGTCGAGCCGGACACGCTGTGGCGGGTCTACTCCATGACGAAACCGGTCACCGCGGTCGCCGCGCTGCTGCTGGTCGAGGAGGGCCGGCTGTCGCTGGACGACCCGGTCGCCGACCACCTGCCGGCGTTCGCCGACCCCCGGGTCTACGTCGCCGGCTCCGGGGCCGACGTCAGAACCCGCCCGGCCGCCGGCCCGATACTCGTCCGGCACCTGATGACCCACACCTCGGGCCTGACCTTCGGCTTCTACCACACCCACCCGGTGGACACCCTGTACCGCGAGGCCGGTCTGGAGTCGTCGGTACGGCCGGGCGCGGACCTGGCCGAGACCATCGAGGAGTACGCGCGCCTGCCGTTGCAGTTCGAGCCGGGCACGCAGTGGAACTACTCGGTGGCGAGCAACGTCCTGGGCCGGATCATCGAGGTCGTGTCGGGGCAGCCGCTCGACGTGTTCTGCGCCGAGCGGATCTTCGGGCCGCTCGGCATGACGGACGCGGGGTTCCACGTCACGGACGAGCAGGCGCCCAGGCTGTCCGAGATGTACGGCGAGAAGGAGGGCGGCGGCATCGAGCGGATCGCCGGGCTGCCGCTGCGCGGCGGCCGGCCGCGGTTCCTGTCCGGCAGTGGCGGCATGGTGGCCTCCGCCCACGACTACCACCGCTTCATGGAGTTGCTGCGCCGCCGGGGCGAACTCGACGGCGTCCGGCTGCTCGCCCCGGAGACGGTGGACCTGATGACCCGCAACCATCTGCCCGGCGGTGCCGACCTGCGTGCCTTCGGCAGCCGCCCGGCCCACGACGAGCCCGGCAACGAGGGGGTCGGCTTCGGACTCAACGTCTCCGTGGTGATCGACCCGTCCCGCACGCAGGCGCCCTCCGGGCTCGGCGCGTACGGCTGGAGCGGGGTGGCCACGACGACGTTCTGGGTCGACCCGGGCCGCGACCTGACGGTGCAGTTCATGACGCAGGTGCGGCCCAGGTCCTCCCACACGGTGTTCCGCGACCTCAAGA
>KE354499.1 GCA_000415505.1 Streptomyces afghaniensis 772
CGATCGCGCGGACGCCGGTTTCGCCACGAACGTGCCCGGCGTGTTCGCCGCCGGAGACGCCGCCCGCGGCCAGTCGCTCATCGTCTGGGCGATCGCCGAGGGCGGGCCGTGGCGGCGGCGGTCGACCGCCATCTGACGGGCAGTTCGAGGCTCCCGGCGCCGATCGGACCGTACGACCGGCCCATGGCGGTCTAGGCACACGGCCGGTCCGATCCCCCCGGGGGGCGATCACCGCTCGTCCGTCCCCGCCACCTTCCCCGTCGACAGCGCCACCCTGTTCCAGGTGTTGATCGTGCAGATCAGGGCGAGGACCTGGGCCAGTTCCCGCTCGTCGAAGTGGGCCGCGGCCTGTGCGTAGACCTCGTCCGGGACACCCGCGTCGGCGACGAGCGTCATCGCCTCCGTGAGGGCGAGGGCCGCCTGTTCCCGCTCGGTGAAGAAGTGCCGGGCCTCGCGCCACACGGCGACCATGTGCAGCCGGTCCTCGCTCTCGCCGGCCTTGCGGGCGTCGTTGGTGTGCATGTGCAGGCAGTACGCACAGTGGTTGAGGTGCGAGGCGCGGATCTGGATCAGTTCGACGAGGGCCGGGTCGAGACCCTCGCGGGCGGCGGCGTCGAAGGCGATGAGAGCCCGGAAGGCCTTCGGGGCGGACTTGGCGAACTCCAGCCGGGGCGCCTTCACCTGGGTGCTGTTCGTGCTCGTGTGCGTCGTCATGTCCCTCAACCTACGAGCCGGAAAGACCCGCTGTAGGGTGCATTTCCATGGCGACTTCGTGGGTCAATTCCGCGGAACGGATCGGGTCGGACCTGCATCTGGAGCTGACCGGGCCGGGTGGCCGGCGCGCGGCGCTGATCCGGGCCCTGCGGGAGGCCGTGCGCAGCGGGCGGCTCGCTCCGGGCACGCGGCTGCCGCCGTACCGCTCGCTCGCGGCCGATCTCGGCGTCGCCCGCAACACGGTGGCCGACGCCTACGCGGAACTCGTCGCGGAGGGCTGGCTCACCGCCCGGCAGGGCTCGGGCACCCGGGTCGCGGAGCGTGCCGAGCCGCTGCGGTCCGCCGCGCGCGTGCCCCGAAAGGCACCTGCCCGCGCGCGTGGACCCCGGCACGACCTGACGCAGGGCACGCCGGACACCTCGTCGTTCCCGCGCACGGCGTGGCTGGCCTCCTACCGGAGAGCTCTCCAGCAGGCGCCCAACGAGGTGTTCGGCCCGGGTGATCCGGCCGGCCGGACCGAACTGCGGGAGGCGCTCACCGAGTACCTGGCACGCGCGCGTGGTGTGCGCACCGAACCGGGCAGGATCGTGATCTGCTCCGGCTTCGCGCACGCGCTGCGGCTGCTGTTCGGAGGGGGCGTCCTGCGCGGCCCCCTGGCGGTGGAGGCGTACGGGCTCGGATTCCACCGGGAGGTCCTCGCGGCGGCCGGGGTGCGGACCGTGCCGCTCCCCCTCGACGAACACGGCGCCCGGGTCGACCGGTTGGGGCGCGAGCGTGCCGTGCTGCTCACGCCGGCGCACCAGTTCCCGACCGGCGGCCCGCTGCACCCCGCGCGCCGGGCCGCCGTGATCGACTGGGCACGCGCGCGTGGCGGGCTGGTCCTGGAGGACGACTACGACGGGGAGTTCCGCTACGACCGCAAGCCGGTCGGCGCGGTCCAGGGCCTCGACCCCGAGCACGTGATCCACATCGGCTCGGTCAGCAAGAGCCTCTCGCCGGCGGTGCGGCTGGGCTGGATGGTGCTCCCGGAGCGGTACGTCGACACCGTCCTGGCCGTCAAGGGGGACCGGGAGGCGTGGGCGAGCGTCCTCGACCAGCTGAGCCTCGCGGACTTCGTCGTCTCCGGGGCGTACGACCGTCACGTACGGCGGATGCGGCAGCGGTACCGCGGCCGCCGGGACCGGCTCCTCGCGGCGCTCGCCGAGCATGCTCCGCACATCGAGGCCACCGGCATCGCGGCCGGGCTGCACGCGGTGCTGCGGCTGCCGCCCGGCACCGAGGCGTCCACGGTCAAGGCCGCCGCCTGGCAGGGCATCGCCCTGGACGGCCTCGCGGCGTTCCGGCACCCGGACACGGACACGGCGGTGGGCGACGGCCTCGTCGTGGGGTACGCGACGCCCTCCGAGCATGCGTACGGGCCGGCCCTGGAGGCGCTGTGCCGTGCACTGCCGCCGCCGTGACCGGCCCGTGAAGCGCGTGGAGCTACGGCTTGCGCGCGACCGCCCCGTACCCCGGAATCACCCCGTCGTCCTGCCCCGGTACGGGCTCGCCCAGTTCGGGGTGCCAGCGGTGGGGCACCTCGACGCGGGGCTCGACGAGGTCGAGGCCGTCGAAGAAGCGGGTGAACTCCTCTCGGGAGCGCAGGGCCAGGGTGACACCGGCGGCGCGGAGCTTCTCGGTGGCCGCCTTCGACTCCTCCGGCGTGAAATCGGCTGTGGCGTGGCTGATGACCAGGTAGCTGCCGGAGGGCAGTTCGGCGAGCAGCCGGCGGACCAGGTCGTGCGCGCCGTCCTCGTCGGAGACGAAGTGCAGCAGCGCGATGAGCGACAGCGCCACGGGCCGGGTGAAGTCCAGGGCCTTCCTCGCGCCCTCCAGGATGGCGTCGGGGTCACGCACGTCGGCCTGGAGGTACTCGGTCGCCCCGTCGTCCGTGCCGCGCAGCAGGGCCGCCGCGTGGGCCAGCACGATGGGGTCGTTGTCGCAGTAGACGACCCGGGCGTCGGGGGCGATCTCCTGGGCGACCTGGTGGAGGTTGGGCTCGGTCGGGATGCCGGTGCCGATGTCCAGGAACTGCCGTACGCCGTTCCCGGCCAGCCAGCGGGTGGCCCGGTGCATGAACGCGCGGTTGACCCGCGCCATGACCGGCACCCTCGGGTCGAGGGTGAGCATCTGCCGGCCCATCGCCTCGTCGACCGGGTAGTTGTCCTTGCCGCCGAGGTACCAGTCGTACATCCGCGCGGGGTGGGGTCTGGTCGTGTCGATCTGGACGGCCGGTATGGGGTCCTGCCCGGTCATGAGGCACTCCGTAAGGCACAAAGGGTGGTCAATTCAGCACCAGAGTCAGAAAGTCGAGCGTCAGAAAGTCGAGCGTCAGAAAAGGCAATCGCGTCAGGACAGCAGGAAGTCCGCCTCCCCCGCCTTCGCCCCTTCGATGAAGGCCGTCATCTCGTCGGTGGTGTAGATCAGCGCCGGACCGTCCGGGTCGGTGGACTGCCGGACGGCGATCCGGCCGTCGGCGAGCTTCATCGCCTCCAGGCAGTTCCCGCCGTTCCCGCCGCTCCACGGCTTGTGCCAGCCTTCGCTGCCCAAGTCGCGCGCGGGCATGCCGTTGTAGACGTGTTTGCGCGGCTTGATGCGATCCATTCACAGCTCCTTGCGGAGATCTCTGAGGATCTCCTTCGTGCGTTGTGCCGTGGCGGCCTGCGCCGCCATGCGGTCCATGACCTCGAGGTGGGTCGCCACCTCGGCGCGCGCGTCGAGATAGACCGCGCCGGTCAGGTACTCGCTGTAGACCATGTCCGGCAGTTCGGGCATGGCAAATCGGAACAGCACGAACGGCCCGTACGTGCCCGGGTGCGGCCCACTGGCGAACGGGGCGACCTGCAGGGTCACATGGGGCAGCTTCGTGGCCTCGAGCAGTCTGTCGATCTGGGCACGCATCACCTCCGGGCCGCCGACCGGGCGCCGCAGCACGGTCTCGTCCATCACGACCCACAGCCGGGGCGCGTCCTTGCGGGTGAGCAGTTCCTGGCGCTGCATCCGCAGGGCGACATGGCGCTCGATGTCGTCGGGCCGGGTCTGGCCGATGGCGCCCGAGCGGAGCACCGCGCGCGCGTAGTCCTCGGTCTGCAACAGCCCCGGGACGAAATGGGGCTCGTAACTGCGGATGACGCCGGCCGCGCCCTCCAGGCTCACGTACATCGAGAACCAGCCGGGCAGGATGTCGTGGAAACGCTGCCACCAGCCGGGTTTGTTCGCTTCCTCGGCCAGCAGGACGAAGGCGTCGGCCTCCTCGCCGGAGATTCCGTAGGCCTTCAGGAGCAGTTGCAGATACGGGATTTTGAGCGCGACCTCGGCCGTCTCCATACGGCGGACCGTGGCCGGGGCGACGCGGAGGATGCGGGCGGCTTCCTCACGCTTCATCCCGGCGCGTTCCCGCAGGTCCAGCAGGCGCCGGCCGAGGACGACCTGGCCCACCGTCGGCGCGGACCGCGGTTCGCTCACGCCCCACCTCCACCAAGAGTTCTGACGAGCCGGCCACAGAAGAACGCTGACAGCCCGGCGGCGCCATTCGAAGGCCTTTTCGAAGAGTCGACTATCCGAACACGTGTTCCGAACAGGACTTCGAGGGTCTCAACTGGCGCCGTGCGGGGTGCTGTTGCGAGCAGTGTGCCACGGCCTTCCAGACCGTCACACAGCACTCTGCAATTTTCAGAGTGACACTTGCCAAGTGTTCACGGCGGGGCGATAGTGGCAAGCGTGATTCCGTCCGCGCCCTTAGGAACAGACGCCGCCGCAGGCCCTTACGGCCTGGGTGCCAGCCCGGAAGCAGGCCCCGTCAGGGCCGCTGCCGAGCGCCGGTTCCGTTTCGAGCTGGCCGCACATCCGGGTTCTCCCGCACAGGCCAGACGCCTGACGCGGGCCCGGCTGACCGGCTGGTCGGTGTGCGAGGACACGTGCGACAGCGCGGCCCTGGTGGTTTCCGAGCTGGTCACCAACGCCATCGTGCACACGGCGAGCACGCACATAGTGTGCGAGCTGCACGACGGGGACGACCTGGTGCGGATAGCCGTGCGTGACGAGGGCTGCGCCCCGGGCCAGCCCCACGCGGCCGGCCGCACCCGGCCCGAGGAGGAGCACGGGAGGGGACTGCTCCTCGTCGACGCCCTCTGCGACGCCTGGGGTGCCCATGAGCACGGCCCCGGGCTGCTGGTCTGGGCCGAGCTGCCGCGCAAGGACGACACCCCGCGCGACCCGGCGGAGCCCCGGAACGACCTGGGCTGGGGCGCGCGTCCGAAGCCGGGCCCGTCCGACGACTCGGACGACGGGGACGGAGCACACCGGGCGCGCCGCGCGAAGGGCGCTGGGGAAGTCCCCGCGCAGGAGCGACGCCGACAGCGGGGGCCGGCATGAGCCCCGGGCGCGGTGGCCGCGTCCTGCACCTCGACACCCTGGCCCGGCTCCGGCGCGAGCTGCGGACGACGGCCCCGGCTCTGCGGCTGCCCGTGCCCGACGGCATGACCGCCCCGCTCGGCTGCGACGCGGTCGCGGTACCCGCCCGTCTCGGGCCGCAGGTCATGCCCCGGCTGCCCCGCGTGGGCTGCGTCTACGCCGACGAGACGCACTGGTGGTGGCTGGTGCCGTCCGACTCCGACCAAGCCCTGGACTGGCCGTCCCGGCGCACTACGCCACCGGCGCGGTCGTCCCGGACGTCCCCGAGCTGCCCGAACTGATCCACCGCCCGCACGGCACGCTGCCGTACACCCCGCCGATACCGCTGTATCTGGCGCTGTGCCGGGTGACGGGGACCGCGCCGGCCTGGTCGCGGCCGGTCAGCGCGTAGAACTCGCAGAGCTCGCAGAACTCCTGGAACTCGTACAGCTCGAGAACTCCTGGAACTCGTACGGCTCGTCGGCCTCGTAGAACGCGGCCCGGTCGAGGCGTACGCACCACCCCTACGACTCCTCACCACCCCTACGACTCCGCGCCGCCCCACGCCTCCCCCCGTCGGGTCGTGCGCCCGCGCGCCTCCGGCGCCCCGGGCTGCGCCCTGCCCGGGCGGGCTCCGCCCCCGCCATAGTGACCGTTCGTCCACGAGCGGGGCATGAGCAGGGAGGTCGGTCGACGGTGGCGAAGAAGCGGACCGCGCCGGAGGTGTCCGAGTCGGAGCGGCTGCTCTTCGGCGGACCGCTGCGCTACGACATGGGCTGGAACCAGCACGCCGACGCCTTCCTGGAGCTGAACTTCCGTGCCATGATCACCCGGCTGCCGTCCCTGCTGGCGTCCAGCCTGCGGCTCGCCCGGCAGGCCGACCGGGGCGCCGCGCGGGTCGTACTGGCCGCCGAGGCGGGCCGGGGCGTGGCACAGGCGGTGGCGCTGCTCGCGGTCAACAGCGTGCTGGCACGGCTGATGGGCGGCGGTGCGATCGAGGACCGGCTGCGCGGCGCCGTCCCCGCGCTGGCCACCGTGGCCGTCGTGATGCTGCTCGCGGCGCTGCTGCGGGCCGCGAGCACCTACGCCACCGGACGGCTGGAGCCCAAGGTGGAGCGGGTGGCGACCGAGCAGTACCTGGAGCGGGCCGCGGCCGTCGAGCTGGCCGCGATCGAGGACCACGCCTTCCACAAGCTGCTGGACACCGCCCAGTACGGCGCTGCCTCCGCCCGCCGGATGATCATGTACGGGACCCGCGTGATCAACGCGATGATCTCGCTGGTCGCCGCGGCCGGTGTGCTGACCGTGCTGCACCCGGCGCTCCTGCCGCTGCTGGTGACCATGACGCTGCCGAGCGCCTGGAGCGCGCTGACCGTGGCCCGGCGGCGCTACGAGTCCTTCCACGCCTGGGTGCAGCACGCCCGTGCGGGCCGGCTGCTCGGCAATCTGCTGATCGAGCCCGAGGCGGCCCCCGAGATCCGGGTGCACGGGGTGGGCGCGTTCCTGCTGCGGCACTTCCGCGCGATGTCGGAGACGGCGGAGGCCGAGCAGGCCCGTCTGGCCCGGCTCGCCGCCCGTACCGGTCTGATCGCGGCGGCGTGGACGGGCCTGGCGACGGTGGCGACGTACGCGACGCTCGGCGGGCTGCTGCTGGCGGGCGCGATGGCCCTGTCGGTGGCCGGTACGGCCGTGATCGCGATCCGGACCGGCTCGCAGAGTCTCGACACGCTCGTGGTGGAGGTCAACGCGCTGCACGAGGAGGCCCTCTTCGTCGGCGATCTGCATCGGCTGTACACCGAGGCGGACCAGTGGGCGATCCCGGCGGGCGGCGCACCCCTGCCGGAGGATCCGCGCGAGATCCGCTTCGAGAACGTCACGTTCCGTTACCCGGGTGACTCCGCCCGCCCCGCCCTCGACGACGTGTCGCTCACCCTCCCGCTGGGCCGGATCGTGGCACTGGTCGGCGAGAACGGCTCCGGCAAGACGACCCTGGTCAAGCTGCTCGCCGGGCTCTACACACCGGAGAAGGGGCGGATCCTGTGGGACGGCGTGGACACGGCGACCGCCGACCGGCACCGGCTGGCCGAGCGGATCGCGATGGTGGCGCAGGACTTCAAGCGGTGGCCGTTCACGGCCCGGGTGAACGTCGCCCTGGGGCGCACGTCGGCGCCGGTGTGCGAGCAGCGGCTGGCCGCGTCGATCGCCGAAGCCGGTGCCGAGACGGTGATCGCGGACCTGCCGCGCGGGCTGGACACGCTGCTCGCCCGCAACTTCAGCGGCGGTCACGAACTGTCGGGCGGCCAGTGGCAGCGGCTGGGCATCGCCCGGGCGGCCTACCGCAGGGGCCGCATCCTGATCGTGGACGAGCCGACGGCGGCCCTGGACGCCCGGGCCGAGCTGGAGGTCTTCGAGCGGATCCGCGCCCTGGCCGACAGCGGCCAGACGGTCGTGCTGATCACGCACCGGCTGGCGTCCGTCCGCCACGCGGATCTCGTGCACGTCCTGGACCAGGGCCGGCTCGTGGAGTCCGGCACTCCGGACGAACTGCTGGCGACCGGCGGTCTCTACGCCGAGCTGTACGCGCTCCAGGCGGAGCAGTTCGCCACGTCACCCACGACGGCTCCGCAGCCGGCGACGGCCCCGCAGCCCTCCACGGTCCAGCCGGTCGCACCGGTCCCGACGGTGCCGGCGCCGAAGGCGGGCTGAGCCACGCCCGGCTCGGGGCACGCGTCAGGCCGCGGCGTCGGCGCCGTCCCCGCTGCGCACGATCACCAGGAACATGTCCGTTGCGAGATCCATGACGACCTCGGCAGGCAGGCCCTCCAGACGCCGCGCCTGCGCGAACTCCTCCGCCGGCCAGGAGCCACGCGGCCCACCGGCGGGAAAGCTCTCGAGCACCGTTCGCCCGTTCACCCTGCACCTCCATGTCGCGCTGTACTCGTAGAGTTAAACGCCAACCATGGGGTGAACGGCTCGCGAAGTGACGGTTCTGAGACGTAGTTGACACTCGTTCACCGCTGAGTGTGACCAAACTCTCAGCCGCTTGGCCTATCTTTTCACTTTACGTATCAGTCGTCGCACTCGTCGTGATAATTCGGAGGGTCCGTCGAGAGCGTCAGGTGTCGTAGTCCTGGATACGCCGGCCGTGGCTGCGGTCGACGAGGGCGGGCAGGCGCTCCTCCAGTTCCCGTACCACCGCCGGCACGTCGATCGTCAGGAGCGTCCGGTCGCGCATCAGGATCCGGCCGTCGACGATCGTGGTGCGGACGTCGGCGGAGCGGGCGCTGTGCACGAGGGTGGGGGCGAGGTCGTGGACGGGCTGGGTGTGCGGTCCCGTGAGGTCGACCAGGACGATGTCCGCCCGCCGCCCCGGCGCGATGCTGCCGACGCTGTCCCCCAGTCCCACGGCACGGGCGCTCTGGAGGGTGGCGTGGTGCAGGGCCTGGCGGGAGGTGAGCCAGCGGGGGTCGCCCTCGGAGGACTTCTGGACCAGGGAGGTGAGGGCCATCGACTCCCATACGTCGAGGGAGTTGTTGGAGGCGGCGCCGTCGGTGGCGAGCCCGACGTCGACGCCGATGTCGCGCAGGGCGCGGACCGGGGTGGTGTCGGGCCAGGCGAACTTGAGGTAGCCGCGGGGCGCGGTGGCGACGGCCGCAGAACCGGCCGCCCGCTCCAGGACGGGCAGATCGCGGTCGACGATGCCGGTGCCGTGGGCGAGGAGCACGTCCGTGTCGAGGATGCCGGTGCGTTCCAGGACCTCGATCGGGGTGACGCCGTGGCGGGCGAGGCTCGCCTCGGTCTGGTCGCGGTTCTCGGCGGCGTGGAGGTGCACGGGCAGGCCGTGTTCGCCGGCGAGCCGGGCGGTGGCGGCGAGGTCGGTGTCGCCGACCGTGTAAGGGGAGTGCGGGGCGAGGGCGGTGGTGACGCGGCCGTCGGCGAAGCCGCGGTGCCGCAGCGCGAACTCCAGTGACCGCTCACGGCCCTCGGGGCCCTGCGAGGAGAAATAGGCCTCCCCCAGCAGCGCCCGCATGCCGCAGTCCGCGACCACGTCCGCCACCGCGGCCATGGCGAAGTAGTGGTCGGCGAAGCAGGTGACACCGGCGCGGATCATCTCGGCGCAGGCGAGCCGCGCCCCCAACTCGACGTCTTTCTCCGTGAGGTTGGACTCCACGGGCCAGACGACGTCGTTGAACCACTCCTGTGTCGGCAGGTCCTCGGCGAGGCCGCGCAGCGCGACCATCGGCGCGTGCGTGTGACAGTTGATCAGACCGGGCAGGGCGACCTGGCCGCGGGCGTCGAGGCGCTCGGCGGCGGGCAGGTCCGCGGCCCCGGCGGTGGTCGTCACGGCCTCGACGACCCCGTTCCGTACGACGATCGCGGCGTCCTCCTCGAACCCGATGCGCTCTTGATCGTCGTGCACGAGGACGGTACATGCGCTGATGATGAGGTCCGCGGGACTGTCCGCGGCGGAAGGCGTCATCGCGCCAACGTACGACCTGTCGGCTTCTGAAAGGAGCCCGGCATGCTCCTCGGCACGTGGAACCTGGAGAACCTCTACCGGCCCGGCGGCCCGTTCGGTGCGAAGGACGAGGCCGCGTACCGGGCCAAGCTCGCCGCGGCGGGCGCGAAGGTGCTGGCCGACACGACGGCCTTCCCGGCGGAGTTTCGGCCTGTGCAGGTGGACGACGTCGGGGGCGACGGTGACGCGGGCGGGGCGGGGCTCCTTGCCGTGGAGGTCGTGGAGGTCGGGGACGGGCCGCTGCGGTGGCCGTCTGCCA
>KE354500.1 GCA_000415505.1 Streptomyces afghaniensis 772
CTCCAGGCTTCCGTCGGTACGCCGGCGGGCGAGGTCGCCGCTGCGATAGAGGCGTGAGCCGGCGGGTCCGAAGGGGTCGGGAACGAACCGTTCGGCGGTGAGCTCGGGTCGGTTGAGGTAGCCGCGGGCGACGCCGGGGCCGCCGACGTAGATCTCGCCGGGGACACCGACCGGGACGAGCTCGCCGAAGCGGTCCAGGAGGTAGACCCGCAGGTCGCTGAGGGGGTAGCCGACGCGGTTGGCGGCAGCCGGATCGAAGTCCTCGTCGGTGATGCGGTAGTAGGTGGTGTGGACGGTGGTTTCGGTGATGCCGTACATGTTCACCAGGTGCGGGGCGTCAAGGCCGAGGCGGTCCGTCCACGGACGCAGCTCACCGACCTCGAGTTTCTCGCCCGCGAAGATGACCGCGCGCAGGGACAGCTGCCCGATGCGGGGGTCGTTCTGGCCTGCGGCCGCCACCAGCGAGCGGAACGCCGTCGGGGTCTGGGACAGGACGGTGACCTTGCGTTCCACCAGGAGGTCCAGGAAGTCCTCCGGTGAACGCGTCACCTCGCGGGGCACCACGACGAGGGTCCCGCCGTGGAACAGCGCACCCCACATCTCGAACACCGACACGTCGAAGGCGTAGGAGTGGAACATCGTCCACACGTCACCCTCGTCGAAGCCGTAGTGCTCCTGGGCCGTCTCCAGCAGCCGCACGACCTGGGTGTGCGTCAGCGTCACACCCTTCGGCCGGCCGGTCGACCCGGAGGTGTAGATGACGTAGACGATGTTGTCCGGTGCGACCGGTGGTCTCGGGAGCGGTCTGCGGGCGGGTGGCGATCGTCTGCGCGTCCCGGTCCAGCACGACCAGTTCACCGTCGAAGACCTCGTCCAGGACCGTGACCAGCTCGCCGGAGGTGACCACCACCTGGGCGCCGGCGTCCGCGAGCACGAACCCGAAGCGGTCCGCCGGGTTGGCCGGGTCCAGCGGCAGGTATCCGGCACCCGCCTTCAGCACGCCCAGCAGGGTCGGCATCAGATCGGGGCCGCGCTCCAGGCACACACCCACCAGCGATTCCGGGCCCACACCCAGGTCCCGCAGGTGATGCGCCAGCTGGTTGGCACGCGCATCCAACTCCGCGTAGGTCAGCTCCACATCGCCGGCGATCACCGCTACCGCATCCGGCGACAGCACCGCACGCTCCGCGAAGATCTCATGCACACACCGCTCCACCGCAGCCGACGGACGATGTCCGTCGAGGCTTCCGCTGACGATGGCGTGTTCGGCCGGGTCGAGCATGCTCAGCCGGGATATCGGAGTGGACGGAGCAGCGACGGCGCTCTGGAGGAGCTGCAGGAAGTGGCGGGCCGTGCGCTGTGCGGTCTCCCGGTCGAACAGGGCGCTCGCGTACTCGACGCGCCCGTGGAACGAGCCATCGGCCGACTCCTCGACCTGCAGGGTCAGGTCGCACTTGGCCACGGGTGCGCCGCCGGAGTACGGCTCGACGCGCAGACCCGGCAGGTCGACGGCGTCCAGCCGAGACTCGTGCATCGTGAACGCGATCTGGTACAGCGGCGTACGCGACAGGTCACGCTCCGGCTGGAGTTCGTCCACGAGCTGGGCGAACGGCACGTCCTGGTGGTCGAAGGCGTCCAGGACCGTGCGGCGCGTGCGGTCGAGCAGGTCGGTGAAGGCGGGGTCGGTGCCCTCGTCCCAGTGCCCGCGCAGAACCAGGCTGTTGATGCCGTAGCCGATCAGCGACTGGAGCTCCGGCCGCGCGCGGCCGGAGACGACCGTGCCGACGGAAATGTCGCTCTGACCGGTGCTGCGGGCGATGACCGCCTGGAAGGCGGCCATCATGACCGTGAACGGAGTCGTCTCCTGCGCGACGGCGAGTTCGCGCACTGCCTGAGGCAGCTCGGCGGGGAAGTCGAAGAGCACCTCGGCACCCGCGTAGCTCCGCGTTGCCGGGCGGGGCCGGTCCGTGGGCAGTTCGGTCGGGGCCGCGCCGTCGAGTGCCGTGCGCCAGTGCGCGAGCTGCCGCTGGAGGCCATCGCCGGACAGCTGATCGCGCTGCCAGGCCGCGTAGTCCGCGTACTGCACCGGCAGCGGCTCCAGCGGGGACGGACGCCCGGCGGTGAAGGCGCCGTACAGGGCGCTGATCTCGGTCAGCAGGATGCGGGTCGACCAGGCGTCACAGGCGATGTGGTGGAAGACCAGGCACAGGACGTGGTCGTTCTCGGTGAGGCGGAACACCCGGGCCCGCAACGGCCAGTCGGTCTCCAGGTCGAACGGGGCCGCGGTCTGCGCCGCGACCAGTGCCGTCAGCCGACGCTCACGCTCGGCGGGAGTTCCGCCGGGTACCTGCTCGACCGTCAGGACGGCGGTCGACTCGGCGGGCGCGTCGACGACCTGGACCGGCTGTCCGTCCGGCGTCATCGCGTAACGGGTGCGCAGGACCTCGTGCCGTGCGCTGATCTCGCCCAGGGCACGCTCCAGCGCGGAGACGTCCAGCGCGCCGCGCAGGCGCACCACGAGGGGAATCAGGTACTCGGTGCTGTCCGGGTCGAGGCGGCTGAGGAACCACATCTGCTGCTGCCCGGCGGCCAGCGGAAGGGGCGCGCTGCGGTCGGCCTTCGGGATCACCGAGCGGCGGCCGCCCGTCCGACGGCCGGCCAGTCGTCGGCGCAGCAGTTCCTCACGGTCGGTTCCCGCGGCGGAAGGAACGGCCTTGGATTCGTGGCCCCCGTTGCTCATCGGTTCTGCTCCTTCGGCAGCATCGAGTCCGCCACGTCTCGGTCGGACATCATGTCGATTTCGGTTCTGATGCAGGTCTCGACCGAGTCGGCGAGCGCGGCGATGGTCGGCCCTTCGAAGAGGGCACGGACCGGGAGGTCGATCTCGTACTCGCCGCGCAGTGCGGCGATCAGGCGGATGGCGAGGATGGAGTTGCCGCCGACCTTGAAGAAGCTGTCGTGAACGCCGAACCCGGATGTGCCGAGGACGTCCTCCCACAGCTCGGCGATCCGCTCCTCCACGCCGTTGCGCGGCGCGACCCGCCCGGCGTGTCCGGTGTCGTGGTGGGGTGGGCAGTGCCTTGCGGTCGACTTTGCCGTTGGCGTTCAACGGCACCGTGTCGAGTTCGACGAACACGGAGGGCACCATGTATTCCGGCAGCAGTTCGGCCAGGTATGCGGCCAGTTCGTCTCCGGGTGCGGTTCCTGGGCCGTCCGCCGGTACCACGTAGCCGATCAGGCGGGTTTCGCCGTCGTCGGTGGGGGCGGTCACGACGGCTTCACTGACCAGCGGACACCCCGCCAGCACTGCGGCGACTTCGGCGGGTTCGACTCGGTAGCCGCGGATTTTGACCTGGTCGTCGGCGCGTCCGAGGAATTCCACCGCGCCGGCGGTGTTCCACCGCACCACGTCCCCGGTCCGGTACAGGCGTGCACCCGCTCCTGCGAAGGGGTCGGGGACGAAGCGCTGCGCGGTCAGTTCCGGGCGGCCCACGTAGCCGCGGGCCACACCGATACCGCCGACATACAGTTCGCCCAGGGCACCGACCGGCACCGGCTGCATCGATTCGTCCAGCACGTGCACCCGCATCCCGGGCA
>KE354501.1 GCA_000415505.1 Streptomyces afghaniensis 772
GTCCGCGTCCACGTCGGATGACCGTGCCCTCGAACGCCGGCCACCGGTCCGCCCCGCGTGATCAGCACGCGGGCCCCGGGCATCCGTCAGCATCCCCGACACCCGCGCGCCCGGCAGCACCGGATCCAGCGGCACGTAACCGGCCCCGGCCTTCCACACCGCCAAAAGCCCCACCATCAGGTCGACGTCCCGCTCCAGCAGCACCCCGACCAGCGACTCCGCACCCACGCCCGAAGCCCGCAGATGATGCGCCAGACGATTCGCCCGGCCGTCCAGCTCCGCATACGTCAGCGACACCTCACCACAGACCACCGCCACCGCATCCGGCACCCGGGCAGCCTGCTCCTCGAACACCTCCACCACCGGCCGCTCCACCACCGGCCCCCACCCACCGACCACAGCGCCAGCAGTTCGGCCTCGCGCGCAGGCACGACGGGCAGGTCGGCGAGCCGGGTGCCCGGGGCGTCCGCGGCCGCCCGCAGCAGGTGCTGGAACCGGTCGGCCAGGCGCTCCATCGTGGCGGGCTCGAAAAGCGCGGTGGCGTACTCGAAGGCGCCCTCCATGCCGCCGTCGGCGGTCCGGCGCATCAGCAGGGTGAGGTCGGTGTGGGCCAGGCGCCAGGAGTCCACGACGGTGCCGGTGTCCTCCAGGGTCGTGGCGCGGCCGGTGAACTCCTGGTCATGCAGGTCGAAGGCGACCTGGTACAGCGGCGTCCTGGACAGGTCCCGCTCGGGGGCCAGGGCCTCCACCAGGAGGTCGAACGGCAGATCCTGGTGGGCGAAGGCGTCCCGGCAGGCGTCCCGGACGCGGTCCAGGGCCTCGACGAAGGTGAGGTCCGCGTCCAGCCCGCAGCGCAGCACCACGTTGTTGAGGAAGAAGCCGACGACGTCCTCGAGTTCGGGCCGGTCGCGCCCGGCGACGGGCGTGCCGACCGGCAGGTCCCATTGCGCGGTGTGGCGGGCCACCAGCGTGGCGTAGGCGGTCAGCAGCGTCATGAACGGCGTGGCGCCCCGGCTGCGTCCGAGGTCGGTGAGCGCCGTCACGACGGGGGCCGCAACGGTGAAGGCCGCAACCGAGCCACGGCCGTCGCGGGCGGCGGGCCGGGGCCGGTCGGTGGGCAGAGCCACCGGGGTGGAGCCGTCCAGAGCGGCGCGCCAGTGGGTGAGTTCGCGCTCGATCACCTCGTCGGTCAGCCGGGCGCGCTGCCAGTCGGCGTAGTCGGCGTACTGCACACCGAGAGGCGGCAGGAGCGGGTCGCGGCCGGTGACGGCGGCGGTGAGCAGCTCGTGGAAGTCCCGCTGGAGGACCTGCGTCGACCAGCCGTCGCTGCAGATGTGGTGCACGGCCAGCACCAGGACCCGCTGTTCGTCGTCGAGGGTGCGCACCAGCGTGGCCCGCACCAGTGGTCCGCGTTCCAGGTCGAAGCCGTGCCCGAGCGCGGTGCCGAGCAGGTCGGCGAGCTCCTCCCGGGTGGTGTCCGTCTCGTGCAGCGCCACGGGGGCGGGGCTGTCGATGTGCTGACGGGGTTCGCCGTCCACGGTGACGTACCGGGTGCGCAGCGACTCGTGGCGGGCGACCAGGGCGTCCAGGGCGTGGCGTACCGCGTCGGTGTCCGCTGCCGGTACGACCGGCAGGAAGACACCGGCCACCCACTCGGCGCTGCTCGGGTTCATCCGGTCCAGGGCCCACAGCCGGCGCTGTCCCGAGGAGACCGGCAGGGTGGTGCCGCGGGGGATGGGCGGGATGCCGTCGGGGTCCTTCGGCTGCGCGGTGGGGGCTGCCGTCTCGGCGGGCTCGGGGGCGATCAACAAGGCCTGGGCCTCGACGGTGGTGGCCGTCAGCAGGCCACGCAGCGGGATGTCCCGCTTGGCCGCGGCGCGCAGCTGATTGGCGAGCCGGGTGAGCTGGAGCGAGGAGCCGCCGAGCTGGAAGAAGTCGTCGTGGACGCCGATGTCCTCGCTCTTCAGCAGCTGCTCCCACATCTCCGCGACGAGTTTTTCGGCGTCGGTGCGGGGCGCCGTGCGGGCCGCACCGACGTCCAGGCCCCGGGCGGCGAGCGCGGAGCGGTCGACCTTGCCGTGCGCGGTGAGCGGGAACTCGCCCGCGTCCATGAAGGCGGCGGGGATGTGACTCTCGGGCAGCCGGTCGCGCAGGAAGTCCCGCAGCTCACCGAGGACTTCGGGGGTGTGCGTCAGCACATGGGCGGCGAGCCGGGTGGCTCCGTCGTCGGTCTTGACGGGGACGACGACGGCGCTCTTGAGACCGGGGTGGGCGACCAGCGCGGCCTCGATCTCGGCGGGTTCGAGGCGGACGCCGTTCACCTTGGTCTGGTCGTCGAACCGGCCGAGGTACTCCAGGTAGCCGTTCCGGTTCCAGCGGACCTTGTCGCCGGTGCGGTAGAGCCGGGCGCCGCCGGTCCTGCCGTACGGGTCGGGCACGAAGCGGTCCGCGGTGAGGTCCGGCCGGCCGAGATAGCCGCGAGCCACACCGACACCGCCGACGTGCAGTTCGCCGGGTGCGCCGACGGCGGCGGGGGCGCCGGCCGCGTCGAGCACCAGCACGCGCATGCCGGGAATGGGCCGGCCGATGGGCACCGGTCCGGTCTTGACGGCCGGGTCGAAGCGGTGCGCGGTGACATCGATGGCGCACTCGGTGGGGCCGTAGGTGTTCCAGATGGTCAGGCCGGACCCCCGGGCCAGGACACGCTGGGCCAGTTCGGCGTGCAGGGGTTCACCGGCCGAGAACAGCAGCCGCAGCGCGGTGCACTGCTCCCAGCCGGACTCCTCGGCGAGCGCCTGGAGGACCGAGGGGACGACCTGGAGGACGGTCACGTCGTGCTCGGCCACCGCCCGCAGCAGGACGGCGGGGTCGCGTTCGGCTCCGGCCGGGGCGAGCACCAGCGTGCCGCCGCTGACGAGCGGGGCGAAGATCTCCCAGCAGGAGGCGTCGAAGGTGACGGCTGTCTTCTGCAGAACCCGGTCCCGGGAGCCGAGCGCATGTGTGTCGACCGCCCAGCGGACCCGGTTGGCGATGCCTTCGTGAGTGATGACCACACCCTTGGGCCGGCCGGTGGATCCGGAGGTGTAAATGGCGTACGCCGCCTGGGCCGGGTCCACCTCGACGGCCGGGCCGTCGACCGGGCGCCGGGCGAGCTCCCGGCGGGCGTCGACGGATGAGAGGTCCAGTGCGCGTACGCCCGCGCGCTCGACGATGGGCGCCATCGCCCCGTCGGTCAGGACGAGACCGGCTCCCAGATCCTGAAGCAGCCATTCCAGCCGGGCGCTCGGCTGGGCCGGGTCCAGCGGCGCGTACGCCGCACCCGCCTTCCACACACCCAGTACCGCGGTCACCAGGTCCAGACCGCGACCCAGGCAGACGCCGACCCTGGAGTCCGCGACAACTCCGTGGTCGCGCAAGAGGTGGGCCAGCCGGCCCGACCGCTCGGCCAGTTCCGCGTAGGTGAGGCTCTGTGACCCGTCGGTGACGGCGATCGCGTCCGGCGTCCGAGCCGCCTGGTTCGCGACGAGTTCATGGACGGTGATGGCCTCGTCGAGCGAGCCGTTCCGTGCCGACTCGGACTTCATGGGTACTCCTGGGTGGTCAGCGGTGGATGGGGTGCGGCGCGGTGGCGCCCGACTCGCCAGCGGCAGGCCGACGGCGGTGAGGGTGAGGGTCAGGCGCTCGCCTGCTCCATGCGCCGGCGCAGGCTCAGCGGGCGCATGTCCGTCCAGACCTCGCCGATCCGGGCGAGGCACTCCTCGCGGCTCCCCGTGGTACCCGCCGCTCGCCAGCCGGCCGGGATGTCACGGTCCGCCGGCCAGATCGAGTACTGCTCTTCGTCGTTGAGGACCACGTGGTAGATGCGGTCGTCGGCACGCTCGTCGGCCATGACAGTTCTCCTCGTCGGATGATGAGTGGTGCTGCCGGCCAGTCGGCCGCAGCGGGCTCCGCGGCCCGGGATTCACGTCCGTCAGGCTGCGGGCATCGTGCTGTTCATCCTGTCGAGCGCTCCCATACTCCGGCTCTACCGGAGCTATCTGGCCATGGTGGCGACAGAGCACGGCCCGGCCGCCCCGTGGGTGGGGGCGGCCGGGCCGTGTGGTTTCCGAGAGCCGGGGCTCAGACCCGTTCGACGTCCTTCGTCCGGTCCTCCGTACCGCTGTCCGGCGCCACCTCCTCGGGGCCGGCGGGCGGCTGCGGGGTCTTCTCGGCGGCTACGGCGGGAATCCAGGCGAGTGCTCGTGGCAGCCTCCAGCTGCGGTCCCCGAGCAGGGCCAGTGCCGCCGGCAGCAGTACTCCGCGCACCAGCGTGGCGTCCACCAGGATGGCCACCGCCATGCCGATGCCGAGCATCTTGTAGTCGAGCATGGACAGCGTGGCGAAGATCGAGAACACGGCGATCATGACCACGGCGGCGCTGGTGACGACGCCGGCGCTGCCGCCGATTCCCCGTGTCACCGCGGTACTCGTGTCGGCGCCGTCCATGCGCAGTTCCCTGATCCGGCTGAGGATGAAGACGTGGTAGTCCATCGACAGACCGAAGAGGATCACGAACATGAAGAGCGGGAGCCAGCTGATGATCCCGCCGTACGACTCGAAGCCCAGCAGGCCGCTGAGGTGGCCGTCCTGGAAGATCAGCGTGACGACTCCGTACGCGGCGCCGATGGACAGGACGTTCAGCGCGATGGACACCAGCGGGATCGCCAGTGACCGGAACGCAGAGACGAGCAGCAGGAACGCGAAGATCAGCACGAAGGCGAAGACGACCGGCGTACGGCTGTCCAGGGCGGCCGCCATGTCGGCCGGGCCGGCCGTCTGGCCGGTGACCGCGTAGCGCAGTCCGTCCACCTCGCCGAGGCTGCGCGGCAGTGCCTCCTCACGCAGCAGCTCCAGCGCCTTCAGCGACTTGGCGTCGTTCCCGGTACCCGCCAGCGGGACGGTGACGACGACGGTCCCGCCGTCGCCGATCTCCGCGGTCCGCACCGGTTCGGCGAGCGCTCCGCCGCTCTTGGCGACCTGCTCGCGCAGGGCGGTGACCGCCTTGTCGAAGGCGCCGGTGCCCACGGCGTCGCCGGTGACCACGACCTGGGCAGGGGCCGGCTTGCCGGGGAACGCCTCCTGGATGGCGACCAGGTGGGAGATCTCCGGCACGCTGTCCGGGAACCGCTCCTGGAGCCCGGGATCGGCCAGCCGCATCCCGGCGGCCGGCAGCGCGGCCAGTACGAGCGCGGCGACCGCCGCACCGCCCCAGAGCAGCGGCCGACGCACGACCTGAGTCACGACGGCCGTCCAGACCCGGGATTCGCGGGGCTCGGCGCGGCGTCGGCCGATCCAGGGCAGGCGCAGGCCGTCCACCTTGGGACCGAGCATGGACAGCACGGCGGGCAGCGCGGTCAGCGAGCCCACGACGGCGAGCAGAACCACGGCGATGGTGCCGACGGCCATGCCGGTGAAGGTGTCGATGCCGGTGAGGAAGAGGCCCGCCATGGAGACGGCGACGGTGAGCCCGGAGATCACGACGGCCCGCCCGGAGGTGGCCGCGGTGACCCGCAGGGCCTGTTCCGTGTCGCGTCCGGCCAGCCGTTCCTCCCGCTCCCGACGCAGATAGAACAGGGTGTAGTCGACGCCCACGGCCATGCCGACGAGGAGCACCACGGAGGAGGCCGTGTCGTTCACCGGGAGCCAGTTGGCCGCGAGGGTCAGCAGCCCCATGGAGGCGAGGACGGCCGTCACGGCGAGCAGCAGCGGGATGCCCGCCGCGATCAGCGCGCCGAACACCACGAGGAGGATGGCCAACGTGAGGGGGATGGAGGTCAGTTCGGCGGTGCCGAAGTCCTCGCTGGTGGCCTGCTCGACGGCGAAGTCGACACTGGCGTCACCGGCCTGGACGATCTTCAGTCCCTTGTGGTCCTCGGCGACCCGCGCGATGCGCCGCTGGGTCTCTTCCACGACGCCCGCCGCGTTGTCCCAGCCGTGACCGGGTCCGGCGAGCGAGAACGTGACGAGCACGGAGCGGCCGTCGGCGGAGACCAGGCCGCCGGGTTCGGCGGGTGTCGGGACCACCACGTCCGACACCTTGCCGGTCAGGCCGCGCAGCGCCGTGCCGACGTCCTGGACGGCCTGCTGAAGCGCGGTGTCGCTGCGGAAGCCCGGGGAGCCGTCGCGAGCCTGGACCAGGATGTTCTCACTGGGCGGCCGGGTGTCGTCGCCCGCCTCCTCGACCATGACCTGGGCCCGGCCCGACTCTCCCGGGTCGTGGTTCTGCGGACCTTTGCCGCCCACGGCCGCGCCCACCACGAAGGTGAGCACGACGAAGAGCAGCCAGCCGAACAGTGCGGTCTTGCGGCGGCGTGCCGACCACGCGGCCACTCTCTCGACCAGGGGTTCCGGCTGGCCTCTTCCCGGCTGAGATGGGGTTGTGGGGGTAGCCGGCGGACCGTTGGAGGGCACGAGCGGCTCTCCCTTCTCGTTCGATTCCTTCAAGTACCGCGCGGACATGCGCGACACGCCTGAGGGCCCGCCGGGGCGCTGTGCGGGAGCCGGCTGACCGGGACGGGGCGGGCGGCAGGGATCAGCCGTCGCTGTCCTTCTGCTGCTTCCACAGATGGGAGATCTCTCCGAAGGACGAACTGACCCACCGGTCCGAGTAGATGGTGTCCAGGTATCTGTCGCCCCCGTCCGGGAAGATCAGAACGCAGTTGGAGTCGGGAGTGATGCGGTCGGCGAACTTCTCCAGCGCCGCCACGGTCGCGCCGGAGGAGCCTCCGGCGAGGACCGCCTCGGAGAGCACCAGCCGACGGCAGGCCACGACACAGTCGATGTCGGACACGTGCACCACGTGGTCGGCGGCGTCAGGATCCAGGAGTGCCGGGGGTACGGAGGCCCCGTGCCCGGGGATGAGCCGGGGTGCTCCCTGCTTTCCGAAGATCCTGCTGCCCACCGCGTCGACCGCCACGACGGTGGTGTCCATCCCCTGTTCGCGCAGGTACTCGGAGCATCCGCGCAGGGTGCCGAAGGTGCTGACGGCGGCGAACAGGTAGTCCACCTTCCCGTCCAGCGATTCGACGATCTCCCTCATCGTGTTGCGATGTGCCTGCGGGTTGTGCAGGTTGGAGTACTGGTTGGGCCAGTAGGCGCCCGGCACGGTGGCCACCAGTTCGCGCACCCGCGCCAGCCGCGCAGCCAGGTACTCGCCCGACTCGGGGTCCGGTGTCAGGACCACTTCGGGCCTGGCGCCGTAGGCGCGCAGCAGCGCCAGGTTCTGCTGTGTGGTCTTGGCATCGACGACACAGATGAAGTCGATTCCGTAGTAGCGGCAGATCTGCGCGATCCCGACGGCCAGGTTGCCGGAGCTCGACTCGACGACGACCGAGCGCCCCGGGACGAGTTCGCCGTCCTGGATTCTGCGCAGCAGCATCCCGAGGGCGGACCGGTCCTTGACACTTCCTCCCGGGTTGAACCTCTCCATCTTGGCGAAGACCCTGGAACCAAGCCCAGGGAAGATCTTTCCCAGCTCCACCAAGGGTGTTTCCCCAATGGCCGCCAGAATTCCGTTGAGCACGGGACGGCCCATAGTGGCTGCCCTCCGCTGCGTGATCGTTTTGTTCCGGGGCCCGTGGGCAGATGCCGCGGGCCGCCGGCTGACGGCGATCAGCCTGGAGGGCTCCTCTATGGCGCACCTATCGCGCATCCATGGCAACGACTTCCCACCGGCCCGCACGGGTGCCTGACCACCACGAACGTCCATGTCCCAGGCCCCCCATCGGTCCGCGCACACCATGGCGGCCGAGGCCGGGGGTGTGGGTTCTCTCGCGTCCGGACGGCGAACGCGGCGGCCCGGGCGGTCGGCCGGGGCACCGCATCACCATGGCACACCGGAACCGGCCGGAGGGGGGTGCCCGGTGTGCCCGCGGCGGCAACAACCTGCCACCGCAGGCTCCTGCCAACGCAGTCGCCTGACAGCACTTACACGGGTTGAGCAGACTTGTCGACTGGGGCCTTGGGGCCTCCGTGCGCCGTGTCACTCAAGGCAAAGGAAACACTCCGTGAAGACCAAGGCTTCCGCCGCAGCAGCACTGACGCTCATGGCGCTCGTAGCCGGCTGCACGTCGGGCGACGAGACGTCCGAGAGCAGCTCGTACACGGTGAAGGAAGCCGTCTCGGCGCTGAGCGTGAAGAGCAACGGCGGCCTCATCGAACTGGTTGCGAGCGACCGCACGACCGTACAGGTCACCGAGAAGTTCCTCTACTCGGGCTCCAAGCCGGAGACGCGGCACGCGGTGAGCGGCTCCACGCTCTCCCTCGAAACCCGCGGCTGTTCGGGGGACTCCTCGCCCTGTGAGGTCTCGTACCGGATCGAGGTGCCGCGGAAGCTGACCGTCAGCCTCAACTCCGAGGGCGGTGACGCCGAAGTCAAGGGCCTGGCCGGAAAGCTCACCGTCGAGACCGAGGGCGGCAGTGCGACCGCGGAGCAACTGGCCTCCACCACCGTCAAGATCGCCAGCGGTGGCGGTGACGCCGACGCCGTGTTCACGTCCGCGCCGGACAGCGCCGATGTGAGCACCGACGGCGGTGACCTCACCGTACGGCTGCCCGCCGGGTCGTACGCCGTCGACGCGGACGCCGAGGGCGGGGAGGAGAAGGTGACCGTCAAGACAGACCCCGCCTCGTCGCACAAGGTGATCGCCAGGTCCGGCGGCGGCTCGGTCTCCGTCACCTCCTGAGGCCCTGAGGCCTGAGGCCTGAGCTACGAGACCACCCGCTGTCCCTTCTCCCCGGCGGGAGAAGGGACAGCGGGTTCAGGCCACTTCGCCGCGCTTGCTGACCAGTCGCCGATGCGGCCGGCCGGCCCGGTCGAGCGCCGCGTGCTGTTCCCGGCCCGGCTCTCCCCATGTCGCCCGCTCCAGACCGAACGCCCGGACCAGCCGGTGCATGCGGTAGCCGCGGTTCTCGCCCTCGACGGGCTCCAGCAGGTGGTCGTCGACGAGGAGGTCCAGCACGTCCTGCGCCGCGTCCAGCGGCAGTTCGAGCAGCAGCGACGCCGTGCGGGCGCTGAACGAGGGGACGTCGTGCCGTGCCAGCATGCGCAGCGCGCGCTGGGCGGGCTCGGCCAGCCGGCGGTAGCCGGCTTCCAGGGTGTCGCGCACCCGCAGATCCGCGAGGCACAGCTCGTCCAGGGTGCGCCGCGGATCGGTGAGCCGGTCGGCCAGGCTGCGCGGCGTCCAGTGCGGCCTGGCGGCCAGTCGCGATCCGGCTATCCGCACTGCCAACGGCAGCCCCCCGCACGCCTCCGCGAGTTCCTCGGCGGACTCCGGATCGGCGGCGAGCCGCTCCTCGCCGACCGTCCTGCACAACAGAGCGGTCGCCTCGGCCCGGGTGAAGGTACCGAGGACGAGGGGACGTACGCCTTCCAGGGCGCTCAGCCGGGACCGGCCGGTGACCAGCACACCGCAGCCGGGCGCGGCGGGCACCAGGGGCCGGACCTGCCAGGCACCCGCGGCGTCGTCCAGCATGATCAGACAGCGCCGGTCGGCCAGCGTGCTGCGGTAGAGCCGGGTGCGCTCGGGCAGGCCGGCCGGGATGTCCCGGCTGTCGACGCCCAGTGCCCTCAGCAGGTCTGCGAGCGCGTCGGCGGGGTCCAGCGGGGACGACGAGCTACCGCGCAGGTCCACCCAGAGCTGGCCGTCGACGTAGTCGTCGACGAGTTGGTGCGCGACATGCAGCACGAGCGAGGTCTTGCCCACGCCGGGCATGCCGGTGACCACGCCTACGGCCGGTGTCCCGGCGCGGGGCCGGGTGGCCAGCTGGGTCCGCAGCCGGATGGCCTCCTGCTCCCGGCCGGTGAAGTCCCAGAGCGCGGGCGGCAGTTCGGCGGGCGCCTGTCTGTGTTCCTCGGCCCGGGGGGCCGCCTCGCCCGGAGTGGCCAGTACGGGTGCGGCGACCAGGATGGACTGGTACAGCCCCTGGAGCGACGGGGTGGGGTCGATGCCCAGTTCGTCGGCCAGGGTCCGGCGGCAGTCCTGGTACACGGTGAGCGCGTCGGCCTGCCTGCCGCACCGGTACAGGGCGGTCATGAGCTGGCCGCACAGCTGCTCGCGGAGCGGGTGGGCGGCGGACAGGCCGATCAGTTCGGAGACGAGTTCGGCGTGGCGCCCGAGGGCGAAGTCGGCGTCGATGCGTCGCTCCAGGACGGTCAGCCGCATCTCCTCCAGCCGGCCGCGCTCGGCCTCGGCCAGGAACTCGGTCACGCCGCCGAGCACGGGCCCGCGCCAGACCGCCAGCGCCCGGCGCAGCAGGTCCGCTGCACGGTCCGCCTCGCCCGCGGCCAGCGCGTCACGGCCGAGCGCGGCGAAGTGCTCGAACTCGGCCACGTCGGTGTCCCACGTGCCCTCCTGCCCGGGGCCGTCCGGCAGTCGCAGGAGGTAACCGGGCCGCTGCCGGACCACCTCGGCGTGGTCGCCGAGCAGTTGGCGCAGCCGCGACATGTAGGTCTGGATCTGGGCGGCCGACGTCGTGGGGGGCTCCTCGCCCCACAGAAGGGCGGAGAGCCTGGAGTCCGGTACTACTCTGCCTCGCGCGAGGACCAACGCGGCGAAGGCGGTTCTCAGCTTGGACCCGCTGAGGGCGATCTTGTGGTGGGGCGTCGTCCACGCTTCGACCGAGCCCAGAACCAGGAATCTCATGTTCTCCCTCTCAGTGCATGCGCAAGAGGGGTGCGTCCCCACTGAGGACGCCCGCATGCTGTGGCTGTGGTGCGTACTGGCGAGTGAGCGGGAACCGTGCTTGTGGGAAAGGCTGTCGTTCCGCACGCTCTCGGGCCGGCGCGGCAGGCGGTGGGGGCACCCGCGGCGCGACCGGGGTCACGGCTGTGGCCGTGCGTCACCGGTGGGAAGAGTCGATCGGGTGGGCCGGATCAGCCGCGCCCGTATCGGTCCAGTTCGTGGAAGAAGTCGTCGACGACGGCCAGTTCGCCACGTCGCTGGATCTCCTCGTAGACGAAGCCGCCGACCGCGAGGTCGAGGACACCGAGGCCGAACGGGGAGAACACCAGGGGCCGGCCGGCGGGCAGGTCGGCCTTGCCTTCCAGCACCTCGGGGAGGGTGGCGTGCAGGAAGTCCCGGTGTCCGACGCGCTGTTCGGCCAGGTGCGGTGAGGTGTCCGCCTTCAGACAGTGTTCGACGTCGTCGACGACGTTCGTGGCGGAGAGGATGATCTCGGGCGACAGGTCGCGCAGCGACACGTTCAGCACCAGCGGGTTGTGGGCGAACCACGACGGGTCCGTGATGTGCGGTGCCGCCGCGACGGTGGCGCAGACCACCAGGTCGCAGGAGCGGATCAGGTCCTCGGCGCTGTCGTGCACAGTGACCGGGCTGTCGTCGCCGGTGTTTTCGAGGTAGGAGCGGAAGCCCTCGGCGGACTCCGCGGACAGGTCGTACAGCCCGGTCTCCTCGAAGGACCAGCCGGTGCCCGTGAGGTAGGTGTGGATGTACCGCGCGATCAGTCCGGTGCCGATGAAGCCGACCCGAGTGGGGCGCCGGCGGTCACGGGTGAGGACGTCTGCCGCCAGGGCCGCGGAGGCGGCGGTGCGGGTGGCGCTGACGATGGAGCTTTCCAGACAGGCGAAGGGGTAGCCGGTGTCGTGGTCGTTGAGGACGAGCACCGCGGAGGCCCGGGGAAGCCCGCCCGCGACGTTCTCGGGAAAGCTGGAGATCCACTTCAGGCCGTCCAGCCGCTGCCGGCCGCCGAGGGAGGCCGGAAGAGCGATGATCCGGGCCGTGGGGCGGTCCTGAAAGCGCAGGAAGTAGGACGGAGGATTGACGGTCTGTCCGGCTCCGTGCAGCCGGTAGGTCTCCTCGACCAGTTCGGCGATCCTCTTCTCCTGGCCGTGCAGTGCGTCCCGCACCTGCGCGCCGGAGATGACGGCGAACGATGGTGTCGTCACGCCTTTGGACATCCAGGACTCCCCCACCACCTCGCCGGAGGCGAGGTACAAACAGGTCATGTCGAGGGGACGATCCCGATACAGGTCAGGTTCGTTCAGCGCTCGTTCAGAAATGATCAGGCTCGCTCGCGAACCATCAGGATTCCCCCGTCGGTCAGAATCCTGCCGCTTTGGCGCGGAACTGTCAGCTCGTCAGACTGTCAACCTCCTGCAATGACAGGACGATGCCAAAGTGATCTCAGGACAGTTTCAGAGCATGTGAGGCGTTGCAGGTGCCGGCCACAGGGCGCTGTACAGCCGGTTCTGTGCGGTCGTGACGGTGACCCCGCGATAGTCCCCCGCGGTCTCGGCGAGCCAGAAGTCGGGGCCCAGCCGCGTGGCCAGAATCGTGCGCGGGGCGCCCCCTTGCGTCTCGCCGACGAACTCCGCGCAGACGCTGAACTCACCGGCGGGCAACCGGCCCCAGGTCAGTGACCACGGCCGCTCACCGCGCCGGCCGTGCAGCGCCCCGGCCAGCACTCGGCCGGAACCGGCCAGGGCCGGGGTCAGCGCCACCGGTTCGTCATCGGACAGCAGGGCGAGTGCGGGGCGGCCGTTGAACGCCGGGTTCGGAACCAGCCGGACCACGATGCCGCTGTTCGCCAGCACCAGGTCACCGCCGGCACCCGGCGGACGGACTCCGTCCTGGCGCGGAGCGGGCTCGGCCACCGGTTCGGGGGCCACCGCCAGGGCGGCCGTCGGCGTCTCGGTCATTACGGCGTTCCTGAACACGGAGTTGTCCTTCCAGCCGGGGGGTGCGGGTGAGGGGCTCTGAGGATGAGCCCCTAGAGACGTATAACCGGGCGGCGTCGAGTCACTCGACGTCCTTGAGGACCCGCTCGACGGTCTTGACCCGGTCGCTCATGTCGTTGAGCTGGAGGCGCACCTCGACCAGTTCCCGCTCCATGTCCTGCTGGGCCATCACGGCCTTCTCCGCGATGCTCTTGTAGTCGCTCTCCCTGGACATCACGGTCTTGGCACGCCACACCGCGATCGTCGGCCAGATCACGAGAACCGCGCACACGAGGATGAATCCCATGGACCCGAAGGACCAGATCATGCCGTCGTCGTAAGCGGCCAGCTGCACAGAGCTCATTTACGGTCTCCTTGACTTTGGTCAGCGGTGAGTGAGAGCGCGGCCGCTGCGAGGGCCTCGGGCGTGAGGTGCAGCGAGAACGGCTCGATGTCGTAGTACTTCATGGCCTTGCCGTCCTCGGAGAGCACGAGTCTCGAGGTGACCAGCCCTGCCGCTTCCAGCTTGCGCAGGTGGACCTGGAGCAGCGCACGGCTGATCCCCATTTCGCGCGCCAGCCGGCTCACGTAGTCCTCGCCGCCCGCCAGGGCGGCCAGGATGCGCATCCGGTGCGGGTTGGCGAGCGTGGCCAGGATCTGTACCAGCCGGTCACCCGTCACTTCGGAAAGCTCCATGCTCCTCCTCCATCTGCAAACAAATACTTGCAGGTGCTAGAGCGAGGTGTCAACTGCCTGGTGGAGTGAGCACATGCAATGGCGGCGTCCAAGGAACAGGAAGGGCGCCCCGCCGACCGGCGAGACGCCCTTCTGGTGGTGGAACAGATCAGCCGCAGCGCCACACGGCCGGGAACCGCGGGAAGGTGCTGCCTGTGCGGGCCTTCGCGCCTGCCAGCGTCCCGTCGTCGGCGAGCGCGTGGAGCGCGCCGTCGCTCGGGGCGGCACCCACGCCGGTGGTCAGCTGCCACAGGCTGGCGACCAGCCTCGTGTCGGTGCCGAGGATCAGGCCCTGGCTGTTGATGGCGGAGGCGCTCTGACCCTTCGGCAGGGCCGTCGCCTTGCCGTCCTTGTTCCACAGGACGGCGGACGGGTCGAAGTCGGAGGTCAAGGCCTTGCCGATGACATAGCCGTTCGAGATCCCCGTGACCTGGGCGTGCGCCGAGCCGGCCGGGATCGGCAGCTGCTTGGCGACGCCGTCCTTCCACAGGTACGGCAGCCAGGTGCCCTTTCGGTTGTCGACGACCGTGATCGCTACCGTGCCGTCGCTGTCGACGCCCTCGACCTGGCTGCCGCGGGGGAGGCCGGGCAGCTTGACCACGGTGCCGGGCTGGTCGGCCGGCCACTTGTAGACCTCGGTGTAGTTCGGGTCGGCGCCGTAGCCGTGGCCGTAGATGTCCCCGTTCTCCGTGATCGCGCTCGTGTGCACGTCGTGGGTGTTGGGGAGCACCGGGAGCTTCTCCAGCTTGCCGTTGCGGGAGACGACCGGGAACCAGGACCAGGTCGGGAAGCCCTCCGTCGCACCGGTGATCTTGGCGCCCTGTCCCACGACGGTGCCCTTGGTGTTCACGTCGCTGACCATGAGGTCGAAGTCGGCCCCGGCCGCGGGCCCCAGGTCCGTGACCTTACCGCCCGACCAGAGGACGGCATGCTGCAGCGAGTCCTCCTCCGGGAACTCGACCTCCCCCGCGTACACCCCGGCCCCGGCCGTCGCCGTCACGGCCCCGGCCTTGATGCCCTCCGGCACCGGCAGGTGGGTCGCCTTGTACGCGCAGGCCTGGGCAGCGGCCTGAGGGGCGGCCTGGGCGGACGGTGCGATGCCAGTCACTGCGGAGGCGGCGAGGAACGTCGCGGCCAGTAACGTGACGTTGCGTCTTTTCGGGTTCATGTCATCCCATCGAAGCGGTGAATGCCAGCCCGCCAAGTATTCGCGCCGCCTCTATGTTCCTCCTATGTCACACACAGTGACGACACGGCATGCTTCCTCCCCGGACGAGGCAACCGGCGTGCCGGGGCAGCGGCCTGGGCCGCTTGTGGTTCCCGATCAGCGGACTCGGAGTGAACACGGTTACCCGCGCGGCGGCGCCGTGCTACCCCTGATCACCAGCTGTGTCGGTACGACGACGTCGTGTTCGGTCTCCTCGCCGCGCAGGATGTCGAGAAGCATCCGCCCGGCACGCTCTCCCTGCTCCCGTACCGGTTGCCGCACCGTGGTCAGGTCGGTCAGTTCGGCGACCGGGTGGTCGTCGATGCCGATGACGGAGATGTCGTCGGGGATGCGCAGGCCGGCGCGGCGGAGTGTGCGGATCGCGCCGAGGGCGACCTCGTCGGAGTGGGCGTATACGGCGGTGGGCGGCTCGGGCTGGCTGAGGAGTTTGGCCATGGCGTCGGCGCCCTGGTCGCCGCCCCAGTCGACGGTGACGACGAGCCGCTCGTCGACCGGGATGCCGGCGTCGCGCAGAGCGGAGTAGTACGCGTTCGAGCGGCCCGACGGCTGTACCTCGTCCGGCTGGTCCGGGTCGACTGCCGCGATCATCGCGATGCGGCGGTGGCCCAGGAAGAGCAGGTGGTCCATGGCCTGGCGGCCGGCGGTCTCGTCGTCGATGGACACGTTCGGGTAGGGCGCGTGCTGGCCGCCCGCGGCGATGATCGTGACGCCCATCAGCTCCAGGCGGCGCTGCTCCTCCTCACCGACGGGGAAGGCCAGGACCACGACGGCGTCGACCTTGCGGCGGGCGGGCAGGCGGCGGAAGAAGTCGTGGCGGTCCTCGATGCCGTCGACGTGGTAGAGCAGCACGTCCAGGTCGGCGGCGCGCAGGACCGACTCCAGTCCCTCCAGCAGCGCCGCGAAGAACCAGCGGGAGATGTGCGGTACGACCACCGCGACCCTGCCGGTGGCGCCGCCGGCCAGGCGGGACGCCTCGGGGGAGACGACGTAGGAGAGCTCTTCGGCGACCGCGAGGACGCGGCGGCGGGTGGCCTCGGATACGCCGTAGTCGTTGTTGAGCGCGCGGGAGGCGGTGGCCATCGAGACGCCGGCGGCACGGGCCACGTCGGCCATGTTGATCTTCTGGGAGCTCTGCGCCATGCCGGAAGGCTAACCCACCGGCCGAGCGGATCGGAAACGCTTCCGGAATCTTCGGAAGGGTTTCCGAGAATCTCGATGATGCCGATCGCTGCCCTGGTCGGCCATCTGATCGTTTCAGCACGTCACATGTATGTTGCGGCTTCGTTACTTGACAGGCTTGCTCGGCCGCCTCACTCTTTCGGGAACGGAAACGCTTCCGAAACGACCTTCGCACCCCTTGTGGCCCGGTCGGGAAGCTCGCCGACCTCTGTCTGCCGACGGTGCCCTGGATCGGCAGCCGCATGGATGCGAGGAGGCATCATGCCCGAGCAGCACCCCACCTCCCCCGTCAGAATCGCCGGCCGACGCCTGCGTGCCCCGCTGGCGTCCGTCGCCGCGGTGTCCGCGCTGGTGACGCTGGCCGCGTGCAGTGCTCCCGGCTCCGGCTCGGACTCCGACGCGGCGGCGAACCCGACGCCGACCGCCGTCAACACCGCTGTCGCCGACACCCCGGCGGAGTTGACCCTGTTCTCCGCGGCCGGCCTGCAGACGTACGAACAGGGCCTGGCTGACGCCTTCATGGCCAAGTACCCGAAGATCAAGGTGAAGCTGCGGGTCGAGGCGGACAACAACTACAACACCGTCCTGCCGAGGCTGCTGGCCTCCGACTCCACGCCCGACCTCGTCCAGCCCTACGACCTCCTCGGCGGCGTCAAGGACAACCTGCTCACCAACCTCGACGCCTACGACAAGGCGTACGGCTGGAGCTCGAAGGTCCCCGCCTCCGCGCTCGCGCCCGGACGGGTGTCGAACGGTGCGGTCGGTGGCGGTCCGCTGTATCAGGCGGGCGGTTCGGCGGGCCCGCTGGTCGGCGTCTTCTACAACAAGGAGCTGGCCGCCAAGGTCGGCATGAAGAAGGTGCCCGGCTCCATCCCGGACCTCGAAGCCGTCATGGCCAAGGCGAAGAAGTCCGGGATCACCCCGATCGTCGCCTCCAACCAGGACGGCCTGATCGGCCACCTCTACAACCTGCTGCTGGGCGACTACATGGGTGCCGAGAGGCTCAGCGACATCGTGTACCACCAGCCGGGCGCAAACCTGGACACCCCGGAGGCGGTCAAGGCCACCGAGACGCTCCAGAAGTGGATCAAGGCCGGTTACTTCGCCTCCGACGTCAACGCCCTCAACCAGGAGGCGTCGTACGGCAAGTTCACCGGCGGCAAGGGCCTGTTCTTCTTCCAGGGCAGCTGGATCACGCAGGCCCTCGACAAGAACTTCAAGGGCAAGTACGGCGTCTTCCCGATGCCGCCGGCCACGCAGGACGGCCCGTACGCGGGCATGACCAGCAACACCCTCGCCTTCTCCATCGCCGCCCGCTCGAAGAACAAGGACGCCGCCGCGCTGTTCCTGGACTTCCTCACCACCCCCGAGGCCGCGAAGGTCGCCGTCGACAACGGCTACGCCGCCCTGACCTCCGGCACGGCTGCCCCGGGCAAGCCGTCGCTGTCGGGCACGCTGACCGAGCAGATCCAGGCCGGTTACGCCGCGATCGCCGCCGACAACGGCTTCGACAGCTGGCTGCAGAACGCCGCCCCGGCCCTCAACACCAAGCTGACCCAGCAGCTCCAGCTGCTGGTCTCCGGCAAGGTCGAGCCCGCCGCGATGGTCGAGACCCTCCAGACCACCTACGCCGACGCACTGAAGAGCAGCTGAGCAGTATGCGATCCATCAAGTCGCCCGCCGGCGCCACCGCCACCCGCAGCCGCCACCACCGGCTCCGGGCCCGGCGGTGGGCCGGCTGGCTCTTCGCCCTCCCCGCCCTCGCCTTCTACGGCGTCTTCAACTTCCGCCCGGTCCTGCTGTCCATCCAGTACTCCTTCTACGACTGGGACGGCGTCGGCGCCTCCACCTGGGTGGGCCTGAAGAACTACACCCAGGTCTTCACGGACAACGAGCAGTTCTCCTCCCTGCTCCACGCCTTCTACCTGATCCTTTTCTTCACCATCCTGCCGGTGACCATCGCCCTGATCACCGCCTCCGTACTACGGCAGCTGCAAGGCCGCTTCACCGGAGCCCTGGCCCGCACGCTGCTCTTCCTGCCGCAGATCATCCCCGGGGCCGCCGCCGGTGTCGCCTGGACGTGGATGTACTCCGACAACGGCGTGGTCAACCAACTCC
>KE354502.1 GCA_000415505.1 Streptomyces afghaniensis 772
TTCAGGAACTGGGCGTCGTCCCGGGGCGCGGACGCGTTGAACGTGTCCTTGTCCTTCTAGCGGGTTTGGACGACCTCGTTCACCGAGTTCGTCGCGGCCTTCGCGGTGTCGTACTTGAGCCAGCCCAGCTGGAGCTTGTCCCAGGCGGTCATGTCGCCGGGCAGGTCGCCGATCTCGTTCTTGCCGGTGCCCAGCCAGGAGCCGGAGGACATCAGGGTCCAGAAGCCGGTGGAGTTCTCACCGCCGCCGGAGGTGTCGTAGTGGTCCGGCAGACCGAGGTCGTGGCCGTACTCGTGGGCGTAGACGCCGAGTCCGCCGTTCTCCGGCTGGACGGTGTAGTCGCCGACCCAGATGCCGGTGTCGCCGATCTTGGCGCCGCCGAGCTTGTTGTCCTCGGGGCCGGTCGCGCCGGCGTCGGTGCCGAAGGCGTACCAGCGGTGGGCCC
>KE354503.1 GCA_000415505.1 Streptomyces afghaniensis 772
CCTGGCGGGCCGAATCCAGGCCCTGCCGGGATCCCGCCGGATCCGCCCGGCCCGCCCTGCGCACCGATCCCGGACCCCGCCGGGCCCTGACGCGGCGACACCGCGCGGAACGTCATCGTGCCCTCGTCGGGGGCATCGGCGGAGGCGCCTCCTGCGGCCTTCCCCGTCGGGCGGCGGAAGACGAACGTGCTGCCGGCTGCCGCGGCGTTCGCCTCCTGGTCGGCGGGCGACGGGGGCTCCCCCTGTGGGGCGGACTCCCCGGCCGGCTGCCGGTCGGCGTGCGGCACCCTCGGGTCCGCGCCCTGCTGAGCCGCTCCCTGCTGGGCTGCTCCCTGCGCGCCCTGCGGTGCACCCCACGAGACGCGGCGGTCCTGGTCGCCGCCGAAACCGGACTGGCGGGAGCGGTCGGCGCCCCAGGCGGACGCGGGTTCGGGACGGCTGCCGTGCTGGGCGTCGGCAGGGGACGGCTCGTCGGCCGGGTCCTCGTCGAAGAAGTGCGGGCCGGTTTCCTCGACCGCGCCGGAAGCGGCGGCGGAGCCGGCGGCGTCGGACCGTTCCGCACCGGGCGGCGGCGCGAGCGTCTCGCCGTCCTTGGGTGCGGGACGGCTGGTGCCCGGTACCCAGGAGGCACCGTTCCAGTACCGGACATATCCAGGAATGGACGGGTCCGGGTAATAACCTTCGCGGGGCCTGTCGTCACCGGGGGCCGGGGTTGGGGCGCTCATCTCCGTCGTCCCGTATCTGCTCGAGGGCCAAATGGGGGCCTCCACATCTATCAGACGTGCGCAACCCCCACCGCCGCTCCCACCGGACCCACCCCTTTCGAGCACTGATGTGCTACGCATCGCGCGGCCCGGCGCCTCCCCCTGCGAAAAAACTTCCGGCAACGCGCGTAATGCCGCCGCCCCCGCGCGCTCTCTCCTCCTGACCGGCCCTCGCGGGCAGCCGTGCAGAGAAGGGAAGACCGCCATGCGCACCGTGGTGGAACGCGAACTGGAGCTGAAACTCGTCCTGTCGCCGGAGCGCCGGATCCCGGTGCCGGCCCGGCTCGGGTACGTCACCGACGATCCGTACGCCGTCCACGTCACCTTCCACATCGACTCCGCGCACCCGGTGCACTGGACGTTCGCCCGGGACCTGCTGGTGGAGGGCGTGTTCCGGCCGTGCGGGCGGGGGGACGTGCGGGTGTGGCCGACGAAGGCGGAGGGGCGCAGCGTGGTGCTGGTGGCGCTGAGTTCACCCGACGGGGACGCCCTGCTGGAGGCACCTGCGGCCCCGGTGTCGGCGTGGCTGGAGCGCACGCTGCGGGTGGTCCCGCCGGGGACGGAGGGTGAGCAGCTCGGTCTCGACGACGAGCTGGCCGAGCTGCTCGCCCGGTGAGGACACGCGAACTTCAGAACAGCTTGCCCGGGTTGAGGATGTTCAGCGGGTCGAAGGCCTGCTTGACGGCCCGCTGCATCTCCATCCCGACGGGGCCGATCTCGCGCGCCAGCCACTCCTTCTTCAGCACGCCGACGCCGTGCTCGCCGGTGATGGTGCCGCCGAGTTCCAGGCCGAGGGCCATGATCTCGTCGAAGGACTCGCGGGCGCGCCGGGACTCGTCGGGGTCGGCCGGGTCGAAGCACACCGTCGGG
The DNA here is from genome assembly GCA_000415505.1 of Streptomyces afghaniensis 772. GTDB lineage: Bacteria > Actinomycetota > Actinomycetes > Streptomycetales > Streptomycetaceae > Streptomyces > Streptomyces afghaniensis. The sequence continues at coordinate 1,635 of KE354503.1, forward strand.
TGGGTGTTGCCGTCCCCCGCATGGGCGACGACCCCGATGGTGAGCTGGTACTTCTCGGCGATCCGGTCGACCCCGTCGAGCATCTCGGCGAGCCGGGAGCGTGGCACGCACACGTCGTCGATCATCGTCACGCCCTTGACGGCCTCCAGCGCGGTGAGCGACAGCCGGCGCGCCTGGAGGAGCAGCTCGGACTCGGCCGCGTCGTCGGCCGGGACGACCTGGGTGGCACCGGCGGCCTCGCACAGCGCTCCGACGGCGGCGAGGTCGGCGGCCGGGTCGGTGGTGTCGAAGGCGGCGAGCAGCAGGGCCTCGGTGCTCTCCGGGAGGCCCATCTGCGCCAGGTCGTTGACGGCCTTGACCGTCGTACGGTCCATGAGTTCGAGGAGTGACGGGACGTGGCCGCCCTCCATGATGCGGCACACGGCGTCGCAGGCGGCGGCCCCGGAGGCGAACTCGGCGGCCAGCACGAGCTGCCCGGGCGGCTTGGGGCGCAGGCCGAGCACGGCCCGTACGACGATGCCGAGCGAGCCCTCGGAGCCGACGAACAGCCGGGTCAGGTCGTACCCGGCGACGCCCTTGGCGGTGCGGCGGCCGGTGGACATGAGCCGCCCGTCGGCCAGCACCACGTCCAGTCCGAGGACGTACTCGGCGGTGACGCCGTACTTCACGCAGCACAGGCCGCCCGAGGCCGTGCCGATGTTGCCGCCGATGGTGCACATCTCCCAGCTGGAGGGGTCCGGCGGGTAGTACAGGCCGTGTTCCCCGACGGCCCGGGAGAGGGCGGCGTTGATCACGCCGGGCTCGACGACGGCGATGCGGTCGACCGGGTTGATCTCCAGGATCCGGTCCATCTTGGTCAGGGACAGCACGATGCAGCCGTCGGAGGCGTTCGCGGCGCCGGACAGTCCGGTGCGGGCGCCCTGCGGGACGACCGGGACGCGCAGGGCGGTGGCGGTGCGCATCACGTGCTGGACCTGCTCCACCGTGCGGGGCAGGACGACCACGGCCGGGACGCCGGCCGGGCAGAAGCTCGCCATGTCGTGGGCATAGGAGGCCGTGACGTCGGGGTCGGTGAGGACCGCCTCGGCGGGCAGGCCGCTGAGCAGCAGGTCGAGAAGGTTGCCGGTCGTTTCGTCGCTGGGCGCTTCGATACGGCTCATGATCACAGGTTCGCACCCGGGGCCATCGGTGTGAACCCCGTCGGCGGCACCCTTCACCTGCCCGGGTGTGGTCGTCGTACTGACGCACAGTGAGCGCCATGGAGAACCAGCAGAAGCCCCCTGAGGGCCGCTTCCGCACCCGGCGGGTGGTGCTCGCCTCCGTCGCTGGCTGTGCCGTGCTCGGCGGGGTGCTGGTACTGCTGCCGTGGGAGCGCCCGGCCGAGCCCGCTCCGCCGTCGCCGGGGGCGCTGGCCATGGCGGCGGTCAACGCCGGGGTGCCGGCCGCGCTGCCCGACCTGGCGGAGCTGATCGACGAGCGGGAGAAGCGGCTGCGGGCGCATCCGCGGGACGCGCGGTCCTGGGCGGTGCTCGGGGCGGCCTACGTGGAGCAGGGGCGGCGGCTGGCGGACCCGGCGTACTACCCGCGTGCCGAGAAGGCGTTGCGTACGTCGCTGAGGGTCCGGCCGAAGGGGAACACGCGGGCCCTGGCCGGGCTGGCCGCGCTGGCCAACGCGCGCCGGGACTTCCCCGCCGCGCGCCGCTGGGGCGAGGCGGCGCTGAAGCTGGAGCCCCGGCGGTGGACGACGTACCCGCTGCTCATCGACGCCTACACCGGGCTCGGCGAGCACGCGGCGGCCAAGCGGACGCTGGACCGGCTGACGGAGCTGCGCTCGGGGCCCGCCGTGCTGGCGCGGGCCGCGGCCGTCTACCGGGACCGGGGCTGGCGGGAGGACGCGGCGGCCTCGCTGGCGGACGCGGCGTCGGGCGCGCGGGCACCGGCCGAGCGGGCGGCCTATCTGGAGCGGGCCGGGCAGCTGGCCTGGGAACGCGGGGACCTTCAGGACGCGCTGCGGCACTTCCAGGAGGCGGTGCGCCTCGACCCGGACCAGCGGGCGGCGCAGGCCGGGCAGGGCCGGGCGCTGGCGGCCCTGGGCCGCACGACGGAGGCGCTGAACGCGTACCGGGTGGCCCTCACCAAGCAGCCCTGCCCCCGGTACGCCCTGGAGCTGGGTGAGTTGTACGAGTCGCTGGGCATGCCGGAGGCGGCCCGGGTGCAGTACGACCTGCTGCGGGAGCGGGTGCGGGGCGCCGCCGCGGGCGGGGCCGACGAGGAGCTGGTGCTGGGTCAGTTCGAGGCGGACCACGGCGATCCGCGGGAGGCGGTACGGCGGTTGCGGGCGGAGTGGCGCCGCCAGCCCGGGACCGAGGTCGCCGACGCGCTGGGCTGGGCGCTGCACCGGGCCGGGCGCCACGAGGAGGCCCTCCGGTTCGCGGTGCGGGCGACGGAGGGGGAGCAGGGGGGCGGGTGCGCAGCGCGGTGTACGCGTACCACCGCGGCATGATCGAACGGGAGCTGGAACGGTACGGCGCGGCCCGGCGGCGCCTCGCGGAGGCGCTGCGGATCAACCCGCACTTCTCGCCGCTGCACGTGCCCGCGGCCCGGGCTGCGCTGGAGGCGCTGGGTGAGCCGCCGGTCGACGAGCTGCCGGAGACTGCCGGGGAATGAGACCGTGCGGGTGCCCCGTGACACCCGCACGGACTGGTGCGGCCGTCGGGGTCAGAGGTTGCCGCGGCGGGCCTGCTCTCGTTCGATCGCCTCGAACAGGGCCTTGAAGTTGCCCTTGCCGAAGCCCATCGAGCCGTGGCGTTCGATGATCTCGAAGAAGACGGTCGGGCGGTCCTGGACCGGCTTGGTGAAGATCTGCAGCAGGTAGCCGTCCTCGTCGCGGTCGGCGAGGATCTTCAGCTCGCGCAGGGTGTCGATCGGGACCCGGGTCTCGCCGACCCACTCCCCCAGCGTGTCGTAGTACGAGTCGGGCGTGTTGAGGAACTCCACGCCGGCCGCGCGCATGGTGCGCACCGTCTGGACGATGTCGTTGGTGTTGAGGGCGATGTGCTGGACGCCCGCGCCGCCGTAGAACTCCAGGTACTCGTCGATCTGGGACTTCTTCTTGGCGATGGCCGGCTCGTTGATCGGGAACTTGACCTTGAGCGTGCCGTCGGCGACGACCTTCGACATCAGCGCGCTGTACTCGGTGGCGATGTCGTCGCCCACGAACTCCTTCATGTTCGTGAAGCCCATCACCTTGTTGTAGAAGCCGACCCACTCGTTCATCCGGCCGAGCTCGACGTTGCCGACGCAGTGGTCGATCGCCTGGAAGGTGCGCTGCGCGGGCGGCTCGACCATCGGCCGGGCCGCCACGAAGCCGGGCAGGTACGGGCCGTCGTAGCCGGAGCGCTCGACCAGGGTGTGGCGGGTCTCGCCGTAGGTGGCGATGGCGGCCAGGACGACCGTGCCGTGCTCGTCCTTCAGCTCGTACGGCTCGGCGACCGAGCGGGCGCCGTGTTCCAGTGCGTACGCATAGGCGGCGCGGGCGTCCGGCACCTCGATGGCGAGGTCGACGACGCCGTCGCCGTGCTCGGCCACGTGCCGGGCGAGGAAGTGGCCCCAGTCGCTGGACGGCTTGATGACCGAGGTGAGGACGAAGCGGGCGGAGCCGTTCTCCAGGACGTAGGCAGCGGTCTCGCGGCTGCCGTTCTCCGGTCCGGAGTAGGCGACCAGCTTCATGCCGAAGGCGGTGGAGTAGTAGTGCGCCGCCTGCTTGGCGTTGCCCACGGCGAAGACGACCGCGTCCATTCCCTTGACCGGGAAGGGGTCGGCCTGCCGGGCGGTGTCGGGAGTGTGGTGTGTGGTCTGCGTCATAGCCGCAGGGTCTCCCCGACCGGCAAGGTGCGCAATAGTTTGCGTTTTGGCTGGGCAATCTGGTCAGCATTACGGCCGTATCGGCGGCCCTTCTGTACAGGATGACCATGCCGGGAGGCTGCTGTGGCGATCGATCATCTGGACGGCCGGATCATCCTGCTGCTGGCCCGGGAGCCGCGCATCGGGGTGCTGGAGATGTCCCGGCGGCTGGGCGTGGCCCGGGGCACCGTGCAGGCGCGGCTGGACCGGCTTCAGTCGAACGGAGTCATCCGCGGCTTCGGCCCGGAGGTGGACCCGGCGGCGCTCGGCTACCCGGTCACGGCGTTCGCGACGCTCCAGATCCGGCAGGGCCAAGGCGCCGATGTGCGGGCCCACTTGGCGACCGTTCCCGAGGTGCTGGAGCTGCACACCACCACCGGCAGCGGGGACATGCTGTGCCGGCTGGTGGCCCGCTCGAACGCCGATCTCCAGCGTGTGATCGACCGGGTCGTCGGTTTTGATGGCATCGTCCGGGCCTCCACGGCGATCGTCATGGAGAACCCCGTTCCGCTGCGGATCATCCCGCTGGTGGAGCAGGCCGCGGAGGAGACCTGAAGTCAGGGGTGAGCGCGTGTGAACTTCTGGGAGTATCTGGCCGGCCGGCACCAGCAGCTGCTCACGGACGCCTACCAGCACGCGAGCGCCGTCTTCCAGTGCATGGTCGTCGCGGCCGTGCTCGGGATCCTGATCGGCGTCGCCACCTACCGCAGCGAGTGGGCCGGGAACCTCGCCACCACGGCCACCGCCACCATCCTGACCGTGCCGGCGCTCGCCCTGATCGGTCTGCTCATCCCGGTGGTGGGGCTGGGCGTACCTCCGACGGTGATCGCGCTGACGCTGTACGGGCTGCTGCCGGTCGTGCGCAACGCGATCGTCGGGCTGCGCGGGGTCGATCCGGCGCTGGTGGACGCGGCCACCGGCATCGGCATGTCCCGGTCGGCCCGGCTGCTGCGGATCGAGCTGCCGCTGGCCTGGCCGCCGATCCTGACCGGGATCCGGGTCGCGACCCAGATGCTGATGGGCATCGCGGCCATCGCGGCGTACGCCTCCGGCCCCGGCCTCGGCAACGTCATCTTCCGCGGCCTCGCCTCACTCGGCAGCGCCAACGCGCTCAACCAGGTCCTCGCGGGCACGCTCGGCATCATCGTCCTGGCGCTGCTGTTCGACGCCGCGTACGTCCTGATCGGGCGGCTGACCATTCCCGGGGGAATCCGTGCCTGAGACCGGCGACCACGGGGCCTCGATCGAGCTGGAGGGCCTGACCAAGCGGTACCCCGGCAGTGCGCAGCCGGCCGTGGACAACGTGAGCATGGAGATCAAGGCGGGCGAGGTCGTCGTCCTCGTCGGGCCCTCGGGCTGCGGCAAGTCGACCACGCTCAAGATGATCAACAGGTTGATCGAGCCGACCGGCGGCCGTATCCGCATGGGCGGTGAGGACGTCACCGACATCGACCCGGTCGGGCTGCGCCGCAAGGTCGGTTACGCCATCCAGTCCGCCGGGCTCTTCCCGCACATGACGGTCGCGCAGAACATCGCGCTGGTACCGAGGATGATCGGCTGGCCGAAGGCCCGGATCAGGGCGCGGACCGAGGAACTGCTCGACCTCGTCGGCCTCGACCCCGGCGAGTTCCACGGCCGCTACCCACGCCAGCTCTCCGGCGGCCAGCAGCAGCGGGTGGGCGTGGCCCGGGCCTCGCCGCCGATCCCCCGGTGCTGCTGATGGACGAGCCGTTCGGGGCGGTGGACCCGATCACCCGTGAACATCTCCAGGACGAGCTGATCCGGCTCCAGCACGAGCTGCACAAGACGATCGTCTTCGTCACGCACGACTTCGACGAGGCGATCAAGATCGGCGACCGGATCGCCGTGCTGCGCGAGCGGTCCCACATCGCGCAGTTCGACACCCCGGAGGCGATCCTCACCAACCCGGCGGACGACTTCGTGTCGGGCTTCGTCGGCGCCGGGGCGGCGCTGAAGCGGCTGAACCTGACCCGCGTACGGGACGTGGAGATCACCGACTATCCGACGGTGATGATCGACGACCCGTTGCAGCAGATCTTCAACCGGCTGCGGGCCGGCGGCATCAACGAGGTCCTGCTGCTCGACCGGCTCGGCCGCCCCTACAAGTGGCTCAGGCGCGGCGACCTGATGCGGGCCCGGGGCTCGCTGGCCCGCGCCGGGACGCTGGTGCACGACACGGTCACCCGGGACGCGACCCTGCGGGACGCGCTGGAGGCGGTGCTCACCGACAACACCGGGCGGGTGGCGGTCACGGGGCGGCGCGGTGAGTACACCGGTGTCGTCGACATGGAGACGCTCCTCAACTCCGTGCACGACATGCTGGAGGCCGACCGGCTGGACGCGCTGGAGCACCAGCACGAGCTGGAGGAACTGCGCGCGGCGCAGACGCACGCGGAGCAGGAGGGCGGCGGAAGCGTCACGGGTGTGGGCGGCTTCGGAGGGACGCGGTGACCGCTCCCGGGCCGGTGCGAGCCGCCCCCGAGCCGGCGGACGAGGAGGAGGCCGAGGCGCCCCGGACGCCACCCGGCCCGCCGCCCCGGCACGTCGGCTGGCAGAAGCTGACCGTGCTGCCCGCCGTCCTGGTGGCCGTACTGCTGGCCACCTGGCTCTGGTTCCGGCAGGCCGACCTGGACGCGCTGACCCGGAACGCCCTGTCGGGCGGCCAGGTCTCCAAGGCCCTGTGGCAGCACATCCAACTGACCGCGATCTCCACGTTCTTCGTGCTGATCATCGCGATCCCGCTGGGCATCCTGCTGACCCGCCCGGCGTTCCGCAGGGCCACTCCGGTGGCGATGGCGTTCGCCAACATGGGCCAGGCGACGCCCGCGATCGGCCTGCTGGCGCTCCTCGTCATCTGGCTGGGCATCGGCCGCAGGGCCGCCCTGATCGGCATCATCGCCTACGCCGTGCTGCCCGTGCTGTCGAACACGATCACCGGGCTGAAGGCGAACGACCCGACGCTGCTGGAAGCGGCGCGGGGCATCGGCATGTCGCCGGTGGGAGTCCTGACCCGGGTCGGAACTGCCGCTGGCGGTCCCGCTGATCCTGGCGGGTGTCCGCACGGCCCTCGTCCTGAACGTCGGCACCGCGACCCTGGCGGTCTTCGGCGGGGGCGGCGGGGCTCGGCGTGCTGATCACGACCGGGATCACCAACCAGCGGATGCCGGTGCTGGTGCTGGGCTCGGTCCTCACGGTGGTCCTGGCGCTGCTGGTGGACTGGCTGGCCTCGCTGGCGGAGGTGCTCCTGCGGCCGCGGGGGCTCCAGCCATGAGACGGCGTCCGTCCCTGGTGGCAGCGGGGCTGCTGGTCGCGGGACTGCCGGTCGCGGGCTGCGGACTGACCAGCGGCTCCCCCATGGCGGACGACGTGCGGCCCGGGTCGGTCGGGCGGGGCGAGCCGCTGAAGGGCGCGAGCCTGACGGTGACGTCCAAGTCCTTCACCGAGGGGCTGATCCTCGGCGCGATCATGGGCATCGCCCTGGAGGCGGCCGGGGCGGAAGTACTCGACCGCACGGGCATCCAGGGTTCCATCGGCAGCCGCGAGGCCGTCCGCAAGGGCGACGCCGACGCCGGGTACGAGTACACGGGCACGGCCTGGATCACGTATCTGGGGAACAGCAAGCCGGTCACCGATCCGCGCGAGCAGTGGGAGGCGGTCCGGAAGGCCGACGCGGCGAACGGGCTGACCTGGCTGCGGCCGTCGTCCCTGAACAACACCTACGCGCTGGCCATGAACCAGGAGAACGCGAAGAAGTACGGCACGAAGACCCTGTCGGACGTGGCGAAGCTGGCGAAGTCCGACCCGGGGGCGGTGAAGCTGTGCGTGGAGGTCGAGTTCGCGAACCGGGCGGACGGGTTGCCGGGCATGCAGCGGGCGTACGGGATGGAGCTGCCGGCGCGGAACGTCACGCAGATGGACACGGGGATCATCTACACCCAGACGTCGAAGGGGAGTTGCCCGTACGGGGAGGTGTTCACCACCGACGGGCGCATCAACTCCATGAATCTGGCGGTCATGGCGGACGACAGGAAGTTCTTCCCCAACTACAACGCCGCACCGATGATCAACGCGAAGACCCTCAGGCGGTGGCCGGCGATCGCGGATGTGCTGGACCCGGTGACGGCGAGGCTGAACAACACGGTGGCGCGGACGCTGAACGCGAAGGTGGATGTGGAGGGGGAGGATCCGCATCAGGTGGCGTTGGAGTGGATGGTCGAGGAGGGGTTGGTCAGGGAGGGGTGACTTACAAAGAAGCCGTTGCAAAGGCTCCTTTGCAACGCTACCTTTGTACGCATGCCCGAAGAACCGGCTCCCCGACTGCTCGATGCCCGCTCCCTGCGCGGACTGGCTCATCCCCTGCGGATGCAGCTGCTGATCGCGCTGCGGCGCGGCGGTCCCGCCACCGCCTCCCAACTGGCGGAGAAGCTGGGCGAGTCGAGCGGCGCGACCAGCTACCACCTACGGCAACTCGCCGCGCACGGATTCGTCGCGGACGACCCGGAGCGCGGCAAGGGACGGGAGCGCTGGTGGAAGGCCGTGGACCAGGGCGTCCAACTCGACGAGACCCTGATCAAGGACCCGGACCCGGCCGTGCGCGGAGCCGTCGCCGTGTTCCGCTACGAGATCGCGAACGTGCACACCCGAGAGGTCGCGACCTGGCTCGGCACCGCGAGCGACTGGGCCGAGGAGTGGGACGGCGCCACCGATCTGAGCGACTTCACCCTGCGACTCACTCCGGAACTCGCCCGTGAGCTGATCGGCAAGATGCACGACCTGGTTCAGAGCTACCACCCTCTGCCCGAGGGCACCCCGGACGCGGAAACGGTGCGCGTCCACACGCACGTCTTCCCCAGTCAGACGAAGCTGTGAGAGGCCATCACCCATGCACCCGGACATCCACCTCGCCCTGCACCACGCCCGCGCCGCCGACCTCCGTGCCGAAGCCGACGTCCTGCACCCTGCCGCCCGGAACAGACATGGCCTCCGTACCCGCCTCGGCTGGACCCTCGTGGAGGTCGGATTAAGGCTCGCCACCCGGCCGGGGACGGCAGCCGCCGCCCACTAACAGCTGGGCACGGACCCCTTGCCCGTCTCCAGGGCCACCAGGGAACTCACCGTGCTCTTCAGCGTGGTCACCGGAATCAGCCGCAGGCCCTTCGGCAGTTCGGCCCGCGCGTCCGCGCACTCCGCCTTCGGGACGAGGAACACGGTCGCCCCGTCCCGCTTGGCGGCCTGGGTCTTGAGGGCGACGCCGCCCACCGCCCCGACCGTGCCGTCGGCGGCGATCGTGCCGGTGCCGGCGATGACACGGCCCCCGGTCAGATCACCACCGGTGCCGTCACCGTCGAGCTTGTCGATGATCCCCAGGGAGAACAGCAGCCCCGCACTGGGCCCGCCCACGTCCGCGAGCCTCAGGCCGACCTTGACGTCCTTGTCGTCGAGGCCGAGATAGTTCAGCGCGGCCTGCGTCGCCGCGTCCTGGGACTCCTTCATCTGCTTCTCGTTGTGCCGCTCGATCTCCTGGACGGTGTCGCCGCTCGGGTAGATCGCGTCGCGCGGCATGACCGCCCGGTCCGTGCGGAACCAGTTGTCGATGATGTCCGGGAGCGAGACCCGGGTGTCCGGTGAGGTCGCGACGATGGTGGTCATACGCAGCTGGCCAGGGGTGTTCCGGGTCGGCGCGCCCGAGATCGTGATCACCGGGGAGCCCTTGTCCTCGCCGAGCACGTTCGTCGTCTGCCCGGGCTGCGCCACCGAGAACGGCAGCGGCGCGAACACCGCCGTGGCGAGCAGACCCACGACGGGCAGGGCACAGACGGCGATGGCCTGGGGGCGCGTGAGGCGAGAGAACACGGGATCAATCTAACTCGGGCACGGAATCGGGCCGGGCCCAGGTCACCCGGGACCCGACAGGAGGGATCCGCGCACGTCAGCGCAGCGCGTCCGCGCACGTCAGCGCAGCGCGTCCGCGACCTCTCGTGCCGCCTCGACGACCCTGGCCCCCACGCGCTCCGGCACCACGTCCGCCAGCATCACCACGCCCACACTGCCCTCGACGCCCGTCACACCCAGAAGCGGCGCCGCCGCCCCGCACGCGCCGGCCTCCAGCTCCCCGTGGGTCAGGGTGAAGCCCGGGTCCCTCATCGGGTGCTGCCGGGCCGCGAGTATCGCCTTCCCGGCGGCGCCCCGGTCCAGGGAGTGACGGAAGCCGGCCCGGTAGGCGACGTGATAGTCCGTCCAGGTCGGCTCCACCACGGCCACGGCGAGCGCGTCCGAGCCGTCGACCAGGGTCAGGTGCGCCGTCGCGCCGATGTCCTCGGCCAGCGACCGCAGCGCCGGCATCGCGGCCTCCCGTACGAGGGGATGGACCTGCCGCCCCAGACGCAGCACGCCGAGCCCGACCCGGGCACGTCCGCCCAGGTCACGGCGTATCAGCGCGTGCTGTTCCAGCGTGGCGAGCAACCGGTACACCACGGTCCGGTTGACGCCCAGTTTGAGGGAGAGCTCGGTCACGGTCAGCCCGTGGTCCGTGTCGGCGAGCAGCTTGAGGACACGCAGTCCCCTGTCGAGCGTCTGGGAGGTCTCCGCGGTCACGACGCCCACTCCTTAGTGGTGAGGTCGACGGCCCCCTGGTCGGCGGATGCGTCACCGAGTCCCGTCGGCGACGCGCTTCAGAGGCCGCCGATCGGCCGGCGGCCCGGCCTGTCCGGGCCGCGTCGCTTCACGGCTGCGCTCCGCGGCGGCGCTGCCACGGGGCGTATGCGTAGCCGGACAGTAGCGAAGGGAGTTCGCTGAGCGGAAGGCTCCGTCCAGAATCCGGGCACCGTCCAGGACCGACTGGCGCCCTTTGCCCGCATACGTACGACCCGGGGGTCACTTCATGCGCGTGGCCCACTCCTGCACCTTGGCGATCCGCTGCCGTAGCTGCCCCGCCGTGGCCTCGGCCGCCGGAGGCCCCCCGCACACGCGCCGCAGCTCCGTGTGGATCACGCCGTGCGGCTTGCCGCTCTGGTGGACGTACGCGCCGACCATCGTGTTGAGCTGCCGCCGCAGCTCCATCATCTCCTTGTGGGAGACCACCGGCCGCCGCTCGGCGGGCACTTCGAGCAGGTCGGCCTCCTCGTCCGGCTTCTTGCGGCTGTGCGCGATCTGCCGGGCCTGCCGCTTCTGGAGCAGCAGCTGCACCTGGTCGGGCTCCAGCAGCCCCGGGATGCCGAGGTAGTCCTGCTCCTCCTCGCTCCCCGGGTGGGCCTGCATGCCGAACTCGGCGCCGTTGTACATGACCCGGTCGAAGACCGCGTCGGACTCCAGCGCCTCGAAGGGCAGCATGTCCTGCTCGCCGGTGTCCTCGTCCTGCTCCTTGTTCGCCTCCTCCATCTCCTTCTCGGATTCGGCGTACGGGTCCTCCTCGCCCTCCTTCTTGGGCTTGTCGAGGACGTGGTCCCGCTCGCGCTCCATCTCGTTGGCGAAGGAGAGCAGGTCCGGCACGGTCGGCAGGAACACGGAGGCCGTCTCGCCGCGCCGCCGGGACCGTACGAAACGGCCGACGGCCTGCGCGAAGAAGAGCGGAGTGGAGATGGTGGTGGCGTACACGCCCACCGCGAGGCGTGGCACGTCGACGCCCTCGGACACCATCCGCACGGCGACCATCCACCGGTCGGTGTTCGCGCTGAACTCGTCGATCCGCTCGGAGGCGCCGGCGTCGTCGGACAGCACGAGGGTCGCCTTGCTGCCGGTGATCTCGCGGATCAGCTTGGCGTACGCACGCGCCGAGTCCTGGTCGGAGGCGATGACGAGCGCGCCGGCGTCCGGGATGGCCTTCCTGACCTCGGTCAGCCGCTGGTCGGCGGCGCGCAGCACGGCCGGCATCCACTCACCGCGCGGATCGAGGGCGGTCCGCCAGGCCTGGCTGATGGCGTCCTTGGTCATGGGCTCGCCCAGCCGCGCGGCGACCTCGTCACCGGCCTTGGTGCGCCAGCGCATGTTGCCGCTGTAGGAGAGGAAGATGACGGGCCGGACGACGTTGTCGGCCAGGGCGTTGCCGTAGCCGTAGGTGTAGTCGGCGGCGGACCGACGGATTCCGTCGTTCCCCTCCTCGTACGTCACGAAGGGGATGGGGTTGGTGTCGGACCGGAAGGGCGTACCGGTGAGGGCCAGCCGGCGGGTGGCGGGCTCGAAGGCCTCCAGACAGGCCTCGCCCCAGGACTTGCTGTCACCGGCGTGGTGGATCTCGTCGAGGATGACCAGGGTCTTGCGCTGCTCGACGCGGTTGCGGTGGAGCATCGGCCGCACACCGACGCCCGCGTACGTCACGGCGACCCCGTGGTACTCCCGGCCGAGCGGCCCGGCGCTGTACTCCGGGTCGAGCTTGATGCCTATGCGGGCCGCGGCCTCCGCCCACTGCTTCTTCAGGTGCTCGGTCGGGGCCACCACGGTGACCTGCTGCACGACGTGGTGGTGCAGCAGCCAGGACGCCAGCGTCAGCGCGAAGGTCGTCTTGCCGGCGCCGGGGGTGGCGACCGCCAGGAAGTCCCGCGGCTGCTCCTGGATGTACTTCTCCATCGCGCCCTGCTGCCAGGCGCGCAGCTTGCTGGCGGTACCCCAGGGGGCGCGGCCGGGGAACGCCGGGGACAGGTGGTGCGAGGCAGAGCTGGTGCCGGCGGTGGTAGTCACGGTCTCCGTTGGGGGTCGGGCGGCTCGTTCGAGGGGAGCCTGACGGCTCGGCTACGTATGACAACCGGGCCACCCTACCGGCGGCCCACCACTGCCCATGCGCGGACAAGCCCGGGTCATGCCAGGGTGGGATCCACGTCACAGCCGCCGCATGCGCTCGGCGATGAGGCGGATGTCGCTCTCGTCCCCGGAGGCGACATCGATGACCAGGGCGTACGCGGTGTCCTGGTCGCAGCCCGTGAGGTCGACGCCGTTGACCCCGAGGAAGGTCGCGGCGGCCAGCCAGGCCGTGCGCTTGTTCCCGTCCACGAGGGGGTGGTTCGTCGCGATGGCGTGCAGCAGAGCGGCCGCCTGCTCGTGCAGGTCCTCGTAGGCCGCCGTGCCGAACATGCGGGCGCGCGGGCGGTGCACGGCGGAGACGAACAGCCCGGTCCGGCGGACCTCGGGGGCACGCCCGCCGAAGGCGATCCGGGCGATCGTCGTGACCTCCGCGACGGTGAGGTGTCTGGTCATTCGCCGAGCCTGCGCAGCAGATCGGCATGCGCGACCGCGAGCGACTCCGCCGTGCCCCGCACCGCCGACGACTCCCGCGCCAACCTGTGCAGTACGGCGTCCAGCGCGATGTCCTCGGGGAGGCGGCCGGTGGCGTCCGCGAGGTCGTCGAGCTCCTGCCGGACGTGCGGCGGGAGGGAGATGGTGAAATCGGTCACGCCGCTGACGATAGGGAGCGCCGTCGGGAACGGGCGACCGTATTACGGCCCGCCCCGTGCCGCCCGTGCCGAACAGCCCACCGCCCAACGGCTCTCACCGCTCCCGCAACCGCGTGGTCACCCACGCCCCCACCAGCGCCACCACCGCCATCGGCAGGAACACCGCGGTGAAGGCGGCCGGGTGGGAGGCGGTGGTGTCGGTGGGGGTGTGGGTGACCGTGCCGCCGCCGAGGCCGGCGAAGGCGGCGCCTCCGGCGGAGAGCAGGACGACGTTGGAGAGGCCGTCGGAGATCTGGAGGGCGGCGGAGTTGGTGCCGGCCTCCTCGGGGGCGGAGAGCTTGAGCAGGAGCACGCTCGTGGAGGAGATGACGAGGCCCATGCCGAAGCAACCGAAGGCCCAGGCGACGGCCAGGGTCCAGACGGGCACGGAGTCGATCAGCACACTCGGCGCGGTGGCGATGGCCGCCGCCACCAGCAGCATGCCGAGAGTCGTCAACCGCTCCCGATACGCTTCGAACCGCGACCGCGACTGCACCCACGAGCCCAGCGCCCACGTCCCGCCGCCCGCGGCGAGCGAGAACCCGGCCAGCGTCGGACTGAGCCCGCGCTGCGTCACCAGCATCAGCGGCACGAAGGACTCCGCGGCGATGAAGGACCCCGCCGCGACGCCGCGCAGCAGCACGACGGACGGCAGCCCGCGAGCGGCCCGGTAGGTGCCCCTGGGCAACAGTCCGAGCACGGCCGGCACCAGCAGGGCCAGTCCGGCCGCGCCCGGCAGGAGCGAGAGCGGGCGCAGGTCCTGGGCCGCGTACTGGAGCAGGCCGGCGCCGACGGAGATGGCCAGGGCCAGGCGGATGCGGCGGCGGTCGAAGGAGGGGGGTCGGTCGGATCGGCCGGACGGAGAAGGCTCCGCCGCGGGTACCGGTCCGGCGGCCCGGCGCCGTATCTGCGGCAGCGCGAGCGCGAGTGGGAAGACGACGAGCACGGGTATCCCGATGAACACCCACCGCCACCCGAGCTGCTCGGTCACCGTGCCGGCGGCGAGCGGGCCGACGATCGACGGCAGGATCCAGCTCGCGGCGAACGCGGCCATGATGGCCGGCCGCAGCCGCTCCGGATACGCCCGCCCGACGACGACGTACAGCGCGACGATCACCAGCCCGCCGCCGAGCCCCTGCACGGCCCGCCCCAGGATGAACACCCACATCGCCCCGGCCGTCCCCGACAGCAACAGCCCGGCCCCGAAGGAGGCGATGCCCGTAGTCAACGGCCCGAGGGGCCCACGCCGGTCCGACCACTGCCCGGAGAGCACCATCCCGAACAGACTCGTCGTGAAGTACCCGGAGAACGCGAACGCGTACAGCGGCACCCCGTCCAACTCCCGCGCCGCGACGGGCATCGCCGTACCGACCGCCGTCGCCTCGAACGCGATGAGCAGCACCACGGAGACGATCCCGAAGCTCAGCGCCCGATAGGTCCGCCCCAGCACGGTCTCGTCCGCCGGGGGAAGGGAGGTCAGGCCATCGGCTTCCACGACATCTGCGTCATGCGGCTTCGGGGCGGTCATGACCGCCAGAGTAAGGGCCACACGGCACTTTGACCCCTGTCGCGAGATGGGTCCCCTCATGGGACCTTGGTCGTACACCCCTCCTCTCGGCCCCTTTCATGAACTGCGTATGGCAGTCACGTTGCAGCCCGCCCGATGCCCTTGAGCCCTCACTCCACCCCGACCTACGGTCACTGCACCGAGTTCAGACACGGTCGTGTACCCAAGTGGTTCAGGGGCTCGCCTGCGCTGCATCCATCAGCGAGCTCCGCTCGCGGGGAGTCACGCGAGTTCGAATCCCGCCACGGCAGTCGAGTCGGTCTCGGTCCCGGCCGTGTGCCCGAGTGGTTCAGGGGCTCGCCTGCAAAGCGAGTTACGCGGGTTCGAATCCCGCCACGGCCTCCACAGGCGTAAAGCGTCAGCCGGCATCGGGAGATGACCAAGCGGGGGCAGCAAGTCACCCATCCCGATTCAGTGCAAGGCCAAGCCCAGCGGTCGCCGAAAGCTGAACGCCGTTGGACGGCGCTTCCAGCCGGCGAGGGAGCTCACCCAGGAGCTGGACTGGCTGCGCGGCTGCGCGGCTGCTCGGTGCCCGGCGCCCACTCCTTCCACCTCGAGCGTTACCCGGAGGGCCGGGAGGCGACGGTCGCCTGGGGCAGCCTCGATCTCAGGTTCGCCAACGACTCCGGCAACGCCGTCTACGTCCAGGCCGAGTCCACCGACACCTCGGTGACCATCGCCTTCCTCGGCACCAGGAATTACGACCGGATCACATCGGTCAAGGGGCCCCGCAGCAATGTGAAAGAGCCGGAGCAGAAGGTGAGCGCCGACAAGAAATGCGTGCCGCAGACCCCGCTCGAGGGCTTCGACGTCACCGTCGAGCGGGTCTTCCACAACGACGGCAAGGAAGTGAGGCGGGAGCCGTTCCGCACCCACTACACCCCACGTGACGAGTTCACCTGCGAAACGCCCCGGTGATCCGAGAGTGGCCGGCCTGACCCCCGGCGGTGAAGCTGCTCTCCGTCAATGTCGGCATTCCCCGCCCCAACCCTTGGAAGGGTCTCAGCGCGACAGGCATCGACAAGCGGCCCGTCGACGGCCCGGTCGCCGTCATCGCCCCCGGCCCCAAGGGCACCGGCGCGGTCGGTCTCGTCGGAGACCGGGTCTACGACGTGAAGCACCACGGCGGTTCCGACCAGGCCGCCCGTCCACGCCAGCCGACGACTTCGTCGACGTCAGGGGAGGGTGCCGGACCTGGCTGCGGTTTGCCCCGATACGCCCGGTAGAAGACCGGCTGCCTTGACGGCCGGGCATTGCTCGGAGCGAGGCGACGGCTGCGATCGACTTTGCTCTCGCATACGATAGTCCACATATAGGGCAAAGAGGCAGTCATGACTGAGAAACCGATCAACCCGCCCGTATCAGACGTGACCTCGTCAGGACCCGAGAAGGCCAGCGTCGGAATTCACGGCATCACCGAATCCGCGCGGTATTCCATGGCCGAAATGGGGCCGAAGCGGAGTCTGCAGACGCTGTTGAAGGTGAACCACGTAGACGGTTTCGACTGTCCGAGCTGTGCGTGGGGCGACCCCGATCCCGACCACCGGAAGATCGCGGAGTTCTGCGAGAACGGCGCGAAGGCCGTCGCCTGGGAGGCCACACGCAAACGCGTCGACGCGGCGTTCTTCGCCGAGCACTCCGTCGCTGACCTGCGGGAGCGGGACGGTCACTGGCTGGAGTCGCAGGGCCGGCTGACCCAGCCGATGCACCTCGCCCCCGGCGCGACGCACTACGCGCCCATCTCGTGGGAGGACGCGCTCGCGCTCACCGCCGATCGCCTGCTCGGCCTCGCCGATCCGAACCGTGCCGTCTTCTACACCAGCGGCCGGACGAGCAACGAGGCCGCCTTCCTCTACCAGTTGCTGGCGCGCAGGCTCGGCACGAACAATCTGCCCGACTGCTCGAACATGTGCCACGAGTCGAGCGGCGAGGCCCTGAGCGCGACCATCGGCGTCGGAAAAGGTCTCATCACGATCTCCGACATCACCGATTACGCGGACTTGATCATCATCGTGGGCCAGAACCCCGGCACCTGCCACCCCCGCATGCTCAGCGCGCTCGAACAGGCCAAGCGGCGCGGCGCCCGCATCATCGCAGCCAACCCGCTCCCCGAAGCCGGGTTCGGCCGCTATCACAACCCACAGACCGCGCGCGGCCTGGTCGGCCCGGGCACGCAGCTCGCCGACCGCTGGCTCCCCGTGCGCATCAACGGCGATCTGGCCCTTTTCGCGGGCCTGAACCGTACCCTGGTCGACCGGGAGGACTCCCAGCCGGGCTCCGTGCTCGACCACCACTTCATCGACCGGTACTGCGACGGCTTCGAAGCGGCCGCGACATCATGGCGTGCCCTGGACTGGTCGCAGATCGAGACGATGGCCGGCCTGCCCCGCCGCCTGATCGAGGACTGCGCGGCCGACGTGCTCGCCGCGGACAGCGTCATCGTCTGCTGGGCGATGGGCCTCACCCAGCACCGCAACGCCGTGGCAACCATCCGCGAGATCGTCAACTTCCTCCTGTTGCGCGGCAATATCGGGCGCCCCGGTGCCGGGCCCGCCCCGATCCGCGGGCACAGCAACGTCCAGGGCGACCGCAGCATGGGCATCTGGGAGAGGATGCCGCAACCGTTCCTGGACAGGCTCCGCGACGAGTTCGGGTTCGATCCGCCCCGTGCCCACGGCCTGGACACCGTCGGCTCGATCAAGGCCATGCGCGACGGTGAGGTCGACGTGTTCATGGGCCTCGGCGGCAACTTCGCCGCGGCCACGCCGGACACGCAGGTCACGGAGACCGCGCTGGCCAACTGCGCCCTCACCGTCCACGTCGCGACCAAGCTGAACCGGTCCCATCTGTGCCACGGCACCGAGGCGTTGCTTCTGCCCTGCCTCGGCCGCACCGAGCGCGACCGGCAGGTCTCCGGTGAGCAGTTCGTGACGGTCGAGGACACGATGGCCATGGTGCACTCGTCGCACGGACGGCTCCTTCCGGGATCACCGCACCTGCGCAGCGAGGTCGCGATCGTCGCCGACCTCGGGCACGCTCTCTTCGGCGACGACCTCGGCTGGCGCGGCATGCGCGACGACTACGCCGTGATCCGCCGCCACATCGAGCACGTCTGCCCCGGATTCCACGCATACGAGGAGCGCGTCCGGCAGCCCGGCGGCTTCATGCTCCCCCGGGCACCGCGCGACTCCCGCACCTTTCCCACGTCGACCGGCAAGGCGCAGTTCACGGTCAACCCACCGACCGCGCCCGAAGTTCCGCCGGGACACCTGCTGCTGACGACGGTACGGTCGCACGACCAGTTCAACACCACCGTCTACGGCCTCGACGACCGTTACCGCGGCATCAAGGGAGGACGGCGGGTCGTCTTCCTCAACCGGAAGGACCTCCGCGACCTCCACCTCCACGACGGCGACCTGGTCGATCTGATCAGCGTCAACCCGGACGGTGAACGCCGCGCCCCCGGCTTCCGCGCCGTCCGCTATCCGACGCCGCGCGGCTGCGCCGCCGCCTACTACCCGGAGACGAACGTGCTGGTCGCCCTGGACTCCACGGCCGAGACCAGTAACACGCCGGTGACCAAATCCATCGTGATCCGCATCGAACCCTCCGACGGGGGAGCTTCGGTGTGACGGTCAGGTCAGAGGCGGGACTCACCCTGCTGTGAGGTCGGGTCCTCGGTCCCGGCGGCCCGGATCCGGAGACCAAGCCCTTGGTGGAGGTCCTCGCGGCCGCCAACGACGGGGGGCCACACCGAAGGCTCTCAGCCCGGCGAAGTTGCCACGTTCCATGTACTGCCGTGGCGTCAGCGGGCGTTAGTCTCCGGATTCGTCGCGGACCCGGCGCTCGCCCGGGCCCTGTGCGCGTGAGCCGCCGAAGCCGGTGGGTCAACACCGGGATGGGGAACTGGGTGCCGGGCTCGCGGTGCGTCGGATCCTGCCCGGGTGCGACCGCCTGGCCGTGCGCAAGGTCGCCCGGGCCTGGCAGGTCACGCTCATCGACCCGGTATGGGGGCGCAACACGGTGCTCTGGCCCGTCCTCGGCGAGGTCCTCGGCTCCTGGCACACGGATGCGCCAAGTCGGCGTCTGAATCGGCAGTAGAAAGTGCCCGGCCCGGGACTGCCGTCAACAGCCCCGGACACCGGACCATCATCCACCCGGCGCCCCGCCTCGTGCGGGGCTCCGGCCGTTCCCGGACGCACAGACCATCGGGTCCAGCGACCACAAGCGCTGCGGGTCACCTCAGCCACGCCAGGCCACGCAACCCACGTCCACGTACCAGCGGTGCCAGGCGGGCACCATGTGTGCGGGTACCGGCATGTCCGGTTCCAGGAGGACGTGCCAGCCGTAGTAGGTGACACGCCGATCACCCACGAGCCCGCAGTTGGGGCAGACGGGCGGCTCGGGCCCGGTGGCGCCTTCCATCGCGGCCTGGGCCCGGTCGGTCTTCTCCCAAGGCCGTGGGGCGTCCGGTGGCCGCTGCCGGTGTCCGTCGGGTCGGGTAACGGGATGATGCTCGACTCGTCTGTGTCCCCCCATGGCGCGAGCATGTGCGCGGGCCGGTGACCGGGAAAGGGCGCGTTCAGGGCGCAGCGGGGCAATCCGCCGGGCGTCAGGACTCGGTGCACAGCCCCGGGCGCGGCTCCGTAAAGTCGCGCACAACCCTCGGCGTCTCTCACGTGTCCAGGACATGACCGGTAGCCGACGTTCCGGTCGTCTGGCCCACTGTTTCGACGAGGAGAATCACCGTGCACCTCCGCCCCTCGGCAGCCGTCCTGGCCGCTGCCGTGATCGCCGTCGCCGGTCCCGCCGTCGCCGCACCCCTGGCGCAGGCCGAGGAGGGCGCGCCCGAGCTGGTCGTGTCGGCCCTGCCTTCCGCGACTCCCAAGCCCGGTGAGGTGTACGACAAGTCCGTCACCCTCACCAACAAGGGCACGGCCGCCGTGGACGGAGTCACCTTCCGGGTCCGCCTCACGCGCGGGCTGGACTTCCCCGAGCAGGTGAAGGGTTGCAGCTACTCGACCGTCAAGGACCAGGTGCGGCAGGCGCTCTGCGAGCTCGACACGGTCATCGAGCCCGGCGCCTCCGTCACCACGCCCGTCCGGTTCAAGGCGCTGGACAACGCCCTGATGGAGGCCGTCGAGTACGGCACGAGCGCGACCGGTGAGGCCCCGGGCGAGGGGTACGACGACAGTTACCGGCGGCTCACCCTGACCGCGGACAACACCGCCGACCTCGTCGCGGTCGGCGAGGACACCGAGGCGCTGCCCGGCGAGGAGCAGTCGGTCACGGCGACCCTGCGCAACGACGGCCCCGGCTGGGTGCAGAACCAGGAGAGCGACGACCTCCCGGGCCTGCTGGTGCAGATCCCGCCGGGCACTGTCGCCGTCGGCGTGCCGAAGGACTGCGCGCCGTTCGGGATCGACGGGCCGAGCGGACCGCAGGGGACCACCGGCAAGCCCAAGTACGTCTGCTGGCCGCAGGACGGGACCCTCGACGTGGGCCAGTCCCTGGCGTACACCTTCACGCTGAAGATCGAGAAGTCGGCGCAGGACCCCGAGGGTGAGGTCAAGGCGTCGTCCGTCTACGACATCGCCCCCGCGTACGACAAGAACCGCGCCAACAACACCGCCCTGATCAGCATCGACCTGCCGAGCGACAACGAGCCCGGGCCGAGCCCCTCGGACGGCGCCGACGGCGGCTCCGGCAACGGCGGGAACGGCGACGGCGGGAACGGCAACGATCCGGAGGGCCAGGCAGCCGGCGGCACGGGTGCCACGGCCTCCCCCTCGGCGTCGGCCTCGACCGGCACCACGACGAGTGGTTCCGGCGGCACCACGACCGGCGGCACCACCGGCGGCAACCTCGCCTCCACCGGCTCCGACGGCACCCCGCTCCTCGCCGGTGCCGCGGCCGCCGCCGCGGTGATCGGTGGCAGCCTGGTGTTCGTCGTACGCCGCCGCAGCGCCGCCGGGTCCGCCTGACGGCAGCGCCGTCAGAGCACCCCGCCCGCCTCGTCCTGGAACGCGTCCGTCCAGTAGTGGCGGCCCGATCTGCCCGCCGTGACGCCCGTCGGGTCGACCGCGGAGAGGACCTGGAGCATCGTCATGGCCAGCTGGTCGTAGGTGTCGGTCGTCAGCTCGTGGTCGGACTGGGCGTCGATCGCCCGCTCGCGGTGCAGGAGCCAGAGGGTGAAGGCCAGGGTCGACACGTCCGTGTTCAGCGGGGACAGCGTCGCCTCGGGTTCGCTCCAGTTCAGGACCGCGCCCGTCGCGCCGTCGACGACCAGGCTGTTGTCCTCGACGAGGTGGCCGAGGCGTATCAGGCGGTGGGCCCCGGCGGGGAGCTCCGCGGGGCCGTCGGTGTCGGCGTGGTACTCCGCGAGCGTCGCCAGCGGGACGTCCGTGTCCAGGGAGAAGACGTGGGCCTCCTCCGGGAGGCCCACCTCGCGCAGGAAGCGGCGGGTCGGCTCGTGCGTGAGGGTCGCGGGGAAGTCGACGTCCTCGAAGCGGGCCACCTTGCCGGGGCCGAACTCCTGGTCCAGGAGGCGGTGCGGGAGGTCCAGGGACAGGCCGGACGTGCCGCCCCGGCCCGCGACCAGGGAGAGCGGGCGGATCAGTGCCGCCATCTTCCAGAACGGGGCCGGCTCGCCGTCCGCCCCGTCCCGGAACACCGCCAGCAGGTGCTGGGAGGCCTCCGCCACCGCCTTCGGGCCGAAGCGGCCCGCGTAGGAGGCGAACTGGCCGCGCAGACCCGCCAGTTCGTCCGTCGCCTCGGCGAAGCGCACCAGCGTCCGCAGCGACGGCGCCAGGGGGCGGCGGTCCATCAGGTCGGGGCGGTCGTGCAGGAAGTACGTCGTCGAGATCTCGCCCGTCGCGCCGTCCAGCAGGACCGACTCCGTCTCCAGGCCTCCGGGGCCGAGCAGTCCGCCTATCACGAGCTGCTCGCGCAGCTCCGCCGACAGCCGGTCCTCCGGATCGCCCGTCGAGTCCGCCACCGTGCGCAGACCCTCCCGGCCCAGCCCGGCGAAGCTCAGCACGCCGCTGTCGCACGGCAGTCCGGGCCCGGTCAGCCAGTGCCGTGTCGACGCGTGCGTCACCCACGGATCCAGCTCGGACTCGGTCAGGGTGATCACCGCGGAACCGGCGTCGGTCGTACTCATGGGCTCCCCCGCATGTGCTTGCTCACCGTCCCCTGGCGGAGCACGGCAGTCCGCCCGGCCAGGCCCGGCAGCCGTCCCCCACTGCCCAGAACAGTACGCCCCACCACTGACAACGCCCCGGAACAGCGACGCGCGCCCCGGCGACCACACGCGTCCACCTCACAGGACGCTCAGAGCACCCTCGCGCGTTCCCTTTCCGCCGAAATCGCTTTCATTCTCTGGCGCGGCGTCAGTTTCATGCGGGCGGAGCGAATGGGCGGAGCGAAGTCCTATGCGCGGGGTCCGGGCCGCCCCCGGGGCGGCACCGGCCTCAGGACCGTTCCGTGACCACCGCGGCCTGCGGGCGGATCGGCAGGCGGTTCACGGGGCGGCCCGTGGCGGCCCGTACGGCGGACGCGATGGCCGCCGGGGACGTCACCACGGGCACCGCGCTGACCGCCTTCGCCCCGAAGGGGGCGACGACGTCCCGCTCCTCGACCAGCCTGACGATGCGGATGTCGGGCGCGTCGAGGGCCGTCGGGAGGGCGTAACCGGTCAGGTCCGGGTGGCGGATCAGGCCGCGCGGGGTGCGCAGGTTCTCGGTCAGCGCGATGCCCACGCCCTGGGTCACGCCCGCCTCGATCCGGGCGGCCAGCTGGGCCGGGTTCAGGATCCGCCCCACGTCCTGGGCGACGGCCAGTTCCACGACCCGTACGGAGCCGATCTCGATGTCGACGTCCACCACCGCGCGGATCGCGCAGAAGGACATGCCGACGAAGGCGTCGCCCTGGCCGGCCTCGTTCAGCGGCTCGGTCGGGTGCGGGCGGCACTGGGCGGTGGCCCACAGTTCCTTGCCGTCCAGCGCCTCGGTGACGGTCGTCGACAGGACGCCGTCGTACGACGTGATCTTGCCGTCGGTGATCTGGAGCAGCTCCGTGGACATGCCGAACTTGTGGGCGAGCGGCTGGAGGAGCTGCGTGCGGACCATCTTGGCCGCGCGCTCCACCGCGCCGCCCGACACCCAGGTGTGCCGGCCGCGGCAGCCCGCGCCCGCCGGGGGCTGGTCGGTGTCGACCGGCGCCACGTGCACCTCGTCTATGCCGAGCGTCTCCTGCACGATCTGCCGGGCCAGCGTCGTGAAGCCCTGGCCGGTCTCGACTGCCGCGCACAGCACCGTCGCCACGCCGTCGTGGACCTTCACCGTCGCCGTGGAGACCTCGTCCGCGCCCTCCGCGCCGAGCATGTGCACCATGCCCACGCCGTAGCCCACGCCCCGGCGCACCGCGCCCGGTTCGCCCGCGCCCTCGGGGCCGCCGGGCAGCAGCCACTCCTCCTCGGGGGTGTCCTTGGGCAGCGGCGGGAGCGGGAAGTCCCGCACGGCCTGGAGCAGTTCGGCGACGGGGGCCGGGCAGGTCACGGTCTGGCCGGTCGGCAGCACGTCGCCCGTCGCCATGGCGTTGCGCAGCCGCACCTCGGCCGGGTCGATGCCGAGCTTCTTGGCGATCTTGTCCATCTGCGCCTCGTAGGCGGCACAGACCTGCATGGCGCCTTCGCCGCGTACGTGGCCGGACGGGGGGTTGTTGGTGCGTACGGCCCAGCCCTCGATGAAGGCGTTCGGGACGACGTACGGGCCGCAGGCGAACGCGACGGCGGCGGCCAGGGCGTCGGCGGAGGTGTCGGCGTAGGCGCCCGCGTCGAGCAGGATCTGCGCCTCCACCTTCACGAGTCTGCCCTCGGCGTCGGCGTGGTGGCGGTAGCGCAGCAGGGTGGGGTGCCGGTGGGTGTGCCCGAGGAAGGACTCCTCGCGCGTGGCGGCGAGTTTCACCGGGCAGCCGGTGCGCAGCGCCAGCAGGCCGAGCGGGAGCTGGAAGCTCTGGTCCTCGCGGTCGGCCGTGGCGCCGGGGACACCGGTGACGACGACCTTGACCCGCTCGGGTTCCAGGCCGAAGGCGGCGGCGGCCGTGTCGCGGTCGGCGTGCGGGTCGGTGGAGGCGAGGTACAGCTCCACACCGCCGTCCGGGCGCGGTACGGCCAGGCCCGCCTCGGCGCCGATGGGCGCGGGGTCCTGGCGGCCGATGCGGTACAGGCCCTCGACGACGATCTCGCCGGCCGCCTCCGGGTCGCCGTGGCGCAGCGGGATGTGCCGGATCAGGTTGCCGTCCGGGTGCAACGGCTCCGCCTCGAAGGCCTGCTCCGGGTCGGTGACCGGATCGAGCACCTCGTACTCGACGATGACGGCGGCGGCGGCCATCCGCGCGGTGTCCGGGTGGTCGGCCGCGACGGCGGCGATGGGCTCGCCGTGGTGGCGTACGACCTCGGAGGCGAAGACCGGACGGTCGGCCTTGCCGCGGCCGTGCAGCGGGCTGCCGGGGACGTCCTCGTGGGTGACGACGGCGCGTACGCCGGGCATCTCGCGCGCGTGGGAGGTGTCGATGGAGACGATGCGCGCGTGCGGGTGCGGTGAGCGCAGCACGGCCGCCCACAGCAGGCCCTCGGCCCACAGGTCGGCGGCGTACGGGAAGGTGCCCTCCGTCTTCGCGCGGGCGTCGGCGGGAGGGAGGGAGGCGCCCAGGCCGTGGGGCAGCGGTTCGGGGGCGGGGGCGGCCTCCGCGGCCTGTGCGGCCTGCGCGGTGGCTGCTTCGTTGCTCACGCGGGGCCTCCGTCCTGGCCGTAGGGCTGGTCATGGGGGTCTGGAGTGTGCGGGTCCGGAGTGTGCGATTCCGGGGGCGAGCCGAAGGCCGACGCGTTGACGCCGCCGGCGCCCGGGCCGGCCTGGTGCGGGATACGGGCCCCGTCGGTGTCGCCGTCGGCGGGCGCGCTGTGTGCCTCGCGTTCGGCGACGACCTCCTTCACGGCGTCCACCACGCCCCGGTAGCCGGAGCAGCGGCACAGGTTGCCGCACAGCGCCTGGCGGGTCTCCAGCTCGGTGGGCGCCGGGTTGCCCTCCAGGAGGTCGTGCACGGTCATCGCCATGCCGGGTACGCAGAAGCCGCACTGCACGGCGCCGCAGCGCGCGAGCGCCCGCTGCACGTCCGAGGGCCGGCCGTCCTCGGCCAGGCCCTCGACGGTACGGACCTCGCTGCCGGCGGCGGTCACGGCCGGGACCAGGCAGGACGCGACGAGCCGCCCGTCGACCTGGACGTTGCACGCGCCGCACTCGCCCTGCGAGCAGCCGTCCTTGGCGCCCGCGAGACCGAGCCGCTCGCGCAGCACGTACAGCAGGGACTCGCCGATCCACGCGTCGGTGACGGGGCGGTCGGTGCCGTTGACGCGCAGGACGTAGGAGGCGAGGGGGTGTTCCTCCTGCGGGGCGGTGGAGGGCGCGTCCTGGGACACCTCGCCCTCGGTGTCGCCCGAGTCGTGCGAGTCGTGCGACACGGCGGACAGGTCCTGCGGCGCCGGGTCGTTCGGGGTTTCGCCGTCGGCGGCCTCCGGCCCGGCGCCCGGGCCCGCCTCGGCCGGGAGGGGCCCGGCGGACGGCTCGGCGGGGGCGTCAGAGCCCTCTGCGGCCTC
>KE354504.1 GCA_000415505.1 Streptomyces afghaniensis 772
AGAGCCGGCCGGCAGCGAGAGCGGGCCGTCGGGCACGGGGCCTCCTCGGGGAGGGAAGATCGGGTCTCACGTTAATTCGTTGACAGGCCCGACGCCCCCTCGTACGTTGTTCAGCGTCCTGTTGCCGCCGATTGGAGAAGGACGTTGCTCGTCTGAGGTCCTGAGACACCGCGTCACCCGCCTCTGGTGTGTGCGCTGCGTGCGACCTCGGCGTTCGAGCCGTCCTCCGGTACAGGGCTTTGTCTCTGCCCCCTGGAGCCCTCCTCCCTGGTCGCAGGTGTCTCGATACGCGTTTGCCCCTGACCGCATCAAGCAACCGCGAAAGAGGCCCGCATGCCT
>KE354505.1 GCA_000415505.1 Streptomyces afghaniensis 772
CGGTTCCCGGTAGGCGCCGAGGTCGACCAGGGTGTGCCCGCGCGGGGACGTCACCGGGGCGAAGCCGTACCGCTCGTGGCGCAGCAGTCGCCCTTGCACGTCGTCGTTCCACAGGCAGCCGACGGCGCCCGTGTCGTCGACGCGCTCCCACAGGTCGGCGAAGACGGCGGCGATGTCGTCCAGTCCCCACGCGAAGTGGTACGTCCACCGGAAGCGGTGCCCCGGCCCGGCACCGCGCGTGTCCACGTACGCCTGCCAGGGGAACGTGGTCGACGCACAGGGGACCCCGGCCTCTTCGCAGG
This sequence comes from Streptomyces afghaniensis 772, assembly GCA_000415505.1. GTDB lineage: Bacteria > Actinomycetota > Actinomycetes > Streptomycetales > Streptomycetaceae > Streptomyces > Streptomyces afghaniensis. Next base: position 303 of record KE354505.1, read on the forward strand.
CGTCGGTGACGGCGGGCAGCACCCGGGTCCCGGCCATGGTGAGCACGACGTTCGCCCCGTCGGCGCCGGCCAGGTCCCGTACGGCCTGCCGGGCCGCGTCGGGATCCGAGCGGCTGTCGCGCACCGCGACGGTCACGTCGTAGCGGCGGCCGCCGTTGCGGATGTGCGCGAGCAGGGGCGCCAGTCTGCGCAGCACATACGACAACGGTGACCCGAGAGGGGCCAGTCGGCCCGTCAGTGGCGCCACCACACCCACACACAAGGAATTCGACGACATCGGGGCCCTCTTCACTGAATCGGGACGGCCGTCAGCGGCCGGAGCGGTCCTTGGTCACGCAGGTGGTCTTGCTGAACACCGCCACCGTCTCGTTGCCGCAGTTGTTGCTGTGGCCCGAGGCGTTGCGGGCGAAGAGCAGGTTGGACAGGACGCCGCCGCTCGGGCCCGCCTGGTCCCCGCCGCCCTTGCCGCCGTCCTCGGTGACACAGGTGCGCTCCTTGAACAGCGCCACCTTGCCCGTGCCGCAGAGGTTGGCGTGGCCGGAGGAGTTCCGGCCGGAGAGGTTGGACAGCACACCGCCCGCCCCCGCGTCGCCGTCCCCGGCATGGGCCGTGGCCAGGTGAATCATCTGCGAGGACGGTTGATCAGGTACTCCCACGGGAGGCCGGGTGCGCGGACGTTGACGCGTCAAGGTGCAGCCCGTGGGCGTGGACCGATGGTGTGGTTTGGCGCTCCGCCGGCCCGATCACGCGTGCGGGTCGGCGAAGACTGGGGTGCGGGGGTGGCGCGGGGCCACCGGGAGGGGGCGACATGGCTGACGGCACGGTTCTGGTGGCGGTGGCGGAGGGTCCGGAGGACGGGGGCGCGGCGGCCGGGCAGCTGGCGAGGATCGCCGAGGCCATCCGGGGGCGCGGCTTACAGGTCCGGTGGGTGGTGAGCGTCACCGACGCCGAGGCGGTGCTCAGGACCGAGGCCGGTCTCGCCGCCGCCGTGGTCGCCTGGGATCTTCCGCCGTCGCCGGGGGCGACGGTGAACCGGGGGGTGCGGCAGTACTGCGCCGAATCGGGCGCCGCTTCCAGAATCTGCCGGTGTTCCTGGTCATGGCGGACGAGGGGCTGCGCGATCTGCCGTTGTGGGTGTCGCAGTCGGTGGTGGGCTACGTGTGGCCGCTGGAGGACACGCCGGCGTTCATCGCGGGGCGGATCACCACCGCCACGCGCGGCTACCAGGACGCCCTGCTGCCGCCGTTCTTCAAGGCGCTGCGCCGCTTCGACGACGCGCACGAGTACTCGTGGCACACCCCGGCGCACTCCGGCGGTGTCGCCTTCCTGAAGTCACCCGTGGGCCGGGCGTTCCACGACTACTTCGGGGAACGGCTGCTGCGCAGCGACCTGTCGATCTCGGTCGAGGAGCTCGGCTCGTTGTTCGAGCACACCGGGCCGATCGGCGAGTCCGAGCGCAACGCCGCGCGGGTCTTCGGCTCCGACCACACGTACTTCGTGCTGCACGGCGACTCCACCTGCAACCGGGTGGTCGGCCACTTCAGCGTGACGCGGGACGAGATCGCCCTGGTGGACCGCAACTGCCACAAGTCGGTCCTGCACGGTCTGGTCGTCTCCGGCGCCCGGCCGGTGTACCTGGTCCCCACGCGCAACGGCTACGGCCTCGCCGGACCGCTGCCGCCGGCCGAGATCGCGGCGGACTCGGTGGCGGCGCGGATCGCCGCGAGTCCGCTGACGAGGGACGCCGTGTCATCGCGCGCACAGTACGCGGTGTTCACCAACTCCACGTACGACGGGCTGTGTTACGACGCGGTGGCGGCGGCCCGGGCCTTGGCCGCCGGGACGCCCCGGGTGCACTTCGACGAGGCGTGGTTCGCCTACGCCCGCTTCCACCCCTTGTACGCCGGGCGCTACGGCATGTCGGTGGACGAGGAGAGCTTCCCCGGGCCCGACCGGCCGACGGTCTTCGCGACCCAGTCCACGCACAAGCTGCTCGCGGCGCTGTCGCAGAGCGCCATGGTGCACGTCAGGCCGGCGCCCCGGGCACCCGTGGAGCACGAGCGGTTCAACGAGGCGCTGATGATGCACGGCACCACGTCGCCGCTGTACCCGATGATCGCCTCGCTGGACGTGTCCACGGCGATGATGGACGGTCCGCAGGGGCAGTGGCTGGTCGACGAGGCGGTGACCGAGGCGGTGCGGTTCCGCCAGGAGATGGTGCGCATCGGGCGACGGATCGAGGCCGCCGGGGACCGGCCGCCCTGGTTCTTCGGCGTGTGGCAGCCGGCTGAGGTGACCGACCCGGAGAGCGGGGCGCGCCTGCCCTTCGACGAGGCCCCGGCGGATCTGCTGCGCACGGAACCGTCCTGCTGGCACCTCGAACCCGGAGCGGACTGGCACGGCTTCCCCTGGCTGACCGACGGCTACTGCATGCTCGACCCGATCAAGGTCACCCTGACCTGCCCGGGGATCAGCGCCACGGGTGAGGTGTCCGACTGGGGCATTCCCGCGCGGGTGCTCACCGCGTATCTGGGGACGCGGGGCATCGTCGTGGAGAAGACCGACAGCTACACCACGCTGGTGCTGTTCTCCATGGGCATCACCAAGGGCAAGTGGGGCACGCTGCTGGACGCCCTGATGGACTTCAAGGACCTCTACGACGGTGACGCGCCGCTCGACCGTGTCCTGCCGGCGCTGGTCGCCGAGCACCCACGGCGCTACTCCGGGCTGACTCTGCGCGGACTGTGCCAGGAGATGCACGACCAACTGCGCGAGCTCCGCCTGGTCGAGCTCCTCGACACCGCCTTCCGGGAGCTGCCGGAGCCGGTCGTCCCGCCCCAGCTGTGCTACCAGCGCCTGATCCGCGGCGGCACGGAACGGATCCGCCTGACCGACGCGCCCGGCCGCGTCGCCGCGGCCATGGTCACGGTCACACCGCCCGGCATCCCCGTCCTCATGCCGGGCGAGAGCGTCGGCGCCGCGAGCGGCCCGCTCCTGCGGTACCTGACCGCGCTGGAGTCGTTCGACCGCCGCTTCCCCGGCTTCGGCAGCGAGACCCACGGAGTGGTCCGCGACCCCGACACGGGCGACTACCAGATCGAATGCCTCCGCCCGGACACGCCCGACCGTGCGGACACCACGACGACGCCGGCCCAGCGAAGCGCCCCGGAGGGGGCCGAGCCGGTGGGGTGAGTCCGGGGCAGGGGTGAGCTGACGCTTTCATGCCGGGCCGGTCCCGGGGGGCGGGCCCGAGGTCCGGGGGCCGGGCCTCCCCCAGGGGTGTCGTCTTCCGGGATCGCCCTGCATGATGGTCGGCCGACGCCCGATGGGTTCCGGCCGACCCCGGAGGCTCCGTCGGCGCCGTCCAGACACGTCCCATCCGATACGGAGTCACGCTCGTGCCCAGCAAGAAGGCCCTCGTCCGCCGCCCCAGCCCGCGTCTTGCCGAAGGGCTGGTGACCCACATCGAGCGGGAGAGGGTCGACGCCGACCTCGCGGTCGAGCAGTGGGAAGCGTACGTGGCGGCCCTGCGCACGCACGGCTGGGAGACCATCGAGGTGGACCCGGCCGACGACTGCCCGGACTCGGTGTTCGTCGAGGACACCGTCGTGATGTACAAGAACGTGGCGCTGATCGCCCGCCCGGGCGCCGAGTCCCGGCGTGACGAGACCGCCGGCGTCGAGGAGGCCGTGGCGGGTCTGGGCTGCTCGGTGAACTGGATCTGGGAGCCGGGCACACTGGAGGGCGGCGACGTCCTGAAGATCGGCGACACCGTGTACGTGGGCCGGGGCGGGCGCACCAACGCCGCCGGCGTCCAGCAGCTGCGGGCCGCGTTCGAACCGCTGGGCGCGCGGGTCGTCGCCGTACCGGTGACCAAGGTGCTGCACCTGAAGTCGGCCGTCACCGCGCTGCCGGACGGGACGGTCATCGGGCACATCCCGAAGATGGACACGCCGTCGCTGTTCGGGCGCTTCCTGCCGGTGCCGGAGGAGGCCGGTTCGCACGTCGTGCTGCTCGGCGGTGACAAACTGCTGATGGCGGCCAGCGCGCCGAAGACCGCGGAGCTGTTCGCGGACCTGGGGTACGAACCGGTCGTCGTGGACATCAGCGAGTTCGAGAAGCTCGAGGGATGTGTGACGTGCCTCTCGGTGCGGCTGCGGGAGCTGTACGCCTGAGGGGGTGGCACGCCCCCGGTCCAGCCCCTGGACCTGCGGCTCCGGGGGCGGAGGGTGCGCGCACGAGCGACACCGCTGATCAGCGGCCTTTACAGCGCTCTTAACCTACGGCATCGTAACCTACGGAAACGTAGCCTACGATGCCGTAGGTTACCGCTCACCGCTCGTACGTATGTCCCCCTGGAGAGTCCATGACGATCACCACTCCCCACCTCGGCAGCCCCGCCGGCGCCTGGACCGACGCTCAGCTGCTGTACGCACTGGAGGAAGTGGTCGAGAAGGAACTCAACCGGCATCTGCAGGTCGCCAAGGACTGGATGCCGCACGAGTACGTGCCCTGGAGCGACGCGCGCAACTTCCCCGGCCTCTTCGAGGACGGCGAGGCCTGGGACAAGGAGCAGTCGAAGGTCACCGAGATCGGCCGCATCGCGCTCGTCGTGAACCTGCTGACCGAGGACAACCTGCCCAGCTACCACCACGAGATCGCCTCGCTCTTCGGCCGCGACGGCGCCTGGGGCACCTGGGTGCACCGCTGGACGGCCGAGGAGGGCCGGCACGGCATCGTGATGCGGGACTACCTGCTCGCCTCGCGCGCGGTGGACCCGGACAAGCTGGAGCAGTTCCGCATGTCGCACATGAGCGAGGGCTTCGAGTCGGACAACCGGCACTCGATGCTCCACTCGATCGCCTACGTCGCCTTCCAGGAGCTGGCCACCCGCATCTCGCACCGCAACACCGGCCACCAGTCCGGCGACCCGGTCTGCGACCGCATGCTGGCCCGCATCGCGACCGACGAGAACCTGCACATGGTCTTCTACCGCAACCTCCTGAAGTCGGCGTTCGAGCTCGCCCCCGACCTGACCATGCAGGCCGTGCGGGACGTGGTCGTGAACTTCCGGATGCCCGGCCACGGCATCCCCGGCTTCGAGCGTGCCGCCGCGCAGATGGCGATCGGCGAGGTCTACAACCTGCGCATCCACCACGACGACGTGCTCCAGCCCGTGCTGCGCTTCCTGAAGATCATGGAGATCGACGGCCTGGGCCCCGAGGGCCGCAAGGCGCAGGAGGAACTCGGTCTGTACATGGGCGGCCTGGACAGCGAGGCGACGAAGTTCGACGAGAAGCTGGCCGCGCGCAAGGCCCGCATGGCGGCCCGGGCCGGTGCCACCGGCGCCTGACGGCCGACCCGGGCCATCCGGCCACGTCTGCGAGGCCCCCGGCCGCCACGAGCGGCCGGGGCCTCGGCGTTCCGCACGCCCGCCCCTCCCCCGCCGGGGGCGCGCACCCGGCTACCGCGACGTACGCCGCAGTTCCAGCCGCTCCTTCTCCGACAGACCGCCCCAGACACCGAACCGTTCGTCGTTGTCCATCGCGTACTCGAGGCAGGCGTCACGGATCGGGCACAGACCGCAGATCCGCTTCGCCTCCCGTACCGAACTGCCGGGCTCGGGGAAGAAGAAGTCCGCCCCGGTCTGCGCGCACAACGCCTCCTGCTGCCAGGCGAGTTCGGGCGAGATCATGGTGTCGATGTGCATGCCCAGAAGCGTTCCGGAAGGCGAAAAACGTTCGATCAACGCGGGATCAACACCGCATTGACGTGCCTCCGGCCACCTTGATGGTGGCCTGCCGGACGGTCCGACGCACGGCGGCGCGCGGGAACCCGGCGCACCGCACCCGGCAGCACGGCCCCGGCGGCGCTCCGGCGGCGCTTGTCAGCGGCCGGTGCGAGACTCGGCAGAGGGGATGACGGACCTGTGCGAGGAGACCGACGATGCTCACCACCCGTTATGTGACCGGCGCTCCGAACTGGATCGATCTCGGCACCCCCGACATCGACGGCGCAGCCGCGTTCTACGGCGGCCTGTTCGGCTGGCGGTTCCAGCCGGGTGGGCCCGAGGTCGGCGGGTACGGCCTCTTCCAGCTCGACGGCAGGACCACGGCCGGTGGCATGCAGACCACCCCGGAGCAGGGCCCGCCGTCCTGGACGGTGTACTTCCAGGCCCCGGACGCGGACGCCACCGCGCGGGCGGCCGGGCAGGCGCGCGGCTCGGTGCTGATGCAGCCCATGGACGTGCAGGACCTGGGCCGCATGGCGCTCCTCGCCGACCAGGCGGGGGTGCCCTTCGGCCTGTGGCAGCCCGGCCGCAACAAGGGCCTGGAGGTCGTCCGGGAGCCCGGCTCGCTGTGCTGGCTGGAGCTCTACACGGCGGACGTCCCGGCCGCTGCCGCCTTCTACCACTCCGTGCTCGGCCTGGAGACCGTCGGAGTCGACTTCCCCGGCGGCGCCTACACCACCCTCACCCCGGCCGGAGAGAGCGAGGACGCCATGTTCGGCGGCCTCGTCCCCCTGGCCGACGCGGCCGAGGAGGAGGCCCACTGGCTGCCGTACTTCGAGGTCACCGACCCGGACGCCACCGTCGCCCGGGCAGGGGAACTGGGCGGCACGGTCCGGATGCCCGCCACGGACCTGCCGGACGTGGGCCGCATCGCCAAGCTCACGGACCCGTACGGGGCGCGTTTCGCGGTGATCCGCAGCGAGCCGCAGCCGGCCTGAGGCACCTGCGCGGGACTACGCGGACGCCCGCCGAACCAGCGTCGTCGGCAGGACGACGCCGGAGCGCGTGTCGCCGGCGCCCTCCCGAGGAGTGCCGCGGTCGAGCCCCCGCAGCAGCAGGCGGGCCATCAGGCGGCCCATCTCCTCGATGTCCTGACGGACCGTCGTGAGGGGCGGATCGGTCTGTTCCGCGAGGGGCAGCATGTCGTCGAAGCCGACCACGGCCACGTCGTCGGGGACGCGGCGACCCGCCTCGCGCAGGACGCGCAGCGCCCCCGAGGCGGTGAGGTCGTTGGCGGCGAACACCGCGTCCACGTCCGGGCAGCGGCCGAGGAGTTCGCGCATCGCCCGCTCGCCCCCGGCCGGGGTGAAGTCGGCCTCGGCGATGAGCCGTGGGTCGGCGTCCGCCATGACGTCCCGGTAGCCGTCGAGCCGGTCCACGGCGGACGTCTGGTCGAGGGCGCCGGTGATGTGCGCGATACGGGTGCGGCCGAGGCCGGCCAGGTGGCGGACGGCGTCGCGGGCGCCGCCGCGGTTGTCGCTGTCGACGTACACCACGTCGCGCCGGTCTCCGCTCCAGCCGGGCCGCCCGCCGAAGACGGTGGGGACGCCGGCCCGCTGGATCAGTTCCGGCAGCGGGTCGTCGAGGTGCAGGGAGAAGACGAGCGCCCCGTCGACATGCCCGCCGGCGAGATACCGGCCGACCCGGGCGTGGTCGTCCCGCCCCTCCGTGAGCAGCAGGACGAGCTGGTTGTCGTGGGCCGTGAGTTCCTTGCTGATGCCGCGCAGCTGGAGCGCGAAGAACGGGTCGGCGAACACGCGGGTCTCCGGTTCGGCGACGACGACCGCGATCGCGTCGTGCCGCCGGGTCACCAGGCTGCGGGCCGCCTGGTTGGGCACGTACCCGAGCTCCTCCACCGCCTTGCGGACCCGCTCGACGAGGATGTCCCTGACTCCGTCACCGCCGTTGACCACGCGTGAGACGGTGGCCCGCGAGACACCGGCCCGGGCGGCCACGGCCTCCAGAGTGGGACGCGGCGCTGTGTCGGTCACTTCGGGGCTCCTCACCTGCGGCTGCGGATCAGGATAGCCCCGGTCACGCAGGTGGTGAGAGCGCTCTCGCGCCCGCGCGACCGTCAGTGTCCGTGCTCCCGCTCGTCGCGCTCCGGGGCATCGTGCTCCGCGTGATCACCCTCGTGCTCGTGCGGGTCGTAGCCGGGAATCGTCCCGTCCGGCTTCTTCACCAGGAACAGGCCCACCATCCCCATGTCGGAGTGGCTCTGCACATGGCAGTGGTACATCCAGGCGCCGGCGCCGACCCCCTCCCCCGCGATCACCTGGAAGCCGAACGAGTCGGCCGGGCCCGTGATCTTGTTGTCGATGACCTGGCTGGGGTCGTCGGGGCCGGTCAGCATGCCGGTGCGGTTGTCCGCCCAGCGGTGACCGTGCATGTGGAACGTGTGGTAGAACTCGCCGTGCGTGATCACGACGAACTCGACGCGATCACCCACCGTGGCCTCGAAGTTCGGCCCGGAGTGCGGCGGCCTGTTGTTGATGAGCATGTCGTTGAAGACGACCGTGTGCGTCCGGTCCGGCAGGACGTCGCCCTTGCGGCGGACGATGACCGGGCCGAACAGGCCCTTCTGGAGCCCCTGCGTGCCGTGGTCGGTGCCGACGACGTGGTCGTGGTAGTGCCAGTAACCCGCGCTGCCCGCCCGCCAGGTGCCGTCCTTGCGGCGGCCGGGGGCGTGGGTGCGCCAGGTGTAGGTGCGGGTGCCGCCCGGCTCGACATGGCTCCGGTTCAGCTTCGTGCCGTCGCTGGTGATCTCGTAGTCCAGACCGTGGACGTGCAGGCTCACCGCCACGTCCATGGTGTTCTCGAATTCGATGTGCAGCGTGTCGCCCTCGTTGAGCTCGATGAGCGGGCCGGGGACGGTCGCCTTGCCCTTCTCCAGGCCGTAGCCCATCTGTCCGTCGGCGAGCTTCTCGGCGTACAGCTTGATGCGCTTCACCTCGCCCCCGGCCGGTGCTGTCTTGGCCGGCCCGTCCGCGCTGATGGCCTCCGGCGCCACGGACAACGATGTCGCGACGGCCGCGCTCCCCAGCAGGACCCGCCGGTTGAAGCTGCGTCTGTCCATGCGGAACTCCCCACCCTGGTAAGGCTTTTACGGAGACGTACCTGTGATGAACCTGTGAGACGGTACCGGTCGCGCTCCCGTTTATCCACACTCAAGACAAAGTTGGGGCCATCACGGTCATAGGTATTGGCGAGCCGTGCAAAGGGGTTTAGCTTCCTTGGCGGTGTTGCTGTGACCGAGGAGGTGCCCATGCACTTACGAGGGTTGAGCAAGGGAAGACGTGTCTGGGCGGCCTCCGCGGCCGCCGGGGCCGTGACCGCCGGACTGCTGGCCGGGCCCGCTCACGCGGGCCCGTATCCAGAACCCCCGCTGACAACGATGTCGATCAAGTCGCCGCCGGGCGGCGCGAATGTACGGGTGCTGATCTTCCACGGTTCCGCGGCGGCCGGGGAGGAGTCGCCGGTCGTGAACGCCGGGATCGAGGCCATCGAGGACATCGGGCTGTCGGGACCGGCGAACCGCCGCTTCACCGTGCAGGCCACCGACGACGCCTCGGTGTTCACCAACGAGAAGAAGCTCGGGCGCTTCAACGCGATCGTGTTCCTGACCGGCGGGGGCGATGTCCTCGACGCCGAGCAGGAGGCGGGCCTGGAGGCCTACATGGAGGCCGGCGGCGGGTTCGTCGGCATCCATGACGCGGCGCGCGCCGAGCCGTACTCGGACTGGTTCACCGGACTGGTGGGTACCCGCCCGGCCGTGTCGAGCCCTGCGGCCGTCCAGCGCGCGACCGTCGAGGCCGGAGACCGCCGGCACCCTGCCACCAAGGACGTGCCGGTGCAGTGGAAGCGTCCCGACAAGTGGCTGAACTGGGCGAAGAACCCGTCGGGTGACGTCCATACGGTGGCCCGGGTCAGGGAATCGACCTACCAGCCGGGTGCGGGCGCCAACGGCTGGGATCACCCGGTGAGTTGGTGCCGTGACTACGACGGTGGCCGCTCCTTCTACACCGGCATGGGCGGCACGGTGTCGTCGTACGACGAAACCGACTTCCGGGCCCATCTGCGCGGCGCGCTGATGTGGACGACGCGCCTGGAGCAGGCCGACTGCAAGGCGACCATCAACGCCAACTACGCGGCGGAGCGGCTGACCAAGCCCAATCAGCCGGGGCAGAACGACCAGATCGGCGAGCCGCACGGGCTGGTCACCGCGCCCGACGGCCGGGTGTTCTACATCGGCCGGGGCGGCGCCGACTCCTCGCAGCCCGTGGTGACCGACTGGAACAACCCCGACATCGGCAAGGGCAAGGGCGAGATCCACGTCTACGACCCGAAGACCAAGCAGGTCACGCTCGCCGGAGCGCTCACCGTCTTCGGCAACAAGGGCGGCGGCGACGAACTGGTCAAGGTCGAGGAGGGCCTGCTCGGGATCGAGCTGGACCCGAAGTTCGAGCAGAACGGCTGGGTGTACCTGCACTACACGCCGCACTCGCAGATCAACCGGGACACGCGGATGGCCGAGCGGCGCGTCTCGCGCTTCACCCTCGACCAAGCGACGAACAAGCTGGACCTGGGCAGCGAGAAGGTGCTGCTGAAGTGGCCGGTGCAGATCCACAGTTGCTGCCACTCGGGCGGCGGGATGGCCTGGGACTCCGAGGGCAACCTGTACATCGCCACCGGTGACAACAACTCCAGTGGGTTCAGCGGCGGTTACTCGGGCAACAACCCGCAGCCCAACTACAAGGGCGTCTCCTTCGCGGACGCGCGCCGCACGGCCGGCAACACCAACAACCTCAACGGCAAGATCCTGCGCGTCCACCCGGAGCCGGACGGGACGTACACGCTCCCCGAGGGCAACCTCTTCACCGGGAAGGAGACCGACGAGGGCGGCGGCAAGACGCGCGGCGAGATCTATGTGATGGGCGTCCGAAACCCTGCCCGTATCTTCGTCGACAAGTCGACCGACGTGCTGTACGCGGGCTGGGTCGGCCCGGACGCGAGCGCGCCCTCGACGACCTGGGGTCCGGCCAAGTACGACACGTTCGCCGCCATCACCAAGGCGGGCAACCGGGGCTGGCCGTACTGCATGGGCAACAAGCAGCCCTACCGGGACCGCAATCTGCCGGATCCGTCCCAGCCGCTCGGCTGGTACGACTGCGACCGCCCGAAGAACGAGTCGCCGAACAACGACGGTCTGGTCAACCTGCCGCCGGTCACCGGCAACAACATCTGGTACTCGCCGCAGGGCGGCGCGCCGGACTACCCGCGGGACGCGAACGGCGTCCCGTCGTACAAGCCGGAGGAGGCCACGTACCGGCTGCCCTGGCTGAAGGGCGGCGGGCAGGCCGCGATGAACGGGCCGGTCTACCGGTACGACAGTGACAGCACGAGCACCACCAAGTGGCCTGCCTACTGGGACGGCAAGTGGTTCGTCGGTGACTTCTACGACGCCGACCAGCCGCGCAACGCGGTGCTCATGGACCCGAAGACGCAAGGGGACGGCGGTCTGCCGGTGCACTCGGAGTCGCTGAAGAAGATCGTGCCGGTCGGCAACGACGGGATCAAGAACCTCATGGACTGGAAGTTCGGTCCGGACGGTGCGCTGTACGTGCTCGACTACGGGCGCGGCTTCTTCACCTCTGACTCCAAGTCGGCCCTGTGGCGGGTCACCTACAAGGGCGGCGGGCCGACGCCGGCCGCCGGTCAGCTGGCGAGGGGGACCGAGTGATCCGGCAACGAAGAATCTGGGCCGCCCTGCTGGCCGCCCTGCTCGTGATGCTCGGCGTGCAGGCGATGCCGGCGGCCGGGCAGACCAAGGCGCAGGCCGCCGAACAGGTCCTCACCTGGACGGCCGACAACGACATCGACAAGTACCTCTCGGCGCCGAAGACAGCGGTCGCCGGCACCGCGACGATCGTGTTCGAGAACAGCGCGGCCACCGGCAACACCACGGGCATGCCGCACACGCTGACGTTCGTGACCAGCGATCCCGAGTTCAACAACGACGTGCAGCTCAACATCCTGGCCAATCCGAACGACGCCCAGGGCGGCAAGCACACCGCCCAGGTCACGCTCACACCCGGCCGGTACTTCTACCACTGCACCATCCCCGGCCACGGCCAGATGCAGGGCATCCTGGTGGTGACCGAGGGCACCGGCGAGGACACCACCGCGCCCGAGGCGTCGGCGCACGTGAGCGGCACGCAGAACACTCAGGGTGAGTACGTCGGTTCGGCGAGCGTGGCCCTCCACGCCACCGACGAGGGCGGCTCCGGCGTCGAGAAGATCGAGTACGCGATCGGCGACGCGGGCGCCTGGCAGCCGTACACCGCGCCGGTCGTCGTCGACCAGGTGGGCGCCCACAAGGTCCGCTATCGCGCCTTCGACAAGGCGGGCAACGTCTCCGCAGAGAAGAGCACCGAGTTCACGGTGGTGGCGCCGCAGTCGGACGACACGACCGCGCCGGAGACCTCGGCGACGGTGAGCGGTGAGCGCAACCCGGACGGGGCGTACATCGACATGGCGACCGTCACCGTCTCCGCGTCCGACACGGGCTCCGGGGTCAACACGATCGAGTACGCGGTCGGCTCCGGTGCCTGGCAGCCGTACACGGCGCCCGTGATGGTGCACCAGGTGGGCGCGCACACCGTCCGCTACCGCGCCACCGACAAGGCGGGCAACGTGGCGGCCGAGAAGAGCGTGCAGTTCACGGTCGTCGCGGCTCCGCCGCAGGACACCACCCCGCCGGTGACGGGCGTGACCGTGGACGGCACGAAGAACTCCGCCGGGGCGTACGTCAACAGCGCCCGGGTGACCGTCACGGCGACCGACGAGCACGGCTCGGGCGTCGAGAAGATCGAGTACTCGCTGGACGGCGGGCCGTACCTGGCGTACACGGCTCCGGTCGTGGTCGACCGGGCGGGCGCGCACACCGTGGCGTACCGGGCGACCGACAAGGCCGGCAACACCTCGGCGGCGCGTACGGTGACCTTCACGGTCGTCTCCGGGCAGGTCCCGGCGCCGAACTGCCCGGAGTACGACGAGCGGCTGACGGTGATCGTCGGCGAGGTCGACTCCGGCGTGCGCAACCGGGTCACCGACAACCGCTGCCGGATCGGCGAGCTGATCGAGGACGAGAAGGAGTGGACGTCCCACGCGCTGTTCCTCAAGCACGTGACGTCCGTCCTCGACGCGCTGCTGAAGGAGGGCGTGATCGACCAGCGCGAGTACACCGCCATCCGCAAGGCCGCCCGCCAGTCGGGCATCGGCAAGCCGGGGCAGACCGAGGGCTACCGGGCGCTCTTCGACGGCAGTGCCGAGTCGTTCGCCAAGTGGCAGCAGGTGGGCGGTGGTTCGTTCGCGCTGAACCCCGACAGGACGATCACCTCCAGCACCACCACGCCGGGCATGGGCATGTTGTGGTTCCCGCAGCGCAAGTACGGCGACTTCTCGCTGCGGCTCCAGTGGCGCGACGACGCTCCCGGCACGGGCAACGCCAACTCGGGCGTCTTCGTGCGCTTCCCGTGGGTCCACGACCACCCGGAGGAGTCCCGGCCCGAGTGGGTCGCCATCAAGTACGGGCACGAGGTGCAGGTGCTCGACCGGCCCGACGGCGACATGTACAAGACGGGTTCGGTCTACGGGTTCGACCGGGTGGGCCTCGCCGGCGCCGGTGTGACGCAGAAGGGCACCTGGAACGACTACGAGATCCGCGTGGAGGGCCAGCACTACTCGGTGTTCCGCAACGGTGTGCTGATCAACGAGTTCGACAACACCGGCGGCCAGGAGTTCAGCCCGCCCCGCTCTGACGACCCGGGCACGGACGGGCGGCGGTTCGCCTCCGGCTACATCGGGCTCCAGGTGCACGGCACGACGGATGTCGTCTCGTACCGCGACATCCGGATCAAGGAGTTGTAGGCCCGCCGGGCGTCTTCCTGGCCCTGCTCGGCTGTACCCGCCTCGGTTCCCCCGGCATCTTCGGATACTCGGGCGGGTACGGCAGGTCTCCCAGCCCGTGGTCGTGTTCGTCGCGGCGGGCGAGGTCGAGCAGGGACTCCAGGGAGTAGCGCTGGTCGTCCATGTCCGCGTGCACGTCGCCGAGTTCGGCGAAGCGCGCGGGCATGGACGCGAGGTCGAAGTCCTGGGGGTGAGCGACTCCCACCTCGTCCCAGCGTAGGGGCGCGGAGACGGGGGCGTGCGGGCGGGGCCGTACGGAGTAGGCGGAGGCGATCGTGCGGTCGCGTGCCGTCTGGTTGTAGTCGACGAAGATGCGCTTGCCCCGCTCCTCCTTCCACCACTTGATGGTGACCTGCTCCGGCATCCGCCGCTCCATCTCCCGGCCGACGGCGATGGCGGCGCGCCGGACCTGGGTGAAGGTCCAGCGGGGTTCGATGGGCACGAAGACGTGCAGGCCCCGGCCGCCGGAGGTCTTGGGGAAGCCGCGCAGTCCGCCGAACTCGTCGAGCACCGCCCGCAGTTCGTGGGCGGCGCGGACGGCGTCCTGGTAGTCGGTGCCGGGCTGCGGGTCGAGGTCGATGCGGAGTTCGTCCGGGCGGTCGACGTCGTCGCGGCGGACCGGCCAGGGGTGGAAGGTGAGCGTGCCGAACTGGGCTGCCCACACCACGGCACCGACCTCGGTGGGGCACATCTCGTCGGCGCTGCGGCCGCTGGGGAAGGTGATGTGGGCGGTCGGGATCCAGTCGGGCATGTTCTTCGGGGCCCGCTTCTGGAAGAAGTTCTCGCCGGTGACGCCCTCGGGGTAGCGCTCCAGGGTGGTGGGACGGTCGCGCAGGGCGCGCAGGATGCCGGGGCCGACGGCCAGGTAGTAGCGGGCGAGGTCCAGCTTGGTGAAGCCCCGCTCCGGAAAGAACACCTTGTCCGGGCTGGACAGCCGTACGGTCCGGCCGCCGACCTCCAGTTCCACCGCGTCACCCATGCGAGCCACGGTAGGCGCACCCCGCATACCCCGCACATCGGGCGTGCTCTGGCGTCTGGGCGCAAAATCAGAGCATGGACCTGCCCGTGATGCCCCCTGTGCTGCCGATGCTCGCCAAGTCCGTGGCGACGATCCCCTCGGGCATGCAGTACGAGGCGAAGTGGGACGGGTTCCGGGCGATCGTCTTTCGCGACGGGGACGAGGTCGAGCTCGGAAGTCGTACCGGAAAGCCTTTGACCAGGTATTTCCCCGAGCTGGTGACGGCCGTGCGGGAGCGGTTGCCGGAGCGCTCGGTGGTGGACGGGGAGATCGTGATCGCCCGGGAGGGGCATCTGGACTTCGACGCGCTGACGGAGCGGATCCACCCGGCGGACTCGCGGGTGCGGATGCTGGCCGAGCGGACACCGGCCTCGTTCGTCGCCTTCGATCTGCTGGCACTGGGGGACGAGTCGCTGATGGACGCCCCGCTGACGGACCGGCGGGAGCTGCTGGACCGGGAACTGTCGGGGGTGACCGCGCCGGTACACCTGGCTCCGGCGACCACGGACATCGAGGTGGCGCGCAGCTGGTTCGAGCAGTACGAGGGGGCGGGTCTGGACGGGGTCGTCGCCAAGCCGCTGACCGTGCGCTACCGCCCGGACGAGCGCGCCATGTTCAAGATCAAGCACGAGCGGACGGCGGACGTGGTCGTCGCCGGATACCGCCTGCACAAGAGCGGCCCCGTGGTGGGCTCGCTGCTGCTCGGTCTCTACGACGACCGGGGCACCCTCCAGCACGTGGGCGTGTCCGCCGCCTTCCCGATGAAGCGGCGCGCCGAGCTGGTGGAGGAGCTGGAGCCGCTGCGCATGGACGATGTCCAGGGGCATCCGTGGGCGGCCTGGTCCGAGGAGGCGGCGCACGAGACGGCACGGCTGCCCGGCGCGCCCAGCCGCTGGTCGGCCAAGAAGGACCTGTCGTGGGTGCCGCTGCGGCCGGAGCGGGTGGCCGAGGTGGCGTACGACCACATGGAGAACGGGCAGCGCTTCCGGCACACCGCCCGTTTCCGCCGCTGGCGCCCGGACCGGACCCCGGAGAGCTGCACCTATGCGCAGCTTCAGGAGCCGGTCCGCTACGACCTGGCGGAGATCCTGGGCGCGTAGCGCGCACACGGACCGGTCAGGGCTGCATCAGCACCTTGACCGCGCCGTCCTGCTTGCGCTGGAACATCTCGTACGCGTGCGGGGCCTGAGACAGCGGCACCCGGTGGGTGGCGAAGTCCTCGACGCCGAGCGGGTCCTCGTCGGTCAGGTACGGGATGATGTCGTCGCTCCAGCGCCGGACGTTGGCCTGGCCCATCCGCATCTGGATCTGCTTGTCGAACAGGGTGAGCATCGGCATCGGGTCGGCCATGCCGCCGTAGACGCCGGACAGCGAGATGGTGCCGCCACGCCGGACCAGGTCGATGGCGGTGTAGAGGGCGGCGAGGCGGTCGATGCTGAATCGTTCGGCGAGCGGGCCGCTCAGCTTGCGGGGCATGATCGCCGTGGCCTGCTGGGCGAGCTTGGCCGCCGCGCTGCCGTGGGCCTCGGTGCCGACCGCGTCGATCACGGCGTCGGGCCCGCGGCCGTCGGTCTCGTCGCGGATCGCCGCGACGAGTTCCTTCTCGTCGTCGAAGGACCTGAGGTCGTACGTCTCCACCCCGCGCGAGCGCGCCCGGCGCAGCCGCTCCGGGACCCAGGTCCACGCCGAACACCCGACCGGCGCCCCGCACCTGGGCGACGCGGCAGGCCATGTCGCCGATGGGTCCGAGGCCGAGCACGGCGATGCTGCCGCCCTGCGGGACGTCGGCGTAGGCGACCGCCTGCCAGGCGGTGGGCAGGACGTCGGAGAGGTAGACGAAACGGTCGTCGGGCGGGCCTTCCGGCACCTTGATCGGCCCGTACTGCGCCTGTGGGACGCGCAGGTACTCGGCCTGGGCGCCCGGTACCGAGCCGTACAGGCGGGTGTAGCCGAACAGTGCGGCGCCCATGCCCTCGCCGTGCACCTGGGTGGTCTCGCACTGGGTGGGCAGGCCGGTCAGGCACATCCAGCAGTTGCCGCAGGCGATCTGGAACGGCACCACGACCCGGTCCCCCGCCTGAAGGTCCGGGACGCCGGCGCCGACCTCCTCGACGATGCCGATGGGTTCGTGGCCGAGGATGTCCCCGGGTGTCATGAACGGCGTGAGCACTTCGTACAGGTGCAGGTCCGAACCGCACAGCCCGGTGGACGTCACGCGGATGACCGCGTCCGTCGGTTCCCGGATTTCCGGATCGGGCACCGTCTCCACCCGGACGTCCCGCTTGCCCTGCCAGGTCACAGCCCTCATCGCCTCGCGCTCCCTCCGTCAGCGTGCGCGTCGGTCGGCCGGTCGGTCAGTCGGCGACGCCCGGGTACCCGGGCGGATCCGCGCTGAACCTTGAGCCGATCGACGGACGAAGCGAAGACCCTCCGCCAAAATCGATCGGGTATGGCCATCGGTGGACATATAAGTGCACAATCAAGACAAATCGATGACATGGAGCCCGGTGGCGACGGTGGGCAGGGAACGAGGGGCGCGCGGACGGCGCGCCGCGACGACAGCGGCGCTGCTGGCCGCCACGGTGACGGCCGCCCTGGCCGCGGGCTGCACCGGCGGGGGCGCTCCCGGCGACGACGGACGGGGCACCTCCAGGCAGTCGGAGCCGGGCACATCCCCCTCGGCGACCGGCTCCTCCGTGCTGGCCGTCAAGCTCGACAACGCCGCCGCGGCCCGGCCGCACACCGGCGTCGACGCCGCGGACGTGGTGTACGCGGAGCAGGTCGAGGGAGGGCTGAGCCGGCTGATGGCGGTGTACGCGACGCGGCTGCCGAAGGAGGTCGGCCCGGTGCGCAGCGCACGCGAGTCGGATCTGGAGCTGCTGCGCCAGTTCGACCGGCCCATACTCGCCTTCTCCGGCGCGCAGAAGAAGCTCCTGCCGCTGATCGACAGGGCACCGCTGCGGGCGGAGACGCCGGGCAGCGCCCCCGACGCCTTCTTCCGCGGCTCCGGCAAGCCCGCCCCGCACAACCTCTATCTGCGGCCCGAGCGGATCCTCCCCGAGGCCCCGGGCCCGGCCGCCCTGACCACCGGTTTCCGCTACGGCCCCGCCCCGGCCGGCGGCGGCACGGCGGCGACCTCGCAGACGGTGCGCTACCCGGCGGCCCGCTTCACCTTCACCTGGTCGGACTCCCGGGACCGCTGGCTGGTCGGCATGGACGGCGCCCCCGCCACGACGGCCGACGGGACGCGGATGGCGGCCGCGACGGTCGTGGTGCAGTACGTGAAGGTGCGCGAGTCCGCCTTCCGCGACTTCCTCGGCAACAACACGCCGTACACCGAGACGGTGGGCTCCGGGAAGGCCAGGGTGCTGCGCGACGGGCGGGCCTACGACGTGAACTGGAAGCGCGAGGACGCCTCGGACGGCACGGCGTTCACCACCGGCGACGGCATGCCGGTGAACTTCGCGAAGGGCCAGGTGTGGGTGGTGTACGCCAAGGCGTCCTGACGCGCGGGCCGCGCCCGTCAGCGGGGCGCCACCAGGGACTCCCCCGGATTGCGCAGCCCCTCGGCCGCGTCCGCGACACGCCGGATGAGGTCGAAGAACACCGTCCGCTCCTCGGCGGTCAGCGGGGCGAGGAACACCTGGTTCATCCGGGCGGTGCGCACGGTCAGCTTGCGGTGGGTACGCACGCCCTCGTCCGTGAGACGCAGCAGGGAACGGCGGCCGTCCTCCGGGTCGCGGACCTTGTCGAGGAGTCCTCGCCGGCTGAGCCGGCTGATCACCTCGGCGATGGTCGACCGGTCCAGGCCCACCCGCTCCCCCACCGTGCGCTGGTCCAGCCCGGGCTCGTCGACGAGCGTGTTGAGGACCGCGTACTGGGGCGAGGTGATCTCCTCGGAGACCATCGTGTTCCACAGCAGGTAGTGCGCCTGCTGGAGCCGCCGGGCCAGGTGCCCCGGGTGGGTGGTGAGGTCCGCCGCCGCCATGTGCACCCCTCGCTCGTATTCATCGGTGTACTGAACAATACCCGGCCGCTCCTGGACTGTCTGCCGTCCGAACAAGGGATCACGGCCGGAAAAACCGAGGTCTTGACGCCCTTCCGCCCCGATGGCAGCGTGAGAGCAGCTTCGCAGAAATACTCAGTGCCCTGACTAAAGCGGGTCGGGTCGCTCGGAAGAGATGGGGCTTCTCGGATGGACAAGGTGGTCGCCACAGCCCTTGAGGCGGTGGCCGACGTCCCGGACGGCGCGTCGCTCGCGGTGGGCGGTTTCGGGCTGAGCGGTGTGCCGAACGTGCTGATCGGGGCGCTGTACGAGCGCGGGGTGGCCGGGCTGTCGGTGGTCTCCAACAACTGCGGGGCGATGGAGTCGGGCCTTGCGGTGTTGCTGGCGGCGGGCCGGATCTCCCGGGTGACGGGGTCCTACATCGGTGCCAACAAGGAGTTCGCCCGGCAGTACCTGGCCGGTGAGCTGGAGGTCGAGCTGATCCCGCAGGGCACGCTGGCCGAGCGGCTCCGGGCCGGCGGCGCCGGCATCCCCGCCTTCTACACCCCGGCCGGAGTGGGCACGCAGGTCGCCGAGGGCGGGCTGCCGTGGCGCTACGACGGGCAGGGCGGGGTCGCGATCGCCTCCCCGGCGAAGGAGGTGCGGGAGTTCGGCGGCACGGAGTACGTGCTGGAGCACGGCATCCGCACCGACTTCGCCCTGGTCAGGGCCGCGAAGGGCGACCGGCACGGCAACCTGGTCTTCAACAAGTCCGCCCGGAACTTCAACCCGCTGGCCGCGATGGCCGGACGGGTCACGATCGCCGAGGTGGAGGAGCTGGTGGAGCCCGGCGAGATCGACCCGGACGCGGTGCATCTGCCCGGCATCTTCGTGCAGCGGGTGCTCGCGCTCACCCCTGAGCAGGCGGCGGACAAGAAGATCGAGCAGCGGACGGTGAGGTCCTGATGGCCTGGACTCGCGAGGAGATGGCCGCACGGGCGGCACGGGAGCTGAGGGACGGCCAGTACGTCAATCTCGGCATCGGCCTGCCGACCCTCATCCCCAACTACCTGCCCGAGGGCGTCGAGGTCGTCCTCGAATCCGAGAACGGCATCCTGGGCACGGGTCCGTACCCCACCGAGGACGCCGTCGACCCTGACCTGATCAACGCCGGGAAGGAGACGGTCACCGTCCTGCCGGGCGCATCCTTCTTCGACTCCGCGCTGTCGTTCTCGATGATCCGGGGCGGGCACATCGACGTGGCGGTGCTCGGTGCCATGCAGGTGTCCGAGCGGGGCGACCTGGCCAACTGGGCGATCCCCGGCAAGCTGATCACCGGGATCGGCGGGGCGATGGACCTGGTGCACGGCGCCCGCACGGTCGTCGTCGTGATGACGCACACCGCCAAGGACGGCTCCCCGAAGATCCTCACCGAGTGCGCCCTGCCGCTGACCGGCAAGGGGTGCGTGAACCGGATCATCACCGACCTCGGCGTCCTGGACGTCACCGACGACGGGCTCGTCCTGGTCGAGACCGCGCCGGGTGTGACCGCCGCCGAGATCGTCGCCAGGACCGACGCCGAACTGACCGTGCCGGAGGGCGTGAAGTGAAGGACGTCTACATCGTCGACGCGGTCCGTACGCCGATCGGCCGCTACAACGGCGCACTGGCCGGCGTGCGCCCGGACGACCTGGCCGCGCACGCCGTCCGCGAGATCCTCGCCCGCACGCCGGAGTTGGATCCGGCGCGGATCGAGGACGTGTACTTCGGCAACGCCAACGGCGCCGGTGAGGAGAACCGCAACGTCGGCCGGATGGCCGCCCTGCTCGCGGGCCTGCCCACCTCCGTGCCGGGCGTGACCGTCAACCGGCTGTGCGCGTCAGGCCTGGAGGCCGTGATCCAGGCGGCCCGGGCCATCGCGCTCGGCGACGCGTCGATCGCACTGGCCGGCGGGGTCGAGTCGATGACCCGGGCGCCGTACGTCCTGCCGAAGAGCGACAAGCCCTTCCCGGCGGGGCACACCGAGCTGTACTCCACCACCCTCGGCTGGCGCATGGTCAACCCGCGTATGGAGCCGCAGTGGACCATCCCGCTGGGCGAGTCGGCCGAACTCATCGCCGACAAGCACAAGATCGGCCGGGAGCAGCAGGACGAGTTCGCCCTGCGCAGTCACGAGAAGGCCGCGGAGGCTCAGCGGGCCGGGTTCTTCGACGCCGAGTTGGCCTCTGTCGAGATTCCGCAGCGCAAGGGTGACCCGGTGGTCTTCGCCGCCGACGAGTGTGTCCGTCCGGATGCGTCCCTGGCGGCGATGGCCAGGCTGAAGCCGTCGTTCCGTACGGAGGGCGGGACGGTGACGGCGGGCAACGCGTCGCCGTTGAACGACGGTGCGGCGGCGCTGCTGCTGGTGGATGAGGAGGGGTTGAGGGCGACGGGGCGTGAGCCGCTCGCCCGCGTCCGCGCGACAGGTGTCTCCGCGACCGACCCGCACTACTTCGGACTCGCCCCTGTCGAGGCGGTGAACCGGGCTTTGACCAAGGCGGGCAGGGGGTTTGGCGACCTGTCCGTGCTGGAGCTGAACGAGGCGTTCGCCGCGCAGGTGCTGGGGTGTGTGGCCGAGTGGCCCGAGTTCGATCCCGCGATCCTCAATCCGCAGGGTGGTGCGATCGCCCTGGGGCATCCGCTCGGTGCGTCAGGCGCTCGGCTTGCCGGGACCGTTGCTCATCAGCTGGCCCGGCGTGGCGGCGGTGTCGGTGTCGCCACGCTTTGTATCGGGGTGGGCCAAGGCCTCGCCCTCGTCCTCGAACGTTGACGAAACGCAGGATCACGATGACTCTCACTCAGCACGACATCGACCAGGAGATCGCGGCCGAGCGCGCCGCGTACGAGAAGCGGCTCGCCGACGGCGGGCCCGTCGAGCATCAGCCGCGCCGCGACTACGCGCCGTACCGGTCCTCGGTGCTCCGGCACCCCAAGCAGCCGCCGGTCACGATCGACGTCAGCAAGGACCCGGAGCTGGTGGAGCTGGCCTCCCCGGCCTTCGGGGAGCGGGACATCACCGAGATCGACAACGACCTCACCCGGCAGCACGACGGCGAGCCGATCGGCGAGCGCATCACCGTCTCCGGGCGGCTGCTGGACCGCGACGGCCGCCCGGTCCGCGGCCAGCTCGTGGAGATCTGGCAGGCCAACTCGGCGGGCCGGTACGCCCATCAGCGTGAGCAGCACGACGCCCCGCTGGACCCGAACTTCACCGGCGTGGGCCGCACCCTCACCGACGACGAGGGCCGCTACCACTTCACCACCGTCCAGCCGGGCCCGTACCCGTGGCGACAGCACCTCAACGCGTGGCGGCCGGCGCACATCCACTTCTCGCTCTTCGGCACCGCGTTCACCCAGCGGCTCGTGACCCAGATGTACTTCCCGAGCGACCCGCTGTTCCCCTACGACCCGATCATCCAGTCCGTGACGGACGACGCGGCCCGGCAGCGGCTGGTCGCGACGTACGACCACGGCCTGTCGGTGCCGGAGTTCTCGATGGGCTACCACTGGGACATCGTGCTGGACGGCCCGAACGCCACCTGGATCGAAGAAGGGCGCTGACCTGCCATGACGAAGATCGACACCAGCAGGCCGGAGAGCGTGCTGCCCACCCCGTCGCACACCGTCGGCCCGTTCTACGGCCACGCCCTGCCGTTCCGGGGCGGCGAGGACATCGCGCCCCTCGGGCATCCGGACACCGTCACCCTGCACGGGTACGTCACCGACGGCGCGGGCGATCCGCTCCCCGACGCCCTGATCGAGCTGTGGGGCGCGGACCCGGACGGCAACCTGCCGACGGCGGACGGTTCGATGCGCCGCGACCCGGCGTCGGGCGGCTTCCTGGGGCGCAACGGCGTGGAGTTCACGGGCTGGGGACGTATCCAGACCGATGCGAACGGCCACTGGTACGCACGCACGCTGCGGCCCGGTGCGCGCGGTCGGAGCGCCCCGTACATCAGCGTGTGCGTCTTCGCGCGCGGGCTTCTCGTGCACCTGTACACCCGCATCTACCTGCCGGGCGACGACGCCGTGCTCACCGCCGATCCGCTGCTGTCCGGGCTGGAGGACGGGCGCCGCGACACGCTGATCGCCGTGGCGGAGGCGGCCGGGACGTACCGTTTCGACATCCGCCTTCAGGGCGAAGGCGAGACGGTCTTCCTGGAGTTCCAGTGACAACTGCCCGAGGTGACACCGGTCTGCTCGCCCCGGGGTGGGCAGACTCGGCGGCCGCGTCCGCCACGAGCGACCACGCGTATCTACGGGCGCTGTTCGACGCGGAGGCCGCGCTGACCCGGGCCCAGGCGGCGCTCGGGCTGGCCCCCGCCGAGGCGGCGACGGCGGTGACCGAGGCGGCCGACGCCGGCGCCTTCGACGTACGGTCCCTCGCCGAGCGGGCCCGCGCGGGCGGCAACCCCGTCATTCCCCTGGTCGCGGAGCTGACGAAGGCCGTCGGCGAGGAGTACGGCCCCTATGTCCACCGGGGGGCGACCAGCCAGGACATCATGGACACCGCGACGATGCTGGTCGCCGTGCGCACGCTGGACCTGGTCCTCGCCGATCTCGGCCGCACCGAGCAGGCGCTCGCCCGGCTGGCCGCCGAGCACCGTGACACCGCGATGCCGGGGCGGACACTCACCCAGCACGCCGTACCGACGACGTTCGGGCTGAAGGCGGCCGGATGGCGGGCGCTGGTCCTCGACGCGCGGGACCGGGTGAGGGCCGTGCGGGACTCACTGCCCGCCCAACTCGGTGGCGCGGCGGGCACATTGGCGGCCTTCGGGGCGTACGGCGCGAGCGATCCGGTGGCGCTGCCGACGGCCTACGCCCGTGAACTCGGCCTCCGCGCGCCCGATCTGCCCTGGCACACTCTGCGGACGCCCGTCGCCGATCTCGCCGGCTGTCTCGTCTTCACGGCGGGCGCGCTCGGCAAGCTCGCCGTGGACGTCCTCACCCTGTCGCGTACCGAGATCGCCGAGGTCGCGGAGGGCAGCGGCGGGGGTTCCTCGGCCATGCCGCACAAGTCCAATCCCGTACGGTCCACCCTCATCGCCTCCGCCGCGCGGCGGGCACCGCAGCTCGCGGCCACGCTGTACGGGTCGATGGCGGCGGAGGACGAGCGGCCGGCCGGGGCCTGGCACGCGGAGTGGGAGCCGCTGCGGGACCTGCTGCGGCTGGCCGGCGGGGCCGCCCGGGACGCCGTCGAGCTGGCGGAGGGGCTGCGGGTCCGGCCCGAGGTCATGCGCGAACACCTGGATCTCACCGGCGGGTTGATCGTCTCCGAGCGGCTGTCGGCCGAGCTGGCCCCGGTGCTGGGCCGCGCCCGCGCCAAGGAACTCCTCACCAGGCTGGCCGCCGAGGGGCGCCCGCCGGCCCAGGCGCCGGAACTGGCGGACGTCGACCTCGATCCCACCCACTACACCGGCTCCGCCGGAGCCCTCACCGACCGTGCTCTGGAGCGACGTTGACACTTCTCGCCCACCGTGCCGAAGGACCCTCTTCCGCACCCCCACTGCTGCTCGGCCCTTCGCTCGGCACGTCGAACGCCCTGTGGGACAAGGTGGCGCCCGAGCTGTCGATCACCCATCGGGTCGTCCGCTGGGACCTGCCGGGACACGGCGGCTCGGCGGCCGGTCTCATCAAGGCGGGCGCGACGGTCGGTGACCTCGCCGACCTGGTACTGGCGCTCGCCGACTCGCTCGGCATCCAGCAGTTCGCGTACGCGGGTGTGTCGCTGGGCGGGGCGGTGGGGCTGCACCTGGCCGTCCACCGTCCGCAGCGGCTGTCGTCCCTCGCCGTGATCTGCTCCTCCGCGCACTTCAACGGGGCGAAGCCCTGGCAGGAGCGGGCCGCGCTGGTGCGGCGGGAAGGGCTGGCCGGGCTGGCGGAGAGTGCGGACGCGCGCTGGTTCACCTCCGGTTTCACCGTGCCGGAGCTGGTGGACGACCACCGGCGCGCCGACCCGGACGCGTACGCCGCCTGCTGTGACGCGCTCGCCGCGTTCGATCTGCGGGACCGGCTGCCCGAGATCGCCGTGCCGACGCTGCTCATCGCCGGACGGGACGATCCGGCG
Organism: Streptomyces afghaniensis 772; assembly: GCA_000415505.1. Classification (GTDB taxonomy): domain Bacteria; phylum Actinomycetota; class Actinomycetes; order Streptomycetales; family Streptomycetaceae; genus Streptomyces; species Streptomyces afghaniensis. The sequence goes on from KE354505.1 coordinate 25,174, forward strand.
ACGCCGCCCGCGCATCTGCGGGAGATCGCGGACGCGGTGCCGGGCGCTGCGCTCGTGGAGCTCCCGGGCGCCTCGCACCTGGCGCCCGCGCAGTGCCCGGAGGCGGTGCTGACCGCGCTGCGGGCACACTTCGGCGGGACCGCCGGACGCGGTATGGAGGTGCGGCGCGAGGTGCTCGGCGACGCGCACGTCGACCGGGCGCAGTCCCGGCAGACCCCGTTCACGGCACGCTTCCAGGACTTCATCTCGCGCTACGCCTGGGGCGAGATCTGGACCGACCCGACGCTGTCACGCCGCGAGCGCAGCATGATCACCCTCACCGCGCTGGTGGCGCACGGCCACTACGACGAACTGGCCATGCACGTCCGGGCGGCGCGCCGGGGCGGGCTCACCCCGGAGGAGATCGGCGCGGTACTGCTCCAGTGCGCGGTCTACTGCGGGGTGCCGGCGGCGAACTCGGCGTTCGCGACGGCCCAGCGGGTGCTGGCGGAGGAGGACGGCACGCCAGGGTGATCCTGCTGGTCGTAGGCTCGACGGCAGCTCGCTCCGGCCCGCCCGGCGTGCCTACGGTGGGAGCATGTCCACCATCCTGATCACCGGCGCCACCTCGGGGCTCGGCCGGTACATCGCCTTCGAACTCGTCCGCTTGGGGCATGTCGTCCTCGTCCACGGCCGGGACGCGGGCCGCACCGAGCGGCTGGCCGGGGAACTGCGCGCCGAGGGGGACGCCGAGGCGTTCGTCGCCGACCTGGCATCGCTGGCGCAGGTGCGCGAGCTGGCCGGGCACGTCGCCGACGCGCATCCCGAGCTCGACGTGCTGGTCAACAACGCGGGCGTGGGGTTCGGGACGCCCGGTGCGGGCCGTGAGCTGAGCGCCGACGGGCACGAGTTGCGGCTGGCGGTGAACTATCTGGCGCCGGTCGTGCTGACCCGGGCCCTGCTGCCGGTGCTGCGGGCGAACGCGCCGGCGCGGATCGTCAACGTCGGTTCGGCCGGTCAGGAACCCCTGGTCGCCGAGGACCCCGAGTTCACCCGCGGCTACGACGGCGTGTCGGCGTACTGCCGCAGCAAGTTCGCGCTCGCCGCGCACACCTTCGCGCTCGCCGGGGAACTGGACGGCACCGGCGTCTCGGTGAACGTGCTGCACCCGGCGACGTACATGGACACGGCGATGGTCCGCGAGGCGGACGTCACGCCGTGGAACACGGTCGCCGACGGGGCGGCCGGTGTGCTGGCCCTGGCCACGCGCGACCTGGGCAGCGGCCGGTACTACGACGGGACGAGCCCGGCACGGGCCCATGAGGCGGCGTACGACCCCCGGGTGGGCAGGCGGCTCGCGGCGGTGACCGAGCAGTTGCTCGGCGCCTGAGCTACCCGGCTCCGGCGCCCGCCTTCAGCGCCGCCCGCGCCCGTGCCGCCAGCCCGTCCGCGCCGCAGGAGACCGCCAGGCCGAGGCCGCGGTCGAGGTCGGTGGCCGAGCGGGCGGCGATGCCGTACTCGATGCGGGCCGCCGCGTGCTCGTACTGGCAGGGCGAGGACTCCAGGTAGGTGACGGCCTGGGCGGCGAGGCGGACCGCACGCTGGCCGGTCTCCAGGGCGGCGGCGCAGCGCAGGGCCTCCCCTATGGCGGTGTCCGTCCGAAACGCTCGGCCGGCGGCGGACGTCGACGGCGAGCCGGGCGGCACGGGCCGGGTCCTCGGTGGCCAGGGCCCGGGCGAGGTCGCCCGCCCAGGGGACGAGCACGGGGTTGTGGTGCCCGCGCGCTGCCGCCGCCTTCTCGGCGGCCTCCAGTTCGTTGACGCCGTCCTTGGTGCGGCCGACGGCCAGCAGCAGCCGGCCGCGCACCGAGCGCGGGTCCGGCAGCACGATGGTGGACGGGTAGGGCGGGGCGAAGCCGTACCGTTCGGCGACCTCCCAGGCCTCCTCGACATGGCCGCGGGCGAGCAGTGTGTCGACGAGGTTGCAGGTCGCGGACCAGTACAGAGGAAGGCGGCGGCCGACGCGCTCGGCGAGGCGCAGCGACTCGCGCAAGGACTCCTCCGCCTCCTTCAGCCGGCCCCGCCTGCGGTGGCCGAGCCCGACGTAGGCGTGGGCCAGGGCGAGGTGGCCGCCGCTCCAGCCGGCGGTCTCGTAGGCGCGCAGGGCCTCGTTGTAGAGGGTCTCGGCGCGGTCGAGGCGGTCGGTGAAGGCGTACGCGTTGGCCAGCATCAGGAGCAGTTCGATGCCCCACTCGGTGTCGGTCCAGCCGAGCCCCGGGGCCAGGCGGCCGTTGACGAGGGCGCGGTCGCACAGTTCGACGACCTCCTCGGCGTTCTCGCCGTGCATCAGGGCGTCGAAGCCGCGCAGGATGAGCAGGGCGCGTTCGGAGTTGTCCCGGCCGGTGCAGGTGCGGGCGAGGTCGGCGAGCCGCCGGGAGCGGTCGGGTGAGGTGGCCTCGCCGGCGTGGATGCCCTCCCACATGAAGTGCACGGCCTGGAGCCGCATCCGGGCGGGGCCGGGCTGGAGCCGGGCGGCCTCCGCCTCGACCGTGCGGACGGCCTCCTCCAGCTGGTCGTTGTGGAGCAGCGCCTGGGAGAGCCGGAAGACGGCGTCCACCCGCTTGTCGCCGTCGAGGCCGGGCATGCCGAGCGCGGCCCGCAACTGGCTGATGGTGCGGGCTGGCGCGGTGAGGAAGGTGGCCTCGGCCAGTTCGTACAGCACGTGCGGGTGCGTCTCGGGCCGGGGCGGCTCCTTCAGGGCGCGCTCCAGGCAGCGGCGGGCCGCGTCGGGTGCGCCGACGGCGAGGTGCTCGCGGGCGGCCTCGCGCAGTTGCCCGACGAGTTCCTCGTCGTCGTCCGGGTGGACTTCGAGGAGGTGCCGGGCGGCGGCAGCGGCGCCGTGTCCCTCGTCGGCGACGATGCGGGCGGCGATACCGTGCATGGCGGTGCACAGGGCGTCGGGGATCGAGTTGTAGACGGCGGTGGCGATCAGCGGGTGGACGAACTCCAGATCGCCTTCGGCTGTGCGGCCGGTCGCGGGGTCGGGGGCGGTGAGGATGCGGGCGGTGCGCAGCAGTTCGGCGCAGCGGCGGGCCACGTCGGGCTTGAGGGTGGCGAGCTTGGCGACCAGGTCGATGGAGATGCCGGTGCCGAGGATGGCGGCGGCCCAGGCGAACCTGGTGGCGTCGATGCCGAGTTCCTCCAGGCGGGCGACGAGGCCGCCGCCGCGGGCCGAGCGGTTCAGCTCGCGCAGTTCGCCGGCGCGGGCCTCGACCGGTTCGAGTTCGCTGTCCTGCACCTTGGCGAGGAGTTCGACGGTGTCGTAGGGATTGCCGGCGGTGACGGCCCAGACCTCGCGGCAGAACGCGGCGTCGGCGTGTTCGCCGAGGGTGGCGCGGGTGAGTCCGGCCGTGGCGTCCGGGGTGAGGGCGCTCAGGGTCGTGGCGGGGCCGTCCGCGGCGGCGGCGACGGTGTCGAGGAGACGGGCGCTCGTGCCGGAGACCTCGCCCGGGCGGCGGGTGACCACGACCAGGACGGACATCTCGTCGCGGCGTTCGGCCAGCGCGGCGAGCCAGTGCAGGGTCTCCTGGTCGGCCCAGTGGGCGTCGTCGATGAGCAGCACCAGCGGCCAGTCCCGGCGGGAGAGCCGGCGCACGGCGGCGACCAGGCCGTCGCACACGCCCTGCGGGTCGGCCTGCCGGTCGCCGGGGTCCGCTATGCCGAGGGCGGGCCCGGCGATGTCGTACCAGTCGCCGAGGTACTCGCGGGCCTCCTCCGGCAGCATCGACAGCAGCGCCGGTTGCAGTAACTGCCGTACGACGTTGAAGGGGACCGACCTGAGGGTCTCGCCGCCGCGTGCCGACCAGACCTGGCAGCCGTGTGCCTCGGCGATGCGGCGGGTTTCGGCCAGCAGCGCGGTCTTGCCGAGCCCGGCCTCGCCGCGGAAGACCAGCAGCCCGCCGGACGAGGAGCGGTCCGCGCACAGGCTGTCGACCGCCCGCGCGACGGCGGCGACTTCCTCGTCGCGCTCCCACAGGGAAGCCGAGGCGGCGGCCGTGGGCCGTACCTCCGTCATCCCGCTACCTCCCGAAGTCGCCCGAACGACGTACAGACGTCGAGCGTAGCCGTCCGATTGCCTGAGTGGAGGATGGACGGGGCACCTGTTGCCGTGACGGGTGACACCGGGTGCGATCGGACGACGTACCCGGGCCGTCACCAGCCGTCTTCGCGTCAACGGCGTGCAATTGCAGGGGAGGTGACGTTCATTCACCACACCGGGGAGACACGTCGGGGCCGGCGGGCGCTGGTCGCCGGGTCGGTGGGCAATCTCATCGAATGGTACGAGTTCGGCGTCTACGGCTACTTCGCGACGATCATCGCGGCACGGTTCTTCACACCGGAGGGCGGCAGCGAGGCCGAGGCGTTGGTGAAGACGTACGCGTCGTTCGCGCTCGCGTTCTTCTTCCGGCCCGTCGGGGCGGCGCTTTTCGGCCGCCTGGGCGACCGGGTCGGCCGTCGTCCTGTGCTGGTCCTGGTGATCACGCTGATGACGGTCGCGACGGCGCTGATCGGCGTGTTGCCGACGTACGCGCAGGCGGGAGCCCTGGCGCCCTGGCTGCTCACCTTTCTGCGGGTGCTCCAAGGGTTGTCCGCCGGTGGGGAGTTCGGCGGCGCGGTGTCGGTGATGACGGAGTTCGCGCCGCCGGGCAGGCGAGGGCTGTACGGGTCGTTGCAGTCGTTCACGGTGGCGCTGGGGCTGCTGGCCGGTGCGGGCGCGGCGGCGTTGCTCGCCACGGTGCTGACCGAGGAGCAGTTGGGATCGTGGGGCTGGCGGCTGCCGTTCCTGCTGACGCTGCCGCTGGGGCTGGGGGCGTTGTGGCTGAGGCTGCGGCTGGACGAGACGCCGGCGTTCATGGCGGAGGCGGCACGGGAGACGCCTCCGCCGCGCGAGGTCGCCAGAGCCGTCGTGCTGGGCGCGGGGCGGATCATGGGCTGGGCCGCTGCCGGTTACACGTTCCTCGTCGTGCTGCCGTCATATCTGCAGAGTTCGCTGGGCGCGACCTTCCAGCAGGCGCTGGTCGCCACCGTGCTGGCCAACCTGGGCTTCGCCGTGACGATCGTGCCGGCGGGGCTGCTCAGCGACCTGCTCGGGCGGCGGACGGTGATGCTGACGGGGGCCGTGCTGGTGGTGGTCCTCGCGGTGCCGCTGCTCAACCTTCTTCAGGAATCCGGCGTTTCGAACACCGTGAAGGGTGTGGCGGTGTTCGGCGCCGGTGCGGTGGTGGGGCTGATGGCGGGGCCGGGTCCGGCGATGCTGTCGGAGATGTTCCCGGCCCGGGTGCGCTGCACGGGCCTGGGACTCGCCTACGCGCTGTCCAATGCGGTGTTCTCCGGGTGCGCCGGGCTCATCATCACGGAGACGATCGAGCGGACGGGGAGCGTGGACATCCCCGCGTACTACGCGGCGGTGACGTGCGCGGTGAGCGTGCCGGCGCTGCTCACGCTGTCCGGGCGGGGGGTGGCCGAGGAGGCAGAGGAGAAGGCTGGACGGACGGAATGCGGGTGAACGGATGCGGGTGAACGGATGCGGGTGAACGGATGCGGGTGAACGGATGCGGGTGAACGGATGCGGGTGATCGGATGCGGGTGATCGGACTCATGTCCGGGACGTCGTACGACGCCATCGACGCGGCGGTGGCCGACCTGGACCTCGTCGGCGACAGCCTGGTGCTGAAGCCGCTCGGCATGGTCAGCGAGCCGTACGACGGTGAACTGCGCGAGGCCCTGACCGCCGCCCTGCCGCCGGGGCACACCACGCTGGGCGAGGTGTGCCGGCTGGACACCCTCATCGGGCAGGCCTTCGCGGCGGCCGCGGTCCGGGCCGACCGGGAACTGTGCGAGGGGTTGGCCGGGTTGGTGGCCTCGCACGGGCAGACCGTCTACCACTGGGTCGCCGAGAAGGAGGTGCACGGCACGCTCCAGCTCGGGCAGCCGGCCTGGATCGCCGAGGCGACCGGGCTGCCCGTGGTCGCCGACTTCCGGCCGCGGGACATCGCCGCCGGCGGGCAGGGTGCCCCGCTGGTCAGCCTGTTCGACCTGCTGTGGCTGCGGGGCCGGCCGGGCAGGCCCGTCGCGCTGAACATCGGCGGTATCGCCAACCTCACCGCGCCCGACGGGACCGCCTTCGACACCGGGCCGGGCTGCGCGCTGATCGACGCGGCGGCCCGCGGGTTCAGCGGCGGAGCCCTGTCCTACGACACGGACGGGGCGCTGGCCGCCCGCGGCCGGGTGCACGGGCCGCTGCTGGACCGGCTGCTGGAGGAGCCGTACTACGCGCTGCCCGCGCCCAAGACGACGGGCAAGGAGCTGTTCCATCTCGGTCGTCTGCGGGACGCGCTGGCCGGGTTCGGGACGCTGCCCGCCGAGGACGTCGTCGCCACCCTGACCATGCTCACGGCCCGGACGGTGGCGGACGCCGTGCGGTCGGTGGGCGCGACGGAGGTCGTCGCCTCGGGTGGCGGTACCCGCAACCCGGTGCTGATGGGGATGCTCGGGGAGCTGCTGCCGGGGGTGGCGGTGCGCACCTCGGACGAACTGGGGCTGCCGTCCGGCGCGAAGGAGGCGTACGCCTTCGCGGTCCTGGGGTTTCTGACCCTGCACGGCCTGCCCGGCACCGAGCCCGCGAGCACGGGGGCACGGCATCCGAGCGTGCTGGGGTCGGTGACCCCCGGCCGGGAAGGGCTGCGGCTGCCCCCGCCGGCCGGCCGGGGGCCGACGCGCCTGCTGCTGGACTGACGCGATCTGTTCGGCTCCTCTCATCCCACTTTCACCGACGCCTCATACGGTGGGGGCATGACGCAGGAGACTCCTCCCGGGTGGTACCCCGACCCCGGGCAGAAAAGTGACGGGCCCGCCACCGAGCGCTGGTGGGACGGCAGGGCCTGGACGGACCGCATCCGCCCGGCACAGCCGACCGCGACCTGGGGTCCCGCTACGCGCGAACCGGCCCCTGGCGAGGCCCCGTCGGGAGATCCGGCACCCTCAGGCGATACGCCGCCCGCGGGGCAGCAGGGTGGTGCCGCCGGGCAGCAGAACGGCGTCGGACAGCCGGAAGCGGGACAGCCCGCCGATGCCGGGGCACCGGGAGCCGCTGGGAGTCCGGCCGGTACCGGGGATCCAGGCGGTGCCGGGGATCCAGCTGGCGCCGCACAGCCGACCGGCGTCGGACAGCCGGAAGCGGGACAGCCCGCCGATGCCGGGGCACCGGGAGCCGCTGGGAGTCCAGGCGGTGCCGGGGATCCAGGCCGTGCTGGGGATCCAGGCGATGCCGGACAACCGACCGGCGTCGGACAGCCGGAAGCGGGGCAGCACGCCGGGGCACCGGGAGCACCCGGGAGTCCGGCCGGTGCCGGAGAGCCGACCGGCCCGGGAAATCCCGGAGCCTCCGCGTATCCGGCGAGTGCCGGACAGCCGGGAGCCGCCGGGGCCCCGGTCGGCGCCGGGGCACCGGGCGCCTCCGCCTACCCGGGTAGCACCGGACAACCGGGAGCCCCCGCGTATCCAGGCGGCCCTGGGTATCCGCCCGGCGCCGGGTATCCCGCGGCCCCGGGGTATCCCGCCTACCCCGCCGCTCCTCCGGCCGCCGGTCGAGGGCGAGGGCTGCGGATCGGGATAGCCGTGGCGGCAGCCGTCGTCGTCCTGGCCAGCATCGGTGTCGGCGTGTACGCGTTGACCGACAACGGCGGCTCGGGCGGCGGTTCCGCCACCTCGCAGGGGCCCGGCGGCCCGGGCGGAGCCGGGGGTCAGGGCGGGCCGTTCGGCGGACCGGGCGGATCCGGAGGTTCCGGCGGCGACGGCGGATCCGGTGGCTCCGGAGGTTCCGGCGGGGACGGCGGATCCGGTGGGCAGGGTCCCTCGCCCGAGCAGTCCGAGCCGCCGAAGATCAGGAGCGGGTCGGTGACCGACTCGGTCAGCGGGATCAGCCTGCCGATCCCCAAGGGCTGGTACGGCCAGGAGGTCAGGGCCGGCGCGCAGGTGACGTCCGACGACTCCTACAAGTGCCCCGGCGACACCACCTCGACCTGCACGAAGGGCGGAGCCTACTCGGCCCCGGCCCTGGCCCTCGGCACCAAGGGCAGCACCGCCGAGGAGATCGCCAAGGCGGACATCGCGGCGAACGCCGAGGAGTCCTACGGCGGCAAGTCCTACGGCGGGATCACCTCCCACGACGTGCTGGCCGCCGAGTCCGTGACCGTGGCCGGGCAGAAGGGCTACCTGGTCCGCTGGAAGGCCATCACGAGCAAGGGCGCCGACGGCATCGTGGAGTCGCTCGCGTTCCCCTCCCCGCGAACCAGAAGCTGATGGTCGTCGTCCGCTTCGGCGTCGACGCCGACCAGAAGGAGTCCGTCCTGGACGAGATCACCAAGGGCATCAAGGTGTCGACGGGCGGTGGCAACGGCCAGACCGTCTGACCGGCCCC
>KE354506.1 GCA_000415505.1 Streptomyces afghaniensis 772
GCCGGATCCGTGAAGAGCCCGTCCACGTGCCGCAGGGCGTCGTAGCCGGTGGTGCCCGCGACGGGCCAGGAGGCCGGCAGCCGCTCACCGTCGGCCAGGATCTTCTCCACGACGGTCCAGCGGCCCCCCGTCGCCTCGTGCAGCCGCCGGAGGTAGCCGTCGGGGTCGGCGAGCCCGTCGGGGTGGTCGACGCGCAGCCCGTCGATCACGCCCTCGTGGAGCAGCTGGAGGATCTTGTCGTGGGTGGCCTCGAACACCTCGGGGTCCTCCACCCGCACCCCGATCAGCTCCGAGATGCTGAAGAACCGCCGGTAGTTGAGGTCGGTCCGGGCCAGCCGCCACCACACCGGGCGGTACCACTGCGCGTCCAGCAGGTGCGGCAGCGGCAGGTCCCCGGTGCCCTCGCGCAGCGGGAACACGTGGTCGTAGTAGCGCAGGACGTCACCGTCGACGCGCAGTTCCCCGAGCACCTCGCCCAGCGGCCCGCCGAGCACCGGCAGCAGCACCTGGCCGTTCTGGGCCTCCCAGTCGATGTCGAACCAGCGCGCGTACGGCGACGTCGGGCCCTCACGGAGCACCTCCCACAGGGCGCGGTTGTGGCGCGGGGCCATGGCCATGTGGTTCGGGACGATGTCCACCACCAGGCCCAGCCCGTGCTCGCGCGCCGTGCGCGCCAGCGCCCGCAGTCCCTCCTCGCCGCCCAGTTCCTCGCGCACACGCGCGTGGTCGACGACGTCGTAGCCGTGCGCGGAGCCCGGCACGGCCTCCAGGACGGGGGACAGATGCAGGTGCGAGACGCCGAGCGAGGCCAGATACGGCACGACGGCCGCCGCGGCCCCGAAGGGGAACTCGGGCTGCAGTTGCAGCCGGTACGTGGCCGTGGGCACCACGGGGTCAGGTCGCTCAGGTGTCATGGAGACCTACGTACCCCCCCTGCCGCCGTTCGTGTCATCGCCCGCGCCAGGTGCGCCGCCCGTCGCCCGGACGAGTGGCTCTGTCCGGGCGACGAGCCGGCGACGACCGGGCCGAGACCGGACGACGGCCGCCGTCGGCTACACGGGCCGCTGGAGCACCGTCATGCTCCGGTCGGTCAGGGTCAGCCGGTCCCCGGCCTGCACCTTCGGGCCCGTGCCGGGCGGCACACCGTCGGCGCGGCCCGTGTCGACCACCACCTGCCACTGCCGCCCGTGATTGACCGGAACCAGGAACTCCAGCGGCTTGGGCGAGGCGTTGAACATCAGCAGGAACGAGTCGTCGGTGATGCGCTCCCCGCGCGGGCCCGGCTCCGAGATCGCGTTGCCGTTGAGGAACACCGTCAGCGCCGAGGCCCGTGCCGAGTCCCAGTCCCGCTGGGTCATCTCCCGGCCCTCGGGGGTGAACCAGGCGATGTCGGACAGGTCGTCGTGCGTGCCCTCCACGGGCCGGCCGTGGAAGAAGCGCCTCCTGCGCAAGACCGGGTGGTCCCGGCGCAGCCACACCATCGCGCGCGTGAACGCCAGCAGCTCCCGGCTCAGGCCCCCCTCGGTGTCCTCGCCCTCCTCGCCGTCCTCCGGCCACTCGACCCAGGCCAGCTCGTTGTCCTGGCAGTAGGCGTTGTTGTTGCCGCGCTGGGTGCGGGCGAACTCGTCGCCGTGGCTGATCATGGGCACGCCCTGGGACAGCATCAGCGTCGCGATGAAGTTCCGCATCTGCCGGGCCCGCAGCCGCAGCACGTCCGGGTCGTCGGTCTCGCCCTCGGCCCCGCAGTTCCAGGACCGGTTGTGGCTCTCGCCGTCGCGGTTGTCCTCGCCGTTGGCCTCGTTGCGCTTGTCGTTGTACGACACGAGATCGTGCAGGGTGAAGCCGTCGTGGCAGGTCACGAAGTTGATGGAGGCCAGCGGGCGCCGCCCGTCGTCCTGGTACAGGTCGGACGAGCCGGTCAGCCGCGAGGCGAACTCCGCGAGCGTGCGCTGCTCGCCCCGCCACAGGTCCCGCACGGTGTCCCGGTACTTGCCGTTCCACTCGGTCCACAGCGGCGGGAAGTTCCCCACCTGGTAGCCGCCCTCGCCCACGTCCCACGGCTCGGCGATCAGCTTGACCTGCGAGACCACCGGGTCCTGCTGCACCAGGTCGAAGAACGACGACAGCCGGTCCACCTCGTGGAACTGCCGGGCGAGCGTCGCAGCGAGGTCGAAGCGGAACCCGTCGACGTGCATGTCCGTGACCCAGTACCGCAGCGAGTCCATGATCAGCTGGAGGACGTGCGGGGACCGCATGAGCAGGGAGTTCCCGGTCCCTGTCGTGTCCATGTAGTAGCGGGGGTCGTCCGTCAGCCGGTAGTAGCGCGGATTGTCCAGGCCCTTGAAGGACAGGGTCGGGCCCAGGTGGTTGCCCTCGGCGGTGTGGTTGTAGACCACGTCGAGGATCACCTCGATCCCGGCCTCGTGCAGCGCCTTCACCGCCGACTTGAACTCCAGCACCTGCTGGCCCCGGTCGCCCCAGGAGGCGTAGGCGTTGTGCGGGGCGAAGAAACCGATCGTGTTGTAGCCCCAGTAGTTGTTCAGGCCCATGTCGACCAGACGGTGATCGTTCACGAACTGGTGTACGGGCATCAGCTCCAGGGCGGTGACGCCGAGCTCGGTGAGGTGCTCGATGATCGCCGGGTGCGCGAGGGCCGCGTAGGTGCCGCGCAGCTCCTCCGGCAGGCCCGGGTGCCGCATGGTGAGGCCCTTGACGTGGGCCTCGTAGATCACCGTGTGGTGGTACTCGGTGCGCGGGCGCCGGTCGTCGCCCCAGTCGAAGTACGGATTGACCACGACCGACGTCATCGTGTGCGGCGCGGAGTCCAGGTCGTTGCGCCGGTCGGGCTCGTCGAAGTGGTAGCCGTAGACCTCCTCGCCCCAGCTGATCGCACCGCTGATCGCACGCGCGTACGGGTCGAGCAGGAGCTTCGCGGAGTTGCAGCGCAGCCCGCGCTCCGGGGCGTACGGGCCGTGCACCCGGAACCCGTACCGCTGCCCCGGCATGATGCCCGGAACGTACGCGTGCCGCACGAACGCGTCGCTCTCCCGGAGCTCGATCGCCGTCTCGGAGCCGTCGTCGTGCAGCAGACACAGCTCTACTCGGTCCGCGGCCTCCGAGAAGACCGCGAAGTTGGTGCCGGCGCCGTCGTACGTGGCACCGAGTGGATACGCCTCTCCAGGCCAGACCTGCATGGATACGACTCTTTCAGGTGAGCGGCGCCGGTGGGGACGCCTTGGCTCCGAGTCTCCCCGAAAGTGAGGGAACCTCCTATGACTTATGTCCCTCTTACCGGGTGACCAGTGCATACGCGTTATGCCGAACCAGTGGGGCAAGTGATACTCCCGGGGCTGTTGAGGGAGTAGAGGGAAGATATGACACGGGGACCCGGGCGGGGCAGCCCGCCCGGGAGGAGAACTACCCTGCCCATCCGGCTGCACCGCCGACCGCTCCCGGAGTACCCTTCCTTGATCGTTGACAAGGGGAGTGCTCGGGGGAGCGGAAGGCGGTGCGCGGGTGGGCTCGGGAGGGCTGGAGCTGCCCCCTGGTGACGAGGGTCACGAGGGGACCTCCACAGACGTCCCGACCGGTGCCGTGTCCCTGGCACGGCCGATGGACGCGACCGGCTCGATCGGCCCGGAGCTGGACTGGGACGCCGACGCCTGGCGCGAGGTGCGCACCCGCGCCCAGCGGGCCGGCCGGGCCTACATCTGGCTGAACCTCGTCGAGCAGCGGTTGCGCGCGGTCGTCGCCGCCGTACTGCGCCCCGTGTACGAACCCGTCCACGGCGAGGACTGGGTCGTGGCCGCCGCCGGACCCGCCGGGCAGGAGTGGGTGCAGCGCGCGGTCGCCGTACGAGAGGTCAGCCGCCGCAAGGGCTATCTGCTCGACCCGGCCGACGACAACGTCCTGTCCTTCCTCACCCTGCCGCAGCTGCGCGAGCTGATGGTGCAGCACTGGCCCTGCTTCGAGCCCTACTTCGACGACCGCCGGGACGTCGAGCTCGCCCTGGACGAGCTGGAGGTCACCCGGAACGTCGTCTCCCGCAACCGGGCCCTGTCCGAGGCCGTCCTGAACCAGGCCGAGCGCGCCTCCGCCCGGCTGCTGGAGATGCTCGGCACGGGCGGTGACGTGCCCTCGGCGCGCCGGCTGCCCATCGACGCGGTCGAGGACCTGGTCGGCGACCGGTACGCCGACGTGGTCGCCGTCCATCCGGACCGGGTGCGGCTGATGCGTCAGTTCCCGGCCGAGGACATCTTCGGCGGGGCCCGCCGGCTCGACGCCATCGGCATAGGCCTCAACCTGCTCGTGCAGAACTTCTCCGGCCGCCGCCTGGTCCGGCTGGCGGAGTCCGGCTGCCGGGTGCGGCTGCTGTTCCTCAACCCGGCCTCCAGCGCGGTCAAGCGGCGCGAGCGCGAACTGGGCATCAAGCGCGGCGAGCTCAGCCGGGCCGTCGAGATGAACATCCTGCACATGCGCCGGGTGCGGGCCCGGCTGCGCGACCCGGGGGCCTTCGAGATCCAGGTCTTCGACGAAACACCCCGCTTCACGGCCTATCTGGTCGACGGCGACGGCGCGGACGGCATCGCGGTCGTGCAGAACTACCTGCGGCGGACCCGTGGGATGGAGGCGCCGGTGTTCGTGCTGCGCAACAGCGGCAAGGTGGTCAAGTCGGGCGAGATCGACGAAAGTGGCCTCTTCCCCACCTATCGCGAGGAGTTCGAGGTGATGTGGGCGGATTCACGACCGGTGTCGTGAACCGTCCCTCCTGGGCGCGCGGTTCGGCGCCCAAGCGGAACGCGGTCCTCTGATTGTCAGTGGTGCATGGGAAGGTGGAGACCACTGGGGGAACGCACCATAGAAGGGGGGCCGCCCATGGGCTGGCACCGGGAGCTGCTGATCGGCTTCGACCTGGAGACGACGGGCACGGATCCGCGCGAGGCGCGCATCGTCACGGGAGCCGTGATCGAGGTCAGGGCCGGGGAGCCGATGGGGCGCCGGGAGTGGCTGGCCGACCCGGGGGTGCCGATCCCCGAGGACGCGGTGGCGGTCCACGGCATCAGCAGCGAGCGCGCGGCGGCCGAAGGCAGACCGGCCGACCAGGTGGCGGACGCCCTCGCCGACGTCCTCACCTCCTACTGGAAGACGGGCGTGCCGGTCGTCGCCTACAACGCGGCCTTCGACCTGTCCCTGCTCTCCGCCGAGCTGCGCCGCTACGGACTGCCGTCCCTGCGCGACCGCCTGGGCGGCGTGGACCCCGCCCCGGTCATCGACCCGTACACCATCGACCGCTGGGTCGACCGCTACCGCCGGGGCAAACGCAACCTCGAAGCGGTCTGCGCCGAGTACGGCGTCGTCCTCGACTCCGCCCACGACGCCATGGCCGACGCCCTCGCGGCGGCCCGCCTGGCCGGTGCGATAGCCGCCCGCCACCCCAAGATCGCGTCCCTCGGCCCGGCGGACCTCCACCGCCGCCAGATCGAGTGGTACGCGGAGTGGGCGGCGGACTTCCAGAACTTCCTGCGCGGCAAGGGCGACGCGACGGCCCTGGTGGACGGGGCATGGCCGTTGAGGGAGCCGGCGGACGCGTGAGCCACGCCCACCGTCACAAGTCCCGGCGCTCTCTCCGTCACCCCGGTGCGGGCGCCGCGATGCGTTCGATGCGGGGCTTGGCCAGTCGCTCGTAGTCGGCGCCCGAGATGAGGAGCGAGCGGTCGAGACGGGCCGCGTTGAAGTACAGCCTCGGCCGGGCCACGACGTCCGGGTCGGCGACCAGTTCGAGACCGGGGTCGAAGCTGAACGGCAGGACCGTCCCGGGGGCGGCGCGGGCCAGGCGTTCGGCGGTTTCGGGGTCGCTGAAGCCGGCATAGCGGGCCGCGAACAGGGCCCTGACGGCGGCCAGGTCCACCCGCCGGTCCCCGGGGACGACCGCGAGGACGTGGCGTGTGGTGCGGCGGTCCACCTTGACCCGCAGCACGATGCATTTCGCGGCCTCGGAGGCCGGATGCCCGCGCAACGCGCAGACGGCTTCGGTGGCGCCTTCGGGCTCGTGGTCGATGAGGCGGTAGTCGACGGAGGCGGAGTCGAGCAGGGAGATCAGGTGGTGGTAGGTGTCGTGCCGGCCGGTGTCGTGCCGACTGGGGGCGTGATGGGTGCGGTCGGGCATGCGGAGTCCTTGTCGAGAGGGTGGGACGGGGGAGGCAGGGGCCCGGGGGTGCTTCGGTGCGCGCGTTCCACTGCCTGGCCCCAGTACGTACCGGCCACCATCAGGGCCGCCCCGAGGCCGGTGAGGGGCGTGAGGTGTTCGCCGCCGAGAGCGATGCCCACCGCGACGGCCCAGACCGGCTCGGTGCCCAGCAGCAGGCTGGCCCGGCTGGCGGAGGTGCGCTGCACGGCCCAGGTCTGGGCCAGGAAGGCGAACACACTGCAGAACAGGGCGAGATAGACCAGCTGGACCCAGGTCGCCGGGTCCGCGCGGACCAGCGCCGGCAGGCCGGGGGCGGCGACCGGCAGGAACAGGGCCGTGCCGACGAGGGTCTGCACCGTCGTCAGATGCAGGGGCCGATCGCCCGCCGGTGGTGAAGCGGCCGACGAGCGCGACATGCACGGCCCGGATCAGCGCGGCGCCGAGCATCAGCAGGTCGCCGAGGCGTGGCGCGTGGAAGCCGTTGCCGGACATCAGCAGCCCGACGGCCAGGACGCACACGCCGGTCGCGGCGAAGAAGGCGAAAGGCAGCGCGCCACGGCGTCCGCCACGGTCGAGGAGCGGAGTGAGGACGATGGTCAGACTGATGATGAGCCCGGCGTTGGCGGCGCTGGTGTGAGCGACGCCGTACGTCTCCACGACCAGGACCGCGGCCTGGGTCAGTCCCAGGGGCACCCCGGCCCGCAGCTCGTCACGCGTCCACCGGCGCGACCCGCGCCGTCGGGCGGCGACGACGCCCAGGCAGGCGACCGCGGAGAGGGCGTAGCGGGCGAACAGCACCAGCAGGACGGGGAGCGCGGCAGTGGCCGTCTGGGCGGACAGATAACTGGAACCCCAGACGAGCGCGACAAGGAGGAGTACCGCATCGGTACGGCGGACGTCGGACACGCGCCTACGGTGCACCGGAGACATCCATGAAGCCCAGTACCAGTCTCTAAAACGATCATTTAGCAGAGCTACATCGTCCCTACACTGAGGCGATGGACGAACGTCAGCTGCGGATCCTGCGGGAGCTCGGCGAACTGGGCAGCGTCACGGCGGTCGCCGAGGCGCTGCTGGTGACGCCGTCGGCGATCTCCCAGCAGCTGCGGCTGCTTCAGCGCGCGATCCCGGTGCCGCTCACCGAGCGTCAGGGGCGACGGCTGGTGCTCACCGACGCCGGGCAGGCGCTGGCGGGCGCGGCCGTGGAAGTGGAGACGGCACTGGCCCGCGCACGGCACACCGTCGAGGAGTTCGCGGGGGCCCCCGACGGCGAGGTGTCGGTGGCGGCGTTCCACAGCGCGGGCGCCGCGTTCTTCCCGCCGCTGCTGCGCGCGCTGACCGGTGCGGGTAAGCCGGTGCCGAGGCTGGCCGACGAGGACGTACCGCAGGAGGACTTCCCCCGGCTCACCCGGGAGTACGACGTGGTCCTGGCCCACCGCCTGGACCACGCCCCGCCATGGCCGGGCACGGTGGCCACGACGACGCTGCTGCGCGAGCCGCTGGACGTGGCCATGCCCGCCGGCCACCCCCTGGCCACCAAGCGCCGCGTCACCCCGCGCGACGTGGCCGACGAGCCGTGGATCACCGTGCATGAGGGGTTCCCCGTCCTGGCGACGATCGAGGCCATCGCCGCCGCGGCGGGCCGCAGGCTCCATCTCGCCCATCGCATCAACGAGTTCTCGGTGGTCGCCGAGGTCGTGGCCGCCGGGGGCGGTATCGCCCTGATGCCACGCTGGACCACGCGCCCGCATCCGGCGCTCGTGCTCCGGCCCCTCAGCGGAGCGCAGGCGCGACGCCACATCGACGCCCTGTACCGCCCCGAGCGCACGGCCCGCACAGCGGTCCGCACGGTCCTCACGGAGCTACGCCGAGCAGCCCGAAGCATCCAGGACAGCGGCGCGTAGCCCTCGAACCACAGACGCTCAGAACGGATACCACCGCACCGTCTCGTCCCCCTCCCGCAGCGAAGCCACCCGCCGCCGGAACTCCGCCAGCGCCTTGGGAATGCTCGGCGCATGCTGAGCCACCCACGCGCAACTGGCCGTCTCCCGGGCCCCACGCAGCACCGAGCACCCCTCCCACTCCCGCACATCCCAGCCGTACGCCTCGGTGAAGGAGTCGTACGCCTCGTCCGGGAGCCCGTACCGGTCGTGGGAGAGCGCCATCACCACCAGGTCGTGCTCGCGCAGGTCGGACGAGACCGTCTCCAGGTCGACCAGAACGGGACCCTCCGGCCCTACATGCACATTGCGCGGCAGCGCGTCCCCATGGATCGGCCCCGGTGGCAGATGAGGCGTCAGTGCCGCAGCCTCGGCGGCGAACCCGTCCCGCCGCTCCCGCAGATACGCCGCGTCCGCCGGATCGATCACGTCCCCCGCCAGCCGCAGCCAGCGCTCCACACCGCCCAGCAGATCGCGGGACGGCAGATCGAAGGAGGGCGCGGGCAGGGCGTGCACGACCCGTAGCAGTTCGGCCAAATCCCGCGGCTCGGCGGGCCGTATCGCATCGGGCAGCCGGTGCCAGACCGTCACCGGGTGCCCCTCGACCAGCAGGGGCTCGGGCTCGGCCGCCCGGACCGCCGGGACACCCGCCTCGGCAAGCCACAGCGCGATGTCCAGTTCGCGCCGCGCCCGGTCGAGGAGTTCGGCGTCGCGGCCCACCTTGACGACCAGGTCACCGGCGGCGAACACCGCGTTCTCGCCCAGCGCGAGCAACCGCGCCTCGCCCGCCGCACCGGGCAGCACGCCCGCCGCGGCCAGTACGTCCCGAGCCCGTGCCTCGTCCATCGTCCGCCTCCGTCGTCACGCTTTCCGCCGTCGTCCACGTCCTGTGCCGTCGGGTTCCGGCCATCCGCCGGTCAGTGTCGCATCGGCACAGGTCGGGCGGCGTGCGCGGTGCCTTGACGAGGCAGAACGCCTTCACGACCATGACCTGGCCGGCCGAGCCGTCAAAGGGGATGATTCCGTGACATCGGTGACCGAGGTTTCACCCCCTTCGCCACCGAGGGGACCTGCCGGGCACAAGCCCGGCAGGGGCCGGCCCCGGCGGGCCGTGGACCACGGTGCCTGGTTCCTGGTGCTGCCCGCCCTGCTCCCCATCCTCGTCCTCAGCGTCGGGCCGCTGCTGTACGGGATCCTGCTGGCCTTCACGGACGCCCAGTCGGGCCGTACCGAGCCGACCCAGTGGATCGGCGGCCTCAACTTCCGGGACCTGCTGCAGGACACGCTGTTCTGGGAGTCGTTCCGGATCGGGCTGGTGTGGGCGGTCGGGGTGACCGTGCCGCAGTTCCTGCTCGCGCTGGGACTCGCCCTGCTGCTCAACCAGGACCTGCGGCTGCGCTGGCTGGCCCGCGCCCTGGCGATCATCCCCTGGGCCATGCCCGAGGTCGTCGTCGGCATCATGTGGCGGCTCGTCTACAACCCGGACGCGGGCATCCTCAACGAGACCCTGCGCGACCTCGGCTTCGGCGGCGGCCGCGACTGGCTGAGCGGGCCGGCCACCGCGCTGCCGGCCGTGATCGTCGTCGGCGTCTGGGCGGGCATGCCGCAGACGACGGTCGCGCTGCTCGCCGGACTCCAGAACACCCCGCGCGAACTCCACGAGGCGGCGGCGGTCGACGGCGCGGGCGCCTGGCGCCGCTTCCGCACGGTCACCTGGCCCGCCCTCAGACCCATCGCCCTGGCCATCACCGCACTCAACCTCATCTGGAACTTCAACTCCTTCGCCCTGGTCTACGTCCTCACCAGCGGCGGTCCCGGCGGCCGGACCCGCCTGCCCATGCTCTTCGCGTACGAAGAGGCCTTCCGCTACGGGCAGTTCGGCTACGCGGCGGCGATGGGCTGCGTGATGGTGGCCGTGATCTCGATCGCCCTGGCCGTCTTCCTCGCCGGCCGCCTCAGGGGAGGTGACGACGCATGAGGACCAGCACACCGGCCCGCGTCGGCCAGTACACCGCGCTGCTCGCCTACCTCGTCTTCCTGGCCTTCCCGTTCCTCTGGCTGGTCTCCACCGCGTTCAAACCGCCGCGCGAGCTGGGCAGCCTGCACCCGACCTGGATCCCCGAGGACCCCACCCTCGCCAACTTCCGGCAGGCCTTCGACGAACAGCCGCTGCTGCACGCCGCCCTCAACTCCCTGCTCGCCGCGCTCGCAGCGGCGGTAGTCGCCGTACTGATCGCGACGCCCATGGCCTACGCCGTCGCCCGGCGCCGCACCCGGCTCGCGAAGGCGGTGACGGGCTGGGTGGTGGTCAGCCAGGCGTTCCCGTTCGTGCTGCTGATCATCCCGCTGTTCCTGGTGCTGAAGAACCTCCGCATGATCAACTCCGTGCCGGGGCTGGTGCTGGTGTACGTGGTGTGGGCGCTGCCGTTCGCCTTGTGGATGCTCGCCGGGTACGTCCGGGCGCTTCCGCCCGAGCTGGAGGAGGCCGCCGCGGTCGACGGGGCGGGCCGGGTGCGGACGCTGGTGTCGGTGACGGCTCCCCTGCTCGCGCCGGGCATCGTGGCGACCGCGCTGTTCGCGTTCATCACCGCGTGGAACGAGTTCTTCTTCGCGCTCGTGCTGCTGAAGACGCCGGAGAAGCAGACCCTTCCGGTGGTGCTCACCCACTTCATCGGCGCCGAGGGCGTCGCCGACCTCGGCCCGCTCGCGGCGGCGGCGTTCCTCGCGACGCTGCCCTCGCTGGTCGTCTTCGCGATCATCCAGCGGCGGATCACGGGCGGCATGCTCACCGGGGCGGTGAAGAGCTGATGCGCGCACGCCTGCTGGCCCTCGTCCTCCTGCTGCTGCTCGCCGGCTGCTCTTCCGGCGGCACCCGCGACGACGGCCGGATCACCCTGCGCTTCCAGTCCCTGGCCTGGCAGGAGGAGTCGGTCGAGGCCAACAAGGAACTGGTGAGGGAGTGGAACGCCACCCACCCGGGCGTCCGGGTCGAGTACGTCCAGGGCAGCTGGGACAGCGTCCACGACCAGCTCCTGACCGCCTTCGAGGGCGGCGAGGCGCCCGACATCATCCACGACGCCTCCGACGACCTCGCCGACTTCGCCCACGGCGGCTACCTCGCCGACCTCACCGATCTGCTGCCCGCCCGGCTGAAGTCGGACATCCCGCGGCGCAGTTGGGAGACCACCACCTTCGGCGACGGCATCTACGGTGTGCCGTTCCTCCAGGAACCGCGCGTGCTGATCGCCAACGCGAAGTGGCTCAAGCGGTCCGGCGTACGGATCCCGACCCCCGAGAAACCGTGGAGCTGGGCCGAGTTCCGCCGGATCACCGAACGGCTCAGCGGCCGGGGGAAGTACGGCATCGCCTGGCCCCTGAAGGAACCGGTCTCCGCCACGCTCAACCTCTCCCTGTCGGCGGGCGGGCAGCTCTTCCACCGCGGGGCCGACGGCAAGGTGACGGTCCGGTTCGAGGCGGCCGACCAGGTGGTGCCGCGCACCATCCACGCCCAGGCCGGCACCGACCGCAGCGCCTCACCCACGACCCTGGGCAGCGGCGGCTCCGACACCCTGCCCGGCTTCTTCGGCGGCAGGTACGCGATGGTCCCGCTCGGCTTCTCCTACCGCCAGCAGATCGTTCAGCAGGCCCCGAAGGGCTTCGCATGGCAGGTGCTGCCCGCCCCGGCCGGCGCCGGGGGACTCACCCAGGGCGTCAGCCCGCAGACGCTGTCCGTCGCCGAGGACTCCCCGCACAAGAAGGAGGCAGCCGCCTTCATCGACTTCCTGCTGCGGCCGCGGAACATGGTCCGCCTCGCCCTCGGCGACTGGATGCTGCCGACCGGCACCCGGGCGCTGCACGACCCGGCCCTGCGCACCCCCGAGCACGGCTGGTCCACGGGCACCGCGCTCGCCGCCCACCTGCGCCCGGCGCCCGCACAGACCGTACGGGGCTACCCCGAGTGGAAGGACAAGGTGGCGACCCCGGCCCTCCAGGAGTACTACAGCGGGGCCATCGGCATCCGTGAGCTGCGAAAACGCCTGGAGGAGGACGGCAACCTGGTGCTGGCGCGCTACCAGCGCTGAACCCCGGCGAAATCCCGTTGAGCGTCGTCACCGGCAGCGCCTAGCGTGTTGCCCGTGGGAATCAACGCGATCTGCATCTCCGGTCACGGCCGGGGCTGCCCGCACGCCGCACGCGTGCGCAGCGGCCCCGGAGCCCTGACCGGCCCGGGGAGCCACGCCCGCTGAGCCTCTGAGCCCGGCGTCTCATCTCTTCTGTCTCCTCTGTCTTCCGGTCGGGGCCTTCGGCTGCCCTCAATCCCTCACGGAAGACAAGGACCGCAGGCCATGGCCCGCCCCACCGCTGCCTCTCGCGCGCTCTCGCAGAACTTCCTCGCCGACCGCGCCACCGCCGAACGCTTCGCCCGGCTCGCCGCCCCGCGGGCCCGGCCGGTCCCGCTGCTGCTCGAAGTCGGCGCGGGCAAAGGCGCGTTGACCGCCCCGCTGGCGCGACGCTGCCGGGAGCTGCGCGCGTACGAGATCGACCCGCGGCTCGTGTCCGTGCTGCGCGGCCGCTTCTCCGGCACCCCGCAGGTGCGGGTCGTCGGCGGGGACTTCCTGGCCGCACACCCGCCGCGCACGCCCTTCTCGGTCGCCGGGAACGTGCCGTTCTCCCGCACCGCTGCCGTCGTCGACTGGTGCCTGCGCGCCCCCGCCCTCACCGACGCCACGCTGCTCACCCAGCTGGAGTACGCCCGTAAGCGCACCGGCGACTACGGCAGCTGGACGCTGCTGACGGTGCGGACCTGGCCCCGCTACGAGTGGCGGCTGCTGGGCCGCGTCGGCAGGCACTGCTTCCGGCCCGTGCCGCGCGTGGACGCCGGGGTGCTGCGCGTGGAGCGGCGTGAGACCCCGCTGCTCGACGCCGCCGGGTACCGGAGCTGGCTCGATCTGGTGGAGCTGGGCTTCTGCGGAGCCGGCGGTTCACTGCGCGCGTCGCTGCGGCGGGCCCATCCGAGGCGGCGGGTGGACGCGGCGTTCCGGGCGGCACGCCTGGACCCGGGCGTACTGGTGGGCGAGGTGGCGCCGGAGCGGTGGCTGCGGCTGCACGCGGAGCTGACCCGCTGAACTCAAAATGGTTGCACGAGACGTCTCGTCTCGCGTACGGTCGGACGCATGACCAGTCGCGCTCATATCGCCATGTTCTCCATCGCCGCCCACGGCCACGTGAACCCGAGTCTGGAGGTCATCCGCGAGCTCGTGGCGCGCGGCCACCGTGTGACCTACGCGATCCCGCCGGCCTTCGCGGAGAAGGTCGCGGACACCGGTGCCGAGGTGAAGCCGTGGAACTCGACGCTGCCCTCGCCCGACGACGACCCGGAGGCCTGGGGGAGCACGCTGCTGGACAACGTGGAGCCGTTCCTCGACGACGCGATCCAGGCCCTCCCGCAGCTGATCGAGGCGTACGAGGGTGACGAGCCGGACCTCGTGCTGTACGACATCAGCTCGTACCCGGCTCGCGTGCTCGCCCACCGCTGGGGCGTCCCGGCGGTCTCCCTGTCGCCGAACATCGTCGCCTGGGAGGGGTACATGGAGGAGGTCTGGGAGCCGATGTGGGCGGAGCCCAGGCAGACCGAGCGCGGCCGCGCCTACTACGCCCGCTTCCAGGCCTGGCTGGGGGAGAACGGGATCACCTGGCACCCCGACCGGTTCGCCGCCGATCCCGCTCGCTCCGTCGTCCTGATCCCCAGGGTGCTCCAGCCGAACGCGGACCGGGTCGACGCGACCGTGCACACGTTCGTCGGGGCCTGCCAGGGCGACCGCACCGCCGAGGGCGACTGGCAGCGCCCGGCGGGGGCCGAGAAGGTCGCGCTCGTCTCGCTCGGCTCCGCCTTCACCAAGCAGCCCGGGTTCTACCGCGAGTGCGTCAGGGCGTTCGGTGACCTGCCCGGCTGGCACCTGGTGCTCCAGATCGGCAACCACGTCGACCCCGCCGAGCTCGGTGAGGTCCCCGCGAACGTCGAAGTGCGCTCTTGGGTACCGCAGTTGGCGATCCTGAAGCAGGCCGACCTGTTCGTCACGCACGCCGGGGCGGGCGGCAGCCAGGAGGGGCTGGCCACGGCCACGCCGATGATCGCCGTACCGCAGGCGGTGGACCAGTTCGGCAACGCGGAGATGCTCCAGGGCCTCGGTGTCGCCCGGTACCTCCCGACTGAGGAGGCGACTGCCGAGGCCCTGCGCGAGACGGCCCTCGCCCTCGTCGACGACCCGGAGGTCGCCCGCCGCCTCAAGGAGATCCAGGCGGAGCTGGCCCAGGAGGGCGGCACCCGGCGCGCGGCCGACCTCATCGAGGCCGAACTGCCCACGCGCCAGGGGGAGTCGGGGCGGCCGTCGCCCGCCGGTCCGTCACACCGTGACGGCCTGGCGGGTGAGGGTGATGCGGGCGTGGTCGAGAGCGGCGTCCATGCGCGCCGCCTGGCCCTTGGTGAACATGAACATCGCGGCGTCGTCCGTGTAGTCCATGTAGTTCATGAACATGTCGCCGTTCGGTCCGTTGCCGCACGACACATGGGGGAAGTCGGGTGAACCCATGTTCGGCCCGCCCTGGTTGGGGGTGTCCGAGACGAAGTCGCTGCCGCTGCACCCCTCGTCGTCGTCGCCCCAGATGTGCCGCAGGTTCAGCCAGTGCCCGATCTCGTGCACGGCGGTGCGGCCGCCGTCGAAGGGCGCGGTGGCGGTGCCGGTGGTCCCGAAGCCGGTGTGCGTGACGACCACTCCGTCCGTGGAGGCGGCGCCGCCCGGGAACTGGGCGTAGCCCAGCAGTCCGCGGCGCAACTGGCAGACCCACAGGTTCAGGTAGACGTCCGCGGGCCAGGCGTCGTGACCGCCGCTCAGGCTGAACTTGACCAGGTCGTCCGTGTCCCAGGCCGGAGTCGAGGTCGGGGTCCGCGTGATGCCGTCCGTGGGGCGGCCCAGTGGGTCGGTCCGGGCGAGGTGGAACTGGATGCGCGCGTCGGCCACGAGGTCCTGCCAGGCCTCGGGAACCCTGCCGACGTCCGGGTTGCTCGCGCGGAAGTCCTGGTTGAGCACCGCGATCTGACTGTGGATCTGGGCGTCGCTGACGTTCTGCTCGGGGGTGTTGTGCACGACGTGCACGACGACGGGGATGTCGACGAGGCTCTGCCGGGCGGTGGCCGTCTCCAAGTGCTCGTAGGTGAACGCGGCGTTCTCGATCTGCGCCCGGTTCTCGGCGTACTCGGGGTTCAGGCTGAGGAGTCTGCGGTGCACCTCCATGGCACCGCACCAGCGGCTGTAGTCGGCGGAGGTGACGCGATGGTAGGACTGCGCATCGGACATGTCTGTCCCTCGGGGGAGCTGGGGGTGTGCCGCGCGTTCGCGGCTGCGGAAGGGCGCGTGTGACACGCGCTGGGGGGCCGGGCGGCGCCGTCGGAGCGGTCGGTTGCCCGTTCCCTCCGAACCCATACACTGGTAATCCTAGCCACTCAGGTACAAAACCGGCAATTTGGACGGCTATGGGTGAGCGAGGTGCCCCGAATCATGAGTGAGCCCCCATCGGGCCTGTTCCGCTCGTGGGTCCATTCCTACGAGGAGGACCACGACGACGTACGGGTGTACCGGCCGGACGACCACCCCTTCCCGCCGGCGCGCGGGCGGCGCGGTATGGAGTTCGCGCCCGACGGCACGTACGTGGACCATCCACTGGGACGCGGTGACGCTCCCGGCGCCGTGCCCGGCCGCTGGCGGCTCGTGTCGGACCGTCACATCGCGCTCACCTTCGGCGGCGCCCGCCCGGACCGGGAGCTGGAAATCGTGCGCTGCGACGAGGACGTACTGCACGTGCGGCGGCTCACCGGCTGAAGGGCCCGCCGGTTCCCCCGGAACCGGCGGGCCCTGTACACGGCCACGGGGAGCGATCAGACCTTGACGGGCTCGCCCTCGTCGTCCCGCGCCGCCCCTCCCGCGACCGCCTGCGGCGTCTCGTCGTGCGTGAGGTCGGGCAGCCGGTTCAGCCACTTGGGCAGGTACCAGTTGCGCTCCCCGAGCAGCGCCATCACCGCCGGCAGCAGCACGCCCCGGATGATCGTCGCATCGATGAGCACCGCGGCCGCGAGGCCGACGCCCATCTGCTTCATGGACTGCATGGACAGCGTCCCGAAGATCGCGAAGACGGCGACCATGATCACCGCGGCACTGGTGACGACCCCGGCCGTGGTGACCACGCCGTGCCGGATCGCGTCCTTCGTCGCCATACCCCGCAGCCGCGCCTCGCGGATCCGGGAGACCACGAACACGTGGTAGTCCATCGACAGGCCGAACAGGATGACGAAGAGGAACAGCGGCAGCCAGGTGATGATCGCGCCGACGCCCTCCGCCCCCACCAGCGAGGCACCCCAGCCGTGCTGGAAGACCGCAACGAGGATGCCGTAGGCCGCGCCCACCGACAGCAGGTTCAGCACGATCGACGTCAGCGCGACGGTCAGCGAGCGGAACGACAGCAGCATCAGCGCGAAGGCGAAGACCACGACGAACGCGAAGACCGGGACGACGGCTCCCGCCAACTGGTCGTTGAAGTCCTTCGAACCCGCGACCTGCCCGGTGATCGGGGCCTCGACGCCGTCGACCTTGCCCAGCGTGGCGGGCCGCACGTCGTCGCGCAGCTTGTCCAGGCTCGCGCCCGCCTTGTCGAGGTCGGAGCCGCCGACCAGCGGGACGGACACGACCGCGAGGTTCTGCGCGTCGTGCAGCTCGATCTCCACCGGGCCGCGCGAGGCACCCGAACCGACCGCCCGCTCACGGAAGTCGGCCAGCGCCGACCGCACCTCGGGCGCGTTGATGTCGTCCGCCTTGACGACCACCTGGGCCGGGTCCGAGCCGCCCGGGAAGGCCTCGTTGAGCCGGTTGTACGTCTGTACGATCGGCAGCGAGTCGCCGAACTCCTGGTCCAGCGTGAGGTTCTGGGTCTTCATGCCGACCGCGGGAGCCGCGATGGCGAGCAGCGCTCCGGTCGCCACCGCGACGGACACGACCGGCTTGGCCAGCACCCGCCGCAGCACGACCGTCCAGAACCGGCTCTCCCCGTTGCCGCCCTTCCCGCGCCGGCGCAGGAACGGGATACGGCCCTTCTCCACGCGCTCGCCCAGCAGCGACAGCAGCGCGGGCAGCACGGTCACGGACCCCACCATGGCCACGGCCACCACGATCAGCGAGGCCAGACCCATCGCCTCGAACTCGGCGAGCCCGGTGAACAGCATGCCCGCCATGGCCACGCACACCGTGACGCCGGAGACCACGATCGCGCGGCCACTGGTCGCGGCGGCGATCCGCAGCGCCGTCTGCGCGTCCCGGCCCGCGGCGCGCTCCTCCCGCTCGCGGCGCAGATAGAACAGGCAGTAGTCGACACCGACGGCCAGACCGACGAGCAGCATCACGGAGTTCGCCGCGTCCGTCATCGGCACCGCGTGGCTGACCACCCCCATCAGGCCCATCGTCGCCATGATCGCGGTGAGCGCCAGCGCCACCGGCAGCAGCGCCGCCACCAGCGCACCGAAGGCGATGAGCAGAATGCCGAACGCCACCGGCACCGCGGAGTACTCGGCCTTCTTGAAGTCGTCCCCGAACGCGTCGGCGAACGTCTTCATCATGCTGGCGCCGCCGATCTCCTCGATCCGCAGCGACCCGTGGTCCTCCTGGACGCCCTCCACGGCCTTCAGCACCGGCTCGACCCGCTCACCGGCGGTGTCCGGCTCGCCGCGCATGTCGAACTGCACGAGCGCGCTGCGCCCGTCCTTCGAGATGGTCTTCGTGTCGTACGGCGAGGTCACGTGGGTGACGCGGCCGGTCCCCTCGACGGCCCGGACCACGTCCGTGACAGCGTCCCGGAACTCGGCGTCGGTGGCCTTCGGACCGGAGCCCCTGGCCTGTATCAGCACGGTCTCGCCGGCCGGTTCGTCGATGCCGGCGTCCTCGATGATCTTCGCGGCGGTGTGCGTCTCCCCCTTCAGCTGGTCGCTGTCCTTGACGTCGACCCGGCCCGCCGCCGAACCGAGCCCCGTCGCCAGGACGACGAACAGCACCCAGATCCCGACGGCAGCCCATCGGTGCCGGGCGCTCCAGCCGCCGGCCCGGGCGGCCAGGCCCCGCACCCGTGCTTCTCCGTTCCCCATGACGGGCTTGCCCCCCTCGTGATGCGGGGGCGGCCCCCTGCCGACCCCTTTCGTATCGAAGGTATGGGCCGGATAAAGCCGCCACGTCGTGCTGCCCGGCGAAGTCGCGGGGCAGGACCTCATCCCCATGGCCCGCGTTCTCTCCCCACTGAGGAGGACGGCGACGGGCGGTGGCCCCTTACACATATCGGGACCCGAAGGGTGACATACCGGTCTCCTCGGGTGTGTGGATCCTGAGCAGAAGGTTGTGCCTCACAGTGACCGGTGAGTAATTTACGGGGCTCGGGCAGTCGCCCACCGGCCGTCGTGCCCACCCCCACGGGGCACGACGGCCGCCTTATGGTGAGCGGATGACGACGACGTACGCGGCACTGTTGCGCGGGATCAACGTGGGCGGCAGCAGAAAGGTCCCGATGGCGGACCTGCGCACACTCCTGACAGGCCTCGGCCACGAGGACGTACGGACGTACCTCCAGAGCGGCCAGGCCGTGTTCGCCTCCGGCCACGGTGACGAGGAGTCGCTGGCCGCCGAGATCGGGCACGCCGTCGAGAAGCACTTCGGTTTCGGCGTCGACGTGATCGTGCGCGATCACGCCTATCTGAAGGCGATCGCCGACGCCTGCCCGTTCCCGGCCGCCGACCTGGAACCCAAGCAGCTCCACGTCACCTACTTCTCCGCCCCCGTGACCCCCGAGCGCTTCGCGGAGATCGACGAATCCGCCTACCTCCCCGAGGAGTTCCGCCTGGGAGACCGCGCCCTGTACCTGTACGCCCCGAACGGCCTGGGCCGCTCCAAGCTGGCCGAACACCTCTCGAAGCCGCGCATCAACAAGGGCGTCATCGCCACGACCCGCAACTGGAACACCGTCGTCAAGCTGGTGGAGCTCACGGGTGCCTGAACACGACCCGGCCGTCGAGGCCGCCGTCGAGGGCGAGTTGGCGCTGCTCGACCCGGACGTGCGCCGCTCGCCCGAACGGGTCGGGGCGCTGCTGCACCCCGACTTCCACGAGTTCGGCGCCTCCGGGCGGCACTGGAGCCGGGCCGCCATCATGGCCGCCCTGGCCGAGACCACCGACCTCGAGTCGCCGCCCGTCGTCACCTCCCAGGTGCGCGGCGTACGGCTGGCCCCCGATCTCGTCCACCTCACCTTCGACACCGAGTACGACGGCAGACACGCCCACCGCAGTTCGCTGTGGCGGCGGACCGAGGACGGATGGCTGCTGTACTTCCACCAGGCGACGCCGTTCAGCGAGCGGCAGGAGTGACCTTCCGGTCGCCGAGGCAGGGCGGGTACGACGTGATCCCGGCCGGGACGGTCCCTTGGCCGACGACCCCGGACGTTTGGCCGAAACACCCCCGCACGAACCGGGGCCTTGGCACGGTAGGACCATGACGAGCACCGATGACCAGGCGACTCCATCCGGTCGTACGACGGCCGTCCAGGCCATGCGCGGCGCGGCGGCCCAGCTTGCCGAACTGCTCGGCACGGCCCCCGACTCCGTCACCGCCGTCCGCCCGACGCCCGATGGCTGGACGGCCGACGTGGAGGTCGTGGAACTGGAGCGGGTCCCCGACACCATGACCATCATGGCGACCTACCAGGTCACCCTCGACCCGGAGGGCCGGCTCCTGGGCTACGAACGGGTGCGCCGGTACGCCCGCGGCCAACTCGACCGAGGCCGCTGACGCGCCTCCTGCTGCTCTCGACTCCCCTCCGCGGGACCCGTTTTCGGTGTCTGCGTGAACACGCCCGCCGCCACCCCCGTACCTACGGGCGGCACGAGAACGAGTCTCGCGAGAGGAATCGCACCGTGACCGTCATGACGCACACCGGCGGGACGCAACCCGCCACCACCTCCAGCGGCTCGGGGACCGGCGGCCTCTTCGACATCCTGGAACTGATCCTGGACCGCGGACTCGTGATCGACGTGTTCGTCCGTGTCTCCCTGGTCGGCATCGAGATCCTGAAGATCGACATACGGATCGTCATCGCGAGCGTCGACACCTACCTCCGGTTCGCCGAGGCCTGCAACCGCCTCGACCTCGAGTCCGGCCGCAAGGCCCCCGACAAGCTCACCGACATAGTCGGCAACCTCGTCGAGAGCGGCGCCCGGGGCAAGACCAGCGGAGCGATCGGCGGTGCCATCGACGCGATCGGCGACATCTTCGACCGCGACGACAAGGACGGCAGGGAGGAAGACCGGTGAGCGGTGTCTACGTCTACGCCGTCACCCGCTCCGACCACCCCCTGCGGCTCGACGGCCTGCGCACCGTCGGCGGGACCGACGACCCCCCGCGCGTGGTCGTCCACGGCCCGCTCGCCGCCGTGGTCAGCGCCGCACCCCCCGACCTGCGTCCCAAACGGCGCGACCTCGCCGCCCACCAGGAACTCCAGGAACGGCTCATGGCCGACGGCTCGGTCCTGCCCATGCGGTTCGGCCTGCTCGCCCCCGACGACACCGCCGTCAGGACGGCCCTGGAGGAGCAGGGCCAGGCCTACGCCCGAAGGCTCGGCGAACTGCACGGCACCGCAGAGTTCAACCTCAAGGCCGCTCGCGACCAGGACGACCTGCTGCGCGAGGTGCTCGACGCGTCCGAGGAGGCCCGCCGGCTCAACCGGTGCACCCGCGACGGCACCGGCAGCTACGAGGACCGGCTCGCCCTCGGCGAACTGGTCGCCCGGCAGGTCGACGCCCGGCAGCGGCGGCAGGCCGAGGAGATCGTCGGACGGCTGTCCGGACTCGCCAGATCCAGCGTCGTGGCGGACCCGGCCAAGGACGACTTCCTCAACGTGTCGTTCCTCGTCGAACGCGCCCGCGCCGAGGAGTTCACCACGGCCGGCCGGCGCCTGGCCCAGGACTACGGCGCCGCCTACGACTTCCGGCTGCGCGGCCCCCTGCCCCCCTACAGCTTCGCCGCCTGACATGGGTCTGCTCACCGGCATCCTCACCCTCCCGCTCGCGCCCCTGCGCACCACCCTCTGGGCCGCCGAGCAGCTCCAGGCAGCCGCCGAGGCGCAGTACTACGACCCGGCCCCCGTCCGGCAGGCCCTCGTCGACCTGGAACGGGCCCTGCTGGAGGGTCGCGTCGACGAGGACGAGTACGACCGCCGCGAGGACGAACTGCTGGACCGACTCGACGAGATCACCGCCCGGAGACGAGCCCTGCGACCATGACCCATCCGGCAACAGGCGGACTCACCGGGCCGCCCCGCCTTCCCTCCCCCTACGACCACGGGCCCGGCGCCCAGAGCGCCAACCTCGCCGACATCCTCGAACGCGTCCTCGACAAGGGCGTGGTCATCGCCGGCGACATCCGGATCAACCTGCTCGACATCGAACTGCTCACCATCAAGCTGCGCCTGCTCGTCGCGTCCGTCGACAAGGCGAAGGAGATGGGCATCGACTGGTGGGAACACGATCCCTCCCTCTCCTCCCGCGCCGCCCGCCCCGAGCGGTCCCTGGCCGACGAGAACGAACGACTGCGCGCCGAGATCGCCGCCCTCAAGGCGGCCGACAGGAGGCCGGAGCCATGACCGACCCGACCGACCCGAACGTCGTCTACGTCTACGCGGTCCTGCGCCGCACCCCCGAGGCCGCCGCGGCGGTGACGGCCGTGCGCGGCGTCGCCGGCGACCCGATCCACCTCGTGGCGCCCGCCGACCCCACCTCCCGGCTGGCCTTCGCCGTCGGCCACGTCCCGGCCGCCGTCTACGACGAGGCGCCCCTCAAGGCCCACCTCGACGACCTGGACTGGATGGAGTCCACGGTCCGCTCCCACCACGCCGTGGTCGCCGCGCTCGTCGCGAGCGGCACCGCCGTCCTGCCCCTGCGCCTGGCCACCGTCTACCCCGACGAGGACCGCGCCCGGCAGGCCCTCGACACCCGCCGCGCGTACTTCCTGTCCCTCCTGGACCGCCTGACCGGCCACGTCGAACTCGGCGTCAAGATCTACGCAACACCCGACATCACACCACCCGAGCCGGACTCCGGCACCGGACCGGAAACGCCCACCGGCCTCGGCGTCGGCCGCGCCTACCTGTCGATCCGCCGCCGCAGACAGCGCAGAAACGAGGAAGCCTGGCGTACGGTCGCACAGGCCGCCGCACACCTCACTCGGACGGCCGGCACCCTCGCCGTCGACCGCGTCGCACACACCCCGCAACGCGGAAGCCTCGCGGGCCCGGCCCCCGGCACCAACGTCGGCAACGACGCCTACCTCGTCCCCGCCGACCGCGTTGACGCCTTCCGCGCCGCCCTACTGGCGGCCGCCGAGGGCGTCCCCGGCCTCCGCGTCGAGGTCACCGGCCCGTGGGCCCCCTACTCCTTCGCACTCCAGCCGGAGCCGGAACCTGCCGCGTGAGGGCCCGTCGGGGCCCCTGCCCTGATGGCCGCTTCTCCCTCAGGCACTCGCAGCCGCCAACGCCGGCACCCGAGCCGCCTCGTACCGCTCCAGCACCACCCGGGCCACCTCCGGCGCCGGCCCCAGTACGTCCGCCAGAACGTCCGCCTGAGCCGCGCCCCGCGCGATGCGGTCCGGGAGGAAGCCGGGAGCGAGGACGTAGGGGGCGACCGCCACCCGGGCGCAGCCGAGGGCCCGGAGATCCCGGACGGCGTCCTCCGTGCGGGGGAGAGATGCGGAGGCGAACGCAGGCCGCACGGCGCACCAACCGGTGTGCCGCCACTCCCGCGCGATTTCTGCGATCACTGCGATCGCCTCCGGGTCGGTGGACCCCGCCGAGGCCAGCACGACCCCGGTCGAGGACTTGTCGGCGGGGGACAGGCCCGCCTCGTGCAGGCGGCGCTCCAGGGCGGAGAGCAACAGGGGCGACGGGCCCAGGACCTCCGCCTGGCGGATACGGAGCTGTGGGGGTGCATCCGCGAGGACCGCCGGGATGTCCGCCTTCGCGTGGAACGCCCGGGTCAGCAGGAGGGGGAGGGCCACGACGTCCCGGACACCCTGGACCGCCAGGGACTCCAGCACCCCCTGCACCGAGGGCACGTTGAAGTCCAGGAAGCCCGTTTCCACACGTACGTCGGGGCGCAGGGAGCGGACCCGGCGTACCAGGGCATGCACCGTCGCGGCGTGCCGCGGGTCGCGGCTGCCGTGCGCGATGACGAGGAGGACGGGCTTGTTGATCACGGGTTCACTTCACCAGCAGACCGCGGCTGCGCAGCACCCACCGCTCCAGCGGGCTGAAGATCAGCAGGTCGATGGCGATGCCGACGATGAGGATGAGCAGGATGGCTTCGAAGACCATGGCCATGTCGCTGGCGTTGCGGCCGTTTTCCAGGAGTTGTCCGAGGCCGACGCCGAGGTCGGGGAAGGAGGCGATGATCTCGGCGGCCATCAGGGAGCGCCAGGAGAACGCCCAGCCCTGCTTCAGGCCCGCCACGTAGCCGGGCAGGGCGGCCGGGAGGACGATGTGCCAGGTGCCCTTCAGGCCGGTCGCGCCGAGGGTGCGGCCCGCGCGCAGGAACAGCGGGGGCACCTGGTCGACGCCGGAGACCAGGCCGTTGGCGATGGACGGCACGGCGCCGAGCAGGATGACGGCGTACATCATGGAGTTGTTCAGGCCCAGCCAGATGACGGCCGGGGGACCCAGGCGACCGAGGGCAGGGACTGCAGGCCGGACAGGATGGGGCCGATGGCCGCGCGGATGAACTTCACTCGGGCCACCAGCAGGCCGAGCGGGGTGCCGATGACCAGGGCGAAGCAGAAGCCGAGCAGACCGCGCGAGACGCTGGTCCAGATGTAGCCGAGCAGTTCGCCCTGGAGCCAGGCCTGGTGGACGACGTCCCACACCGCCGAGGGGGCGGGCAGCTTGGTCGGGTCGTCGACGACCTTGAAGGAGACCAGGGCCTGCCAGACCGCCAGCACCAGCGCGACGGCGAGGACGGGCGGCAGGATCTTCTCGGTGAGGGTCTGCCGGAACGGCTTGCGGCTGGTCTGCCGCGTCTCCAGCGCGTCGAGACCCGCCTCCAGACCGGCGAGATCGTTGCCGTCCTTGTCGACGGTCGTCGTCGTGTCAGTGCTGGCCATGACGGCGGATCTCCCCACGCAGTTCTTCGGTGATCTCGACGGACAGCTCCGCCACGGCGGTGTCCTCGATGCGGCGCGGCTGCTCGATGTCCACCGTCCACTCGCGGGCGATGCGGCCCGGACGGGAGGACAGCAGCACCACGCGCTGGGCGAGGCGGACGGCCTCGCGCACGTTGTGCGTGACGAACAGGACGGACACCTGCGTCTCGCGCCAGATACGGGTCAGCTCGTCGTGCAGCACGTCCCGCGTGATGGCGTCCAGGGCGGCGAACGGCTCGTCCATCAGCAGGAGCTTGCTCTCCTGGGCCAGGGCGCGGGCCAGCGCCACGCGCTGGCGCATACCGCCCGACAGCTCGTGCACCCGCTTGCCGTACGCGCCCTTGAGCCGGACGAGTTCCAGCAGCCGCTCCGCCCGCTCGCGGCGCTCCGCCTTCGGCACACCGCTGAGCTTCAGGGCGAGTTCGATGTTCTTGCCGGCGGTCAGCCACGGGAACAGGGCGTGTTCCTGGAACATCAGGGCCGGGCGGCCGTCCGTGCTGATCTCGCCGGCGGAGGGCCGGTCCAGGCCCGCCACCAGGTTGAGCAGGGTGGACTTGCCGCAGCCCGAGGCCCCCAGGAGGGTGACGAACTCGCCGGGCGCGACATCGAGGGTGATGTCGTCCAGGACGAGCTGCTGCCCGGCGGGGCCCGCGAACGACTTCGAGACGTGCTCGATCCGGGCGGCGTGGGTGGCCGCCTCCGTGCCGTCGGCGGCCTTGGCGAGGGTCGTGGCCATGGTCGTCACCTCCTGGGACTCTTCGGGAACCGGGCTTACTTCGCGCCGAGACCGGCGTCGTCGACCGTGGGCTCGCCCTCGGCCTTGAGGACCTTGTTCAGCGGCGCGAGGTCGTAGATGCCCTTCAGGTCGGGCTTCTGCAGGAGCCCGGCCTTCACGGCGTGCTCGGCCTCGGTGTTGAGGGTGGAAGCCAGCGGGTCGTCGGTGAACCGGATCGACTTCCACGCCGGGTCCAGCACATCAGCGGGCAGCGCCTTGCCGGAGTCCGCCTCCAGCTGCTCGTTCGCCGCCGCCTTCGCCGCGTCCGGGTTGGCGTTGATCCACTTGTTGGTCTCGACCGAACCCTTCAGCACGGCCTCGACGACCTTCGGGTACTTCTTGAGGAACTCCTGCCGCACGATGATGTTCGTGATCACGAACTTCTTGTCCGGCCACAGCGACGCCTCGTCGAGGAGGACCTTGCCGCCCTCGGCGACCAGCTTCGACGCGGTCGGCTCCGGCACCCACGCACCGTCCACCGAGCCGGACTTGTAGGCGTCGGGGGTGACCTTGTTGTCACTGCGCACGACCGTGACGTCGCCCTTGCCGCTCTGCGGGTCGATCTTCCAGCCCTGGTCGGCGGCCCAGTTGAGGAACGCCACGTCCTGGGTGTTGCCGAGCTGCGGGGTCGCGATCCGCTTGCCCTTGACGTCCTTCAGGGACTTGATCTTGTCCGGGTTCACGACCAGCTTGACACCGCCGGACGCCGAACCGCCGATGATCCGCAGGTTCTTGCCCTGGGACTTGACGTAGCCGTTGATGGCCGGGGAGGGGCCGATCCAGCCGATGTCGATGGACCCGGAGTTGAGGGCCTCGATCTCGGAGGGCCCCGCGTTGAAGAGCGCGGGCTCGGCCCTGGTGGCGCCGAGCGCCTTCTGGAAGAAGCCCTTCTGCATGCCCACCAGCGCGGTTCCGTGGGTGAGGTTGCCGAAGTAGCCGATCTTGACGGTGTCGAGACCCTCGATCTTCTTGGCCCCGGCGGCGACCTTGGCGGTGCCGTCGTCCTTGGCCTGGGAGCCGTAGCCGCAGGCGGCCAGCGTGAGCAGGGGCAGTGCGGCCAGTACCGCGAAGGATCGGCGCAGAGCGGATGATGCAGGCACGGGAGGGTTTCCTCTCGGAGGCCCGGCGGTCACGGTCTCTCAGGTCGTGGCCGGGAGGTCGGCAGGTTTTCGTCTACGGCGGTGGGGGGTGAGGGCGCGCAAGCGGTGCGCGTACGTCAGCACACACATCGCGCCACTCCGCCCTGCCCGCTGCCGAGAGCACCGCTGCCGACGCGGCCGCCCTCCTTCGCGAACATCGAGTAGAAGTCGGGGGAGTTCATGTCAGAAGTCCCACCCGTCGTCCTCGGACTCGTCCTTGACCGGCTCCGGGGAGGCGAAGGACTCGCCGACCATGCCCGCGGTCAGCGTGGTGCCGTCGTTCGGGTCGATCAGGATGAACGAGCCGGTGCGGCGCGAGTCGGAGTAGGAGTCGACCGGCAGCGGCTCGGCCGTACGGATCTTCACCCGGCCGATGTCGTTGGCGACGAGCTGTCCCGGGTGCGGGTGCAGGGACAGGTCGTCGAGCGTGAGGCGGGAGGGGATGTCCTTGACGATCGCCTTGACCGTGCGGGTGCCGTGCTTGAGCAGCACCCGGTGGCCGACGGTCAGCGGGGCGTCCGCGACATGGCAGACGGTCGCCTCGATGTCCTGGGTGGTCGGCGGCGCGTCCTTGCTGGGCACGATCAGGTCGCCGCGCGAGATGTCGATGTCGTCCTCCAGCAGGAGGGTCACCGACTGGGTGGTCCAGGCGACGTCGACCGGCTCACCGAGCAGGTCGATGCCGGAGATCTTCGTGGAGCGGCCCGACGGCAGCACGGTGACCTGCTCGCCGACGTGGAAGGAACCGGCCGCGATCTGACCGGCGTAACCCCGGTAGTCCGGGTGGTCCGCACTCTGCGGCCGGATCACGTACTGCACGGGCAGCCGCGCGTGGCAGTGACTCAGGTCGTGCGCGACCGGCACCGTCTCCAGGTGCTCCAGCACCGTCGGGCCGCCGTACCAGTCCATGTTCGCGGACGCGTCCACCACGTTGTCGCCGACGAGGGCGGAGATCGGGATCGCGGTGACCTCGGGGACACCCAGCTCCGTCGCGTACGCCGTGAACTCCTCGGCGATGGCGGCGAACACCTTCTCCTCGTAGCCCACCAGGTCCATCTTGTTGACGGCGAGGACCACGTGCGGCACGCGCAGCAGGGCGGCGATGGCCGCGTGCCGGCGGGTCTGCTCGACGACGCCGTTGCGGGCGTCGACCAGGATCACCGTCAGCTCGGCGGTGGAAGCGCCGGTGACCATGTTGCGGGTGTACTGCACATGGCCCGGGGTGTCGGCGAGGATGAACCGGCGCCGGGGCGTGGCGAAGTAGCGGTACGCCACGTCGATCGTGATGCCCTGCTCCCGCTCCGCGCGCAGACCGTCGGTCAGCAGCGCGAGGTCCGGGGCCTCCTGGCCACGGCTCGCGGAGACGCGCTCGACGGCCTCCAGCTGGTCGGTGAGGACCGACTTGGAGTCGTGCAGGAGCCGCCCGACGAGGGTGGACTTGCCGTCGTCGACGGAGCCGGCGGTGGCGAACCGCAGCAGGGTGGTCTCCGAGAGTTCCTCGGTGGTGATGGTGCTCATCTCTAGAAGTACCCCTCGCGCTTGCGGTCTTCCATCGCGGCCTCGGACATCTTGTCGTCGGCGCGGGTGGCGCCGCGTTCGGTGAGCCGGGAGGCGGCGATCTCCAGGATCACCTTCTCGATGGTGTCGGCGTCGGAGTCGACCGCGCCGGTGCAGGACATGTCACCCACGGTCCGGTAGCGCACCAGGCGCTTCTCGACGGTCTCGCCGTCCTTCGGCCCGCCCCACTCGCCGGCGGTCAGCCACATGCCGCTGCGGGAGAACACCTCGCGCTCGTGCGCGTAGTAGATCTGCGGCAGCTCGATGCCCTCGCGGGCGATGTACTGCCACACGTCCAGCTCGGTCCAGTTGGACAGCGGGAACACGCGGACGTGCTCGCCCGGGGCGTGCCGGCCGTTGTAGAGGTTCCACAGCTCCGGGCGCTGCCGGCGCGGGTCCCACTGGGAGAACTCGTCGCGCAGGGAGAACACCCGCTCCTTGGCCCGGGCCTTCTCCTCATCACGGCGCCCGCCGCCGAAGACGGCGTCGAACTTCTCCGCCTGGATCTTCTCCGTCAGCGGCAGCGTCTGCAGCGGGTTGCGGGTGCCGTCCGGGCGCTCCTTGAGCACACCGCGGTCGATGTAGTCCTGCACGGAAGCGACGTGCAGCCGCAGCCCGTGCTTCTCTACCGTGCGGTCGCGGTAGTCGAGGACCTCGGGGAAGTTGTGCCCGGTGTCCACGTGCAGCAGCGAGAACGGCACCGACGCCGGCCGGAAGGCCTTCAGCGCCAGATGCAGCATGACGATGGAGTCCTTGCCGCCGGAGAAGAGGATCACCGGCCGCTCGAACTCGCCCGCCACCTCGCGGAAGATGTGCACGGCCTCGGACTCGAGGGCGTCGAGGTGCGACAGCGCGTACGGGCTGTCGGTCTCCTCGGAAACGGTGGCGACGGTCGTCATGCCAGTCCCCTTTCGGTCAGCAGGGCGAACACGGAAGCCGCGGACTCCTGCACGGTCTGGTTCTGCGACTCGATGCGCAGGTCGGGCGACTCGGGTGCCTCGTACGGGTCGTCGACCCCGGTGAGCCCCTTGAGCTCGCCCGCGGCCTGCTTGGCGTACAGGCCCTTCACGTCCCGCTCGCTGCACACCTCCACCGGAGTCGCCACGTGGATCTCCACGTACGCGGTGCCGTTCGTCTGGTGCCGCTTGCGCACCGCGTCGCGGCTGTCCTGGTACGGCGCGATGACCGGGACGAGGGCGAGCACGCCGTTGCGGGCGAGCAGTTCGGCGACGAAGCCGATGCGCTGCACGTTGGTGTGCCGGTCCTCGCGGCTGAAGCCGAGGCCCGCCGAGATGAACTCGCGGATCTCGTCGCCGTCGAGCACCTCGACGCGGTGGCCCTCGGCGCGGAGCCGGCCGGCCAGCTCGTAGGCGATGGTGGTCTTGCCGGCACTCGGCAGACCCGTGAGCCAGACGGTGGCTCCGGTCGTCACGTCGGTCTCCTGAATCGTCTGAGTCATCTGAGGAGTCTGAGTCTGAGGCGCGGTCATCCGTGCAGCCCGCACTCGGTCTTGCTGCGGCCCGCCCAGCGGCCGGCGCGCGCGTCCTCGCCCTGAAGGACCCGGCGGGTGCAGGGGGCGCAGCCGACGGAGGCGTAGCCGTCCATCAGCAGCGGGTTCGTCAGGACGCCGTGCTCGGTGACGTAGGCGTCCACGTCGTCCTGGGTCCAGCGGGCGATCGGGGAGATCTTGACCTTCTGGCGCTTGTCGTCCCAGCCGACCACCGGGGTGTTCGCCCGGGTCGGGGACTCGTCGCGGCGCAGACCGGTCGCCCAGGCCTGATAGTCCTTAAGGCCTCGCTCCAGAGGCTCCACCTTGCGCATGGCGCAGCACAGATCGGGGTTGCGGTCGTGCAGCTTCGGGCCGAACTCCGCGTCCTGCTCGGCGACCGTCCGGCGCGGCGTGAGCGTGATGACGTTGACGTCCATCACGGCGTCGACCGCGTCGCGGGTGCCGATGGTCTCCTCGAAGTGGTAGCCGGTGTCGAGGAAGACGACGTCGACGCCCGGCATCGCCCGGGAGGCCAGGTGGGCGACGACCGCGTCCTCCATGGAGGAGGTCACGCAGAAGCGCTTGCCGAACGTCTCGGCCGCCCACTGGAGGATCTCCAGCGCGGAGGCGTCCTCCAGGTCGCGGCCCGCCTGCTCGGCGAGGGCCTTGAGCTCCTCTGCCGTGCGCTGTTCCTGAACCGTGGTCATATCTTCGCCCCTCCGGTGTCGGATCGCTTCAGCCCCTGGGCCAGCAGCCCGAGGAACTTCAGCTGAAAGGCTCGGTTGCACGCCGCGCATTCCCACGCGCCGTGTCCGTCCTCGTGCGGACGCAGGTCCTCGTCACCGCAGTAGGGGCAGTAGAAGGGGGCCGCTCGTTCGCTCACGACAGGGCCTCCTCGCTGGCCCGGGCCGCCCAGGTGGCGAACCGCTCGCCGTCCTCGCGCTCCGCCTGGAACCGCTTCAGGACGCGCTCGACGTAGTCGGGCAGTTCGTCGGAGGTGACCTTCAGGCCGCGCACCTTGCGGCCGAAGCCCGCCTCCAGGCCGAGCGCGCCGCCCAGGTGCACCTGGTAGCCCTCGACCTGCTCGCCCTTGTCGTTGACGACCAGCTGGCCCTTGAGACCGATGTCCGCCACCTGGATACGGGCGCAGGCGTTCGGGCAGCCGTTGAGGTTGATGGTGATCGGCTCGTCGAAGTCCGGCATACGGCGCTCCAGCTCGTCGATGAGCTGCGAGCCGCGCTGCTTGGTCTCGACGATGGCCAGCTTGCAGAACTCGATGCCGGTGCAGGCCATGGTGCCGCGCCGGAACGAGGACGGCCGGGCGGTCAGGTCGAGCGCCTCCAGGCCCTCGACGAGCGACTCGACCTTGTCCTCCTCGACATCGAGGACGATCATCTTCTGCTCGACGGTGGTGCGCACCCGGCCGGAGCCGTGGGCCTCCGCGAGGTCGGCGATCTTCGTGAGCGTCGCACCGTCGACGCGTCCCACGCGCGGGGCGAAGCCGACGTAGAAGCGGCCGTCCTTCTGCCGGTGTACGCCGATGTGGTCGCGCCACTGCTGGACCGGCTGCTCGGGAGCGGGGCCGTCGACCAGCTTGCGGCCCAGGTACTCGTCCTCCAGGACCTGGCGGAACTTCTCCGCGCCCCAGTCCGCGACGAGGAACTTCAGGCGGGCCCGGGTGCGCAGCCGCCGGTAACCGTAGTCACGGAAGATCGAGATGACGCCCTCGTAGACGTCCGGGACCTCGTCGCTGGGCACCCAGGCGCCCAGCCGCACGCCCAGCTTGGGGTTGGTGGACAGGCCGCCGCCGACCCACACGTCGAAGCCCGGACCGTGCTCGGGGTGCACGACGCCGACGAACGCAACGTCGTTGATCTCGTGCACGACGTCCAGCACCGGCGAGCCCGAGATGGCGGTCTTGAACTTCCGGGGCAGGTTCGAGTACGCCTTGTTGTTCAGCACCCGGCGCTTCATCTCCTCCAGCGCCGGAGTGCCGTCGATGATCTCGTCCTCGGCGATGCCCGCCACCGGGGAGCCGATCATCACACGCGGGGTGTCGCCGCAGGCGGTGACCGTGGACAGGCCGACGCCCTCCAGCCGGTTCCAGATCTCGGGCACGTCCTCGATCCGGATCCAGTGGTACTGCACGTTCTGCCGGTCGGTGATGTCGGCGGTGCCGCGCGCGAACTCCTGCGAGATCTCGCCGATGACCCTCAGCTGCCGGGTGGTCAGCGCCCCGCCGTCGATGCGGACGCGCAGCATGAAGTACTCGTCGTCCAGCTCCTCCGGCTCCAGGACCGCCGTCTTGCCGCCGTCGATCCCGGGACGGCGCTGGGTGTACAGACCCCACCAGCGCATCCGGCCGCGCAGATCGTTCGGGTCGATCGAGTCGAAGCCCCGCTTGGAGTAGATCGTCTCAATGCGTGTCCGCACATTGAGACCGTCGTCGTCCTTCTTGAACTGCTCGTTGCCGTTGAGCGGGGTGTGGTGCCCCGCGGCCCACTGACCCTCACCGCGGTGACGGCTCACCTTGCGGCGGGGAGTCGCGGCGGCAGGGTTCTGCGGGGTGGCGGCCATGGTTGATACGTCCTTCGGGACAGGCGGGAAAGCGGCTCTGACCTGCGCGTGCGGGCGCATGGGCATAGGGCGCGTCATTGCGCGGGAATGCGACGAAAAAGGGGGATGTCGGGCGCTGCGTGAGTGCTCTCAGCGCGCCGGACAGATGGCGCTGGACATGCGGCCGAGGTCGACGTGGCGTCGACTCACCAAGGCAATCCCAGTTCCAGGCATGACGGAAGCGTGTCACGGCGATCTGGACACAGTCCAGCTTCGTCCAAGATTCGGACACTCGTGTCTCGCTATCCAAGACATGAGTGTCCTTGGTCACATCGGGCCGCCCCGGGGTGTCCGACCAGGTCAGACGGGGAACGCCCCAGGCCACGGTCCCGGAGTGGTGACGTCCGGTTCCTCTTCGACCTTGGTGTCGAACAGCTTGAAGCCGCGGCGCTGGTAGTTGTCCATCGCGTGCTCGCCGTCCTTGCTGCAGGTGTGCAGCCAGACCCGCTTCGTCGGCGTCAGTCCCGCCCAGCGGTCCGCGAGGTCCCACGCACGGGCCGTGCCGTACGACAGCAGGTGCCCGCCGATGCGCCGGCCGCGGAAAGCGGGGAGCAGCCCGAAGTAGACGATCTCCACGACCGCGTCGTCCTGCGCCTCCAGCTCCACATAGCCCGCGGGCGTGCCCCGGTCGTACGCCACCCACGTCTCCACGCCGGGCCGCTGAAGGTGCTCGAGCCACCGCGCGTACGACCAGCTCAGCCGGTCCGTCCAGAGGATGTCGCCGCCGACCGAGGCGTACAGGTACCGGCTGAACTCGGGCGAGGGCACCTCGGAGCGGACGACCCGGACGTCCCCGTCCGGCGCGGCGGCCGGCAGCAGGTCGGTCGGGGCGGTCTGCTCCAGGGACCAGGTGGTCACGGCGATGGTGGTCATGCGGGCCAGAAAATCATCTGACCCACTGGTCTGTCGATCGTGGCCTACCGGTCCGCCGATCGGCCCAGGGACCGGTCCACCGACGCCAGCGGCAGCGCGAACAGCATCCGCCCCGACTGGGACCAGACCTCACCGGTCTCCTCCCAGTAGGACAGGGAACCCGACCGGCCGCTCCAGCAGTGGCGCGTCTCGTCCGTCGCGCACTCCGTCGCCCGGGCGCCCTTCGTGTCCTGGCGCCACAGCGTCCCGTGCCCGCCGGGCGTGCCCGCCGCGCGGTCGAGGTACCAGCCCGAGCGGTACGACAGCACGCCCCGCACGTCGGCCGTCTTCGTCTCGTACGCCTCGACCGGGTCCGCATGTCCCGAGGAGTCCGTGGCGAGCAGGCCGGACCGGGCCGGGTCCCGGCTCAACGCGTAGCGCCACAACCGGGTGCGCCGGTCACCGTCCGCGGGCACCCACTCGCTCGCCACCAGGCTGTCGGGGGTGGTGCTGCGGTCGAGGGAGACGGCGGCCGGGTGCGGCACGTCGTCCCCGCCGGGCAGGGCGTACGAGGCGACCGCGGGCAGCACGTACCGGTAGCCGGACGCCGACCAGCCGCCCCGCACCCGGCCGACCGCGTCGGAGTCGACCGTGGCGCGCTGGATGCGGTCCATGTCGTACACGTACAGCGCGTCCCGGTCGCCCTCGCGGGTCGTCACCAGCAGCTTGTCCTGATACCAGACCATGCCCGACAGGGGGGAGACCAGCCCCCGGTAGTCCCGCCCGCCGTCCACCGGGACGGCCAGCAGCGCCCAGGTGTAGCGGAG
Organism: Streptomyces afghaniensis 772; assembly: GCA_000415505.1. GTDB lineage: Bacteria > Actinomycetota > Actinomycetes > Streptomycetales > Streptomycetaceae > Streptomyces > Streptomyces afghaniensis. Next base: position 33,648 of record KE354506.1, read on the forward strand.
CCGGTCGGGGTCGTTCGCGTCGACGAAGGCGACCTTGGCCAAGCCCTGCTCGGGGGCCGGGCCGTCCAGGGAGCCGCCCGCGGCGGCGCCGCGGGTCCAGCCGGAGAGGATCACACGGTTGTGGCCCCAGCGGCCGTCGTCGTCCGCGTCGCCCGAGGTGGTGACCGCGCCGGGCTGCCAGCCCCGGGTGTCGGCGCCGTCGAAGCAGTACGCGCGCGTGGCCGCCGGCTCGACCGGCAGGGTGTGCTTCTCGGCGGCCGGGCAGCCGTCCGCGTTCCGCAGCGTGCGGTCGGCGCTGTCCAGCACCGTGCCGGCACCGACGGGCCGGCCCATCAGAGAGGTGAGCCGGTCGAGCCACCGCCCGGGCACCCGGTGCTCGGCCAGCGGCAGCCGCCCGGCCTCGGCGGACGCACCGATCGGCTTCAGAGCCCCGGGCGCGTCGGCGACCGTGGCCTGCGAGGCGCTGATCAGAGTGGCGGCGGCGGTGAGTGCGAGTGCCGTCCCGGCCAGGACCCCACGCAGCGCCCTGCCCCGCCTGCGCCGCCGGTGTCTGCCACGATGCTTCATAACGTCCTCCCGAGGCGGGCCAACTGCGCCTTGTGGTCCGTACGTTGACGGAGGAGCAGGTGGGGTGGCCCGTAGAGGATGCTACGGCAGGTGGGCGGGCGGGGGCGAAGACCTTGCAAATATGCGCAAGATGCACCCCTGGGGCGGCCGGACGGCACGTCCCGTGAACCTCAGGGGGCCGGTGCGGAGCCGCGCAGCCTCCCCACCGCCGGTGCCGTCGAGTGCGGCAGCAGGTCGTTCGGGTCGTCCGGGAGGAGCACCTCGACCTCGGCGTCCTCGGCGAAGCGGTACGGCCGGTGTTCCAGGAACGCGCCGAGGTAGCG
>KE354507.1 GCA_000415505.1 Streptomyces afghaniensis 772
GGGGCGGGCTGCTTCAACACTCCGTGGAAGTTGGGACTGAACAGTGACAATCGCAGGCCGCCGGGGCCCGGAGCCTTGTGGTTAATATTCGCCGGTGCGCGGGGGACGCGCAGGGGTGCGGGCCTGACCAGGCCCTGGGAGGGGAGAACAACTTGAACGGGCGACCGATATCGGGGGCGTCGGCCCGCGGCAGGCACGGACTGCTCGCACTGATACTGGGAGTGCTGCTGCTCGCCGTCACAGCGTGCGGCGGCGGGGGGACCGCTCCGGGTTCCGGCGGGGACGCCGGCAAGGACGCGGACGCCGCGCAGAGCAAGCAGTCCGAGGCCGTCGTCGGCATCACCCCCAAGGACCGCGCCAAGTCCGTCGACACCAGCGGGGCGCTGAAGGTGACCGCCGCCAAGGGCAAGCTGACCGAGGTCGTGGTCAAGGCGCC
>KE354508.1 GCA_000415505.1 Streptomyces afghaniensis 772
GAGGTCCAGGCCGAGCCCGTCGGGACCGGCCTCGTCCGCTCCGCCGAGGAGGGCCGCCGTCTCCACCGCCGCGGCCGTGGACACCATGTCGGAACCGCGTCCCTCCCAGTAGCCGAACCCGCCGTCGGCGTTCTGCAGGTCGGCCAGCCAGTCGGCGATCCGGTGCCGGGCGGCCCGGTCCCCGGCGAACGCGCCGGCCGCGAGGGCCCACAGGGTGCAGCGCACCTCGCTGCCCCGGCCCGGCATGTACATCACGCCGCCCTCGTTGGGCAGTTGGCAGCCCTCAAGCCAGCGCACCCGGTCGGGTGGGGGCCGCGGGGCCGGACGAGAGCGACGGCGGCGGCGGTGGACAGGGCGTCCGCCGCATCCTCGGGCTCCCGGTAGGTGTAGCCGCCCCCGGGACAGGCCAGTCGGGCGATGCGGGCCGTGACGGCGTCGGCGACCGGGGCGAGGGGCGCGCCGAGCGCCTTGAGCGTGCCCACGGCACGAGAAGGAGGCCCACACGTCCTCGACGTCGTACCCCTCCCAGCGGACGAAGGCGCCGGAGGGACCGCGCAGGCCCATGACCCACGCCTGGCAGCGGTCGGGATCGCGCGGCGCCCGGCCGAGCGCCGCGAGCGCGCCCACGGCCCGGTACGTGGCCCACAGGCAGGGCACCTCGGCGGCGGGCGCGAAACGGAAGCCGCCCTCCGCGCCCTGGCGGTCGCGCAGCCAGGCGGCGAGCGCCGCGACGTCCCACGGCGGTGCTCCCGAGGCGCCGTTGTCCGTGGCGGCCCGCCAGGCCATGACCCCGTAGTAGCAGGCCCGTACGTCGGCCTTGCCGCGCCGCGCGTCCTCGGGGGACCAGCCCAGTCCGCCCTCGGCGCTCTGGAGCCGGCTCAGCCAGTCCAGCAGGCGGGCGCGGTCGGGCACCGGGCCGCCGCACAGCTCGACGGCCGTGCGGGCGGAGAAGTGGGTGGCCCACACGTCCGGCGCCTGTCCCGGGAGCATCGCGTACGCTTCGCCGGACCAGGTGCGCTCCACCCAGCGGGCCGTGGCCTCGACGGCGGGCACCGGGCGGCCCATGTCGCGCAGCGCCTGGGTGCAGTAGAAGGTGGCCCACGCGTCGGAGAGCATGCCCCGGCTCCAGGCGTATCCGCCGTCGGCGTTGCGCCGGCCGCTCAGGTAGGCGGCCGTGCCGTCCGGGTCGGCGACGCTGTCGGTGCGGTCCAGCCAGGCCAGGGTCCGCACGGCGGCGTAGGTGCACCACAGGTCGGGCTCCCCGCCGGACACGCCCTCGCCCTGCGGGGCGCGCGGGGCGGTCGTCACGGTGGCGGTCATCGTGCGGCCTCCACTTCCCGGATGTTGGAGCGCTTCCAGCTCTTCTGCGAGGCGCCGCTCTTGGTGTTGGCGGGCAGGGAGTTGACGAACACCACCCCGTCCCAGCGCAGTCCGAGCAGTTCCTCGGACCTGTCCTGGACGCGTCGGCACTCCTCGGGCTCGCGGTCGCGCCCGGTGCCGACTCCGCGCTCCAGGAGCAGCCGGGCGTAGGTGCCCTCGCTGTCCACCTCCAGCAGGTAGCCGGTGGCGTCGGTGACGCCGTAGACGACCTCCTCCACGGCGCGCACCGACAGCGGTGTGCCGCGCACCCGGAGGCCGTCGCTGGCGCGGCCGTGGACGGTGATCCGGGGCGCCGCGCTGCCGCACGGGCAGTCCGTCGCAACGGTCACCTCGTCGCCGGTGTCGAGCCGCAGCAGGGGCCTGGCGTGCGCGTTGAGGGGGGTGACGACGAGCCGCCCCTGGTCATGGCCGCCCCGCTCGTGCAGCGGGACGACGCCCTCGGGTGTGGCGAGTTCGAAGTAGGTGGCGGCCGGCAGCAGGTGCTGACGGCCGTGCGCACAGGCGGCGGCCAGCGTGCCGGTCTCCGTGCTGCCGTAACTGGCGTCGTGGGCGTCGGCGTTCCACCACCGGCCCAGCCGGGTGCGGAAGGGCGGGGTGTTGACCTCGCCGAGCAGCATCAGCCGGTCGACCGAGGAGCTGAGCTCGTCCAGCTGCCCGCGCTGCGCCAGCAGCCGGGTGAACTGCAGGGCCACGCCGGGGGCGACGAAGACGGTGGTGGGGCGGAAGGTCCGCCACATCGACTCCAGCCGGTCCCAGCCGGTGATGCCGGTGGCGAACGGATAGGCCCGGATGTGCGCGAGGTCCAGGTACTCGCAGACCCCGGAGACCAGATCCGCCACCGGAACGACGTCGGACGGCAGCAGGATCACCACGCGCTCGTCGGCTCCGAGCAGCGGACGCCAGGCCTCGGCGACCGAGACGGTGTTCCAGATGGTGTCCTCGGCCAGGCGCGGGGTGGGGGTGGGCCGGCCCGTCGTGCCGGTGGTCTCGTAGTACTTCGAGGCCTCGGTCGGCGATACGGCCGCATAGCGCAGGGGCTGCGCCTTGAGCGACTCGCGCGGGGTCACGGGCAGGTCCCGGAAGCGCTCCAGGGAGAAGTCCCCGATATCGCCCCGGTCCTCACCGGGGCCGTATGCCCTTGTTCCGCGCGCGCGTTGCCAGGCTGCGGAGATCTTTCTGGTGTAGAAGTCCTGGCCCGGTATGCGGCCCTGATTCTCCCGTATCTCGGCCTGTGCCTCACGGAGTAATGCCTGGCGTTTGTCGGTGTGCAGGATCACACGAACCTCGCTCATTAATCGCTTATCGCGCCCGTGACGTCGGTCTCTGCGGGCAGCCTTGCGAGGGGTCGGGAAGCCACAGCTCAGGGCTTGTCGGCGGGGCCGAGGAGCCCGACCCACAGCGAACGTATAGCACTAAAGGTAGACGGTGCAACCGCCCCTGGGGGGCTCAACTAGCCATACGCGTCCGAAAATCGACGACCTCGGTGATGACGTAATGCGCCTACTACTCAGTACGTTGCCCGAGTTGATTTTCGCGCCTAGTCTCTACGAGCGCCGATGTGAATCCGGCAGCGTTTTGAAGTCGCGGTTAATCGAACCCGAACAGCGGGTTTCGCGCCCTGTTGGAGCGCATAACGCACGCCGTTTTCCCCGGCAGTCCGCAACCCTCATCCGAATCCGGTTGGAGCTTTCTCATGTGCGGAATCGCAGGCTGGGCCGACGTCGGTCAGGACCTCACTTCGGAGGTGAACGGCGTCGAACCGATGGTGCGGAGCATGGCCTGCCGCGGCCCGGACGCCGCCGGAACGCACGCCGGTACGCACGCGGTCCTCGGACACCGCCGGCTGGCGATCATCGATCTCGAAGGCGGCACGCAGCCGATGACGGCCCCCGCGGAGCCGGACCGGCCCGCCGGGGAAAGTCCGGCCGTCGTGCTCAGCTACAGCGGCGAGGTGTACAACTTCCGCGAACTGAGGGAAGAACTCCGTGGGTTCGGTCACACCTTCCGCACCCGCTCGGACACCGAGGTCGTCCTGCACGCCTACCTCCAGTGGGGCCAGGACTTCGTCAGGCGCCTCAACGGCATGTTCGCCTTCGCCCTGTGGGACGAGCGCGCCCAGCGCCTCCTCCTGGTGCGCGACCGTCTCGGCATCAAGCCCCTCTACGTCGCACGGCTCGGCGGCGGCGTCCTGTTCGGCTCCGAACCCAAGGCGATCCTCGCTCACCCGCGCTTCCGGGCCCGACTCGACAGCCAGGGGCTCGCCGACCTCCTCGGCCTGATGAAGTCGCCGGGCGTCACCCCCTACCGGGACGTCGAGGAAGTGCCGCCGGGCTGCGTCGCCGCCTACGACCGCGACGGGCTGCGGGTCGAGCGGTACTGGAGCCTCGGGCGGCAGCCGCACGAGGACGACGCCGTCACCACGGCGGACACCGTGCGGGCCCTGCTGGAGGACACCGTCTCCCGCCAGATGGTCACCGACGTACCGCTGTGCACCCTGCTCTCCGGCGGACTGGACTCCACCGTGCTCACCGCGCTCGCCGCCCGGGTGCAGGCCCGCGCCGGCGAACCCCCCGTGCGGTCCTTCGCGGTGGACTTCACCGGCAGCGAAGCCGACTTCAGGGCCAGCGAGTTCCGGCCGGAACGCGACTCCCCCTACGCCCTCGAAGCCGCCCGGCACATCGGCACCGACCACCGGCTCATCGAGCTCTCCGCCGACGAGCTCACCCTGGACGCCAACCGCGACGCCGTCCTGCGCGCCCACGACCTTCCGTACACCTTCGGTGACGTGGACACCTCGCTGCACCTGCTGTTCCGCGGGATACGCGAGCACTCCACGGTCGCCCTGTCCGGGGAGTCGGCCGACGAGGTGTTCGGCGGCTACGCCTGGTTCCACGACCCGGCCGTCATCGAGGCGGCGGCGTTCCCCTGGCTCAGCCGTATGCAGCTCATCACCCCCGAGCTGCTCTCCCCGGCCTTCCGCACGGCCACCCGCTTCGAGCAGTACCGGGCGGACCGCTACCAGGAGGCCCTGCGTGAGGTCGAGCACCTGCCCGGCGACTCCCCGCGGGAACGCCGCATGCGCGAGATCAGCCATCTGCACCTCACCCGCTGGCTGCCCGCCCTGCTCGACCGCAAGGACCGGCTCAGCATGGCGGCCGGGCTGGAAGTGCGTGTGCCCTTCTGCGACCACCGGCTCGTCGAGTACGTGCACAACACGCCCTGGGACCTCAAGACACCCGACGGCGACCCCAAGGGCCTCCTCAAGCGGGCCACCCGCGACATCGTGCCCAGGTCCGTGCTGGAGCGGCGCAAGAGCCCCTACCCGACCACCGCCGACCGGCTCTACGAGAAGGACCTGCGGGCCCGCACCCAGGCGCTGCTCGCCGACCGCTCCTCGCCCGCCTTCGACGTCGTCGACGCCGGGGAGCTCGCCCGCATGCTCGATCTGCCGCAGGGCCACTACCACACGCAGCTGCACCGCAACGGCCTGGAGACCGCGCTGTACCTGGACCGGTGGATGCGGGAGTACGACATCGCGCCGGAGTGACCTGTTCCACGGCATACGTGCGGACATTTCCGCTGAATTGACGCCTGATGGGTGGGGCATCCCGAGGTTCGTGGTGGACCAGGGGCCCGCACGGGTTAGCGTGGTGGGTGCTGACAGCGAGCCGGGCCGGCTCGTGCGGGTCGTGGAGCGGTAGCAGGGGGAATCATGCAGGTCGGAGCGGCGTCGTGAGACTGCTGCACACGTCCGACTGGCACCTCGGCCGGTCGTTCCACCGCGTGAACATGCTCGCCGCCCAGGCCGAGTTCATCGGCCACCTCGTCACGACCGCGCGCGAGCGGGCCGTGGACGCGGTGGTCGTGTCGGGGGACGTCTACGACCGGGCTGTGCCGCCGCTCGCCGCGGTCGAGCTGTTCGACGACGCCCTGCACCGCCTCGCCGACCTCGGCGTGCCGACGGTGATGATCTCCGGGAACCACGACTCGGCCCGCCGGCTGGGCGTCGGCGCGGGCCTCATCGGGCGGGCCGGCATCCACCTGCGGACCGAGCCGTCGGCGGCCGGCACCCCGGTGGTGCTGGCCGACGCACACGGGGACGTCGCCTTCTACGGACTGCCCTACCTCGAACCGGCCCTGGTGAAGGACGAGTTCGGCGTGGAGAAGGCCGGACACGAGGCCGTGCTCGCCGCCGCCATGGGCCGGGTCCGTGCCGACCTCGCCGCGCGGTCGCCCGGCACGCGCTCCGTCGTCCTCGCGCACGCCTTCGTCACCGGCGGCGAACCCAGCGACAGCGAACGGGACATCACCGTCGGCGGCGTGGCCGCGGTGCCCTCCGGCGTCTTCGACGGCGTCGACTACGTGGCGCTCGGGCATCTGCACGGCTGCCAGACCCTCACCGACCGCATCCGCTACTCCGGCTCCCCGCTGCCCTACTCCTTCTCCGAGGCCGCCCACCGCAAGAGCATGTGGCTCGTCGACCTGGCCGCCGACGGCTCCGTCGACGCCGAGCGCCTCGACTGCCCGGTGCCGCGCGCCCTGGCCCGGATCCGGGGCACCCTGGAGGACCTGCTCGCCGACCCGGAGCTGGCGCGGCACGAGGAGGCGTGGGTCGAGGCGACGCTCACCGACCCGGTCCGCCCGGCCGACCCGATGGCCCGGCTCACCGAGCGCTTCCCGCACACCCTCAGCCTCGTCTTCGACCCCGACCGGACCGAGGACGACCCTGAGGTGTCCTACGCCCGGCGCCTGGCCGGCCGCAGCGACCAGCAGATCGCGGAGGACTTCGTCGCCCACGTGCGCGGCGCCGGACCCGACGCGCACGAACAGGACGTACTGCGGGACGCGTTCGACGCGGTGCGGGCCGACGAGACCGTACGGGAGGTCGCCCGGTGAGGCTCCACCGGCTGACGGTCACCGCCTTCGGCCCCTTCGGCGGCACCCAGACCGTCGACTTCGACGAGCTGTCGACGGCCGGGCTGTTCCTGCTGCACGGACCCACCGGCGCGGGCAAGACCTCCGTCCTCGACGCCGTGTGCTACGCCCTGTACGGCTCGGTGCCGGGCGCCCGGCAGGGCGGCGGACAGGGCACGGCCCTGCGCAGCGACCACGCCGCGCCGGCGACGCGCACGGAGGTCACCCTCGAACTCACCGTGGCCGGACGCCGCCTGGAGATCACCCGGCAGCCGCCCTGGGAACGCCCCAAGAAACGCGGCACCGGCACGACCGTCGACAAGGCCCAGACCTGGCTCCGCGCGTACGACGCCACGGCCGCGGCCTGGAAGGACCTCAGCCGCTCCCACCAGGAGATCGGCGAGGAGATCACCCAACTGCTCGGCATGAGCCGGGAGCAGTTCTGCCAGGTCGTGCTGTTGCCGCAGGGCGACTTCGCGCGGTTCCTGCGCGCCGACGCCGAGGCCCGCGGCAAGCTGCTGGGCCGCCTGTTCGACACCCGCCGCTTCGCCGACGTCGAGAAGCGCCTCGCCGAGCGCCGCCGCGCCACCGAGGCCCAGGTCCGGGACGGGGACGCCGCACTGCTGGCCGACGCCCACCGCATGCAGCAGGCCGCGGGCGACGCCATGCGGCTGCCGGACCTGGCCCCCGGCGAACCGGGACTCGCCGAGGCCGTGCTGGGCGCCGCCGCCGTCGCCCGCAGCACCGCCCGCGAACAGCTCACCGTCGCCGAGTGCACGCTCGCCGCCGCCGAGTCCGCGCAGGCCGCCGCCGGCCGCGCCCTCGACGACGCACGCGAACTCGCCAGACTCCAGCAGCGGTTCACTCAGGCACGGGAGCGGGCGGCGCGCCTGGAGGAGGGAGCCGGGGCGTACCGGGAGGCGCAGGCGCTCATGGAGCGGTCCCGCAAGGCCGAGGCGGTCGCGCCCGCCCTGGATCTGCGGGAGTCCGCCGACGCCGAACACCGGAGGGCGGCCGCCGCCGAGGCACGGGCGCGTGCCCTGCTGCCCGATACCTTCACCGACGCGGGCGCGGCCGGACTCGCCGCCGCCGCCCGCCGGGCCGCCGAGGAACTGGGCGGACTGGACTCGGCCCGCCGCGCCGAACGGCGGCTGGCCGAACTCCTCGACGAACGCGACGGCCTGGATCGCCAGGAACGCGCCGACGCCGACGTCCTTCAGGAGGCGGAGGCCTGGCTCGACGGCTGGGAGGAGACCCGCACCGCCCTCCAGACCCGCGTCGACTCCGCGCAGCAGGCCGCCGCCCTCGCCGAACAGCTCGCCGTACGGCGCGAGCCCGCGCGGCAGCGGCTGAAGGCCGCCCGGCTGCGCGACCAGCTCGCCGAGGACACCGACCGGGCCGTCGAGCGGGCCCGCACCGCGCAGGAGGAGGCGCTGCGCGCCCAGCAGCACTGGCTCGACCTCAAGGAACAGCGCCTGACCGGCATCGCCGCCGAACTGGCCACGCACCTCACCGACGGCGAGCCCTGCGCCGTCTGCGGCGCCACCGAACACCCCGCCCCTGCCCGCAAGGTCGCCGGGCACGTCGACCGCGAGGCCGAGGAACGGGCCCTGGCCGCCTACCGGCGCGCCGACGAACAGCGCGCCGAGAACGAGCGGAGCCTCGGGATCGTCCGGGAGGCGCTGGCCGCCGCCACCGCCGAGGCCGGTGACACCCCCACCGAGCATCTCGCCCGCGAGACCGAGGAGCTGGAGGAGCAGTACGAGCAGGCCCGCCGGGGC
>KE354509.1 GCA_000415505.1 Streptomyces afghaniensis 772
CGGGCGGCCGCCTCCGTCCGCCGGCTGGCGCCGCTGCGCGAGGAGTACGACCGGGTCGCCCGCATGGCCGGCCTCACCGCCGGCACCTCGGCGGACAACGAACGCCGGATGCGCCTGGAGTCGTACGTGCTCGCGGCCCGCCTGGAACAGGTCGCCGCCGCCGCGACGGTACGGCTGCGGCGCATGTCGTCCGGCCGCTACACCCTCGTCCACTCCGACGACCGCACCGGACGCGGCCGAAGCGGACTCGGACTGCACGTCGTCGACGCCTGGACCGGCCGCGAGCGGGACACGGCGACGCTTTCGGGCGGCGAGACCTTCTTCGCCTCGCTCGCCCTCGCCCTCGGCCTCGCGGACGTCGTCACGGACGAGGCGGGCGGGGTGCGGCTGGACACCCTCTTCATCGACGAGGGCTTCGGCAGTCTGGACGACCAGACCCTCGACGAGGTCCTCGACGTCCTCGACTCCCTGCGCGAACGCGACCGCAGCGTCGGCATCGTCAGCCACGTGCCCGACCTGCGGCGGCGCATCCACGCCCAACTGGAGGTCGTCAAGGGCAGGTCGGGGTCGGTGCTGCGGCAGCGCGGCGCGGGCTGAGGCCGGGCCCGCCGACCCCCGAGATTTTGGCGGGAGTTGACCCTGTAGGTTCTTGCGCCATGGTGCGATACGCGGAGCCGGGCGTCGTGGAATGGGTGGAGTCGGGCGGCGGGCCGCTGATAGCGGTGCCGGAGACGGTTCTGCCGTTCTGGGCGGGTGCCGACGGCGAGGAGACGGCGTCGGACTACGACCGGGCCTGCGAGGTGGACGGGCACGTCGGTCTTCTGCCGGTCGGCGACTGCACGGCACTGGTCCTGGGTGACGAGCCCGCCTCGACCGCGTATCTGCCCGACCGCGGCTTGTTCGTCCGGTGGTGCGCGGGGAATTCCGAGGACGAGTTGCTGGCGAGCGTGCCGGTGGCTGTCGACACGGCGGAGTGGGAGCCGGAGGTTCTCTGGGAGGTGCCAGGCGCTGTGCTGCTTTTTGATGCGGCGTGGCCCGGGGCGGACCCTTCGGGGAGCGAACGGGTTCGGGTGGGTCTGGAGCCGGGGCGCTACGCGGTTCGGGCGGCTCGGGTGCAGCCGGGTCCTGAAACGTGGTTGGGGTTGGTTCAGATGCGGTTGCTTGCGCCTAGGTGACCGTGGGGCGGGGGCGATATTCGTGTGCGGCGCTCGTGAAGCCCGGCCACGATGATCGTATGCCTCGACTTCCTCAGCCCAGTCCCGAAGAACTGCGCCGTGATCCCCTGCCCTTGCGGGGGCGTACTGCCCTGGTGACCGGTGCCAGCCGGCGCGGCGGCATCGGGCACGCCGTGGCCCGCCGCCTTGCCGCCTACGGAGCCAGTGTCTATCTGCATCACCATGTGCCGCATGACGCCGGCCAGCCCTGGGGTGCCGACCGTCCCGAGGACGTCGTCGCGTCCGTGCGCGGGGCGCTCGGGGATCCCGAAGCCCGGGTCGTCGCCGGACCCGGGGATCTGGGCGACCCCGCCGTGGCCGGAGAACTCGTCGGCAGGGCCGCAGAGGCGCTCGGCGGGCGGCTCGACATCCTCGTCGCCAACCACGCGCAGAGCGGGTTCGACGGCCCCCTGGACGAGATCGACACGGCGATGCTGGACCGGCACTGGGCGGTCGACACCCGCTCCGTGATCCTGCTGATCCAGGCCTACGCGCGGCTGCGGTCCGCACTGCCGCCGCGCAGCCCGGGTGGACGCGTCATGATGATGACCTCCGGCCAGGACATCGCGGGCGGCATGCCCGGGGAGCTCGCCTACGCCCTGCAGAAGGGTGCTCTCGCCTCCGTCACCCGTTCCCTTGCGACGGCGCTCGCCGACCACGCGGTCACCGTCAACACCGTCAATCCAGGGCCCGTGGACACGGACTACATGACCGGCGAGGACTACGAGACCATCGCGGCGTGCTTCCCGGCCGGGCGGTGGGGCATGCCCGACGACCCGGCCCGCCTCATCGCATGGCTCGCCACGGACGAGGCGGAGTGGGTCACCGGGCAGGTCATCGACTCCGAGGGCGGCTTCCGCCGCTGACTGCCTCTAGAGCCGGGACAGTTCGTCGACCAGGTCGTCCAGGCCCAGGGAGCCCTGCGAGAGGGCTGCCATGTGCCAGGCCTTCGGGTCGAAGGCCTCACCGCGCCGGGCGCGGGCCTTCTCGCGGCCCAGCAGCCAGGCCCGCTCGCCGAGCTTGTAGCCGATGGCCTGGCCCGGCATGGACAGATAGCGGGTCAGCTCGCTCTCCACGAAGTCCGCGGGCCGGCTGCTGTGCGAGCCGAAGAACTCCTGCGCCAGCTCGGGCGTCCAGCGCTCGCCCGGGTGGAAGGGGGAGTCGTCCGGGATCGTCAGCTCCAGGTGCATGCCGATGTCGATGATGACGCGTACGGCACGCATCATCTGCGCGTCCAGGTAACCGAGCCGGCGCTCCGGGTCCGTCAGGAAACCCAGTTCGTCCATCAGCCGCTCGGCGTACAGGGCCCAGCCCTCGGCGTTGGCGCTCACCATGCCGACACTCGCCTGGTAGCGGGAGAGGTTCTCCGCCACGTGCTTCCACTGGGCCAGCTGGAGATGGTGGCCGGGCACGCCCTCGTGGTACCAGGTCGACACCAGGTCGTAGACGGGGAAGCTCGTCTCGCCCATGGTCGGCAGCCAGGTGCAGCCCGGGCGCGTGAAGTCGTCCGACGGCGGCGTGTAGTACGGGGCCGCGGCACTGCCCGGAGGGGCGATGCGCGACTCCACCCGGCGCACCCGCTCGGCCAGGTCGAAGTGGGTGCCGTCGAGCGCGTCGATCGCCTCGTCCATCAGGGACTGCAACCAGTCGCGGACCTCGTCGACGCCCTCGATGTGCGTGCCGTGCTCGTCCAGGTGCGCCAGCGCCACCCACGGTGTGGCGGCACCCGGCAGGATCTTCTCGGCCTCCGCCTTCATCTCGCCGAGGAGGCGGTGGTACTCGGACCAGCCGTACGCGTACGCCTCGTCCAGGTCGAGGTCCGTGCCGTTGTAGTAACGCACCCAGCGCGCGTACCGCTCCCGGCCGACCACGTCCGGCGCGCCCTCGATCGCCGGTGCGTACACGTCCCGCATCCAGTCGCGCAGCCGTACGACCGCCTCGGTGGCGGAGAGGGCCGCCGTGTCCAGCTCGGACCGCAGCGCCTCGGGGCCGGCGGCCGCGAAGGCCTCGAACCAGCCACGGCCCTCGCCGGCGTCCGCCCACTCGCCGAGCTGTTCCACGAACGTGGCCGTGGCGCGCGGCCCGCCGTACAGCTTCCGCTCCAGGCCGAGCGCCAGGGATTCCCGGTACCCCTCCAGCGCGGCCGGGACCGCGCGCAGCCGCTCGGCGATCGCCGCCCAGTCCTCCTCCGACTGCGCCGGCGTCACGGTGAACACCTGCCGCACCGCATGGGGGACGGAGCTCAGATTGCTGACGGACCGCAGACTCTCCTCGGCCTCGTGCACGGCGAGGTCCGCGATGAGCCGCTCGCGCAGCAGTCGCCCGCAGCGGCGCTCGATGTCACTGTCCGCGCCGGGCTGCCGCTCCGCCTCGTCCAGCCGGGCCAGCGTCCGGCGCGCCAGCTCCGCGAACGCCTCCTGACCCGCGGGCGAGGTGTCGGGCAGCCTGCTCGAAGACTCCTTGACGCCGAGGAACGTGCCGGTGATCGGGTCGAGGGCGACGAGCTCGTCGACGTAGGCGTCGGCGACCTCACGGGGCAACGGGCTCTTGGTCTCAGACATGCGGTCCATCCTGGTACGACGTGCGGCGCACGTCACGCGGATTGAGCCGAGGGCGAAGGTGGCAGCAGCGGCCCGCACTCCCACTGCTGGAAGATCAGCCGGGTCTCCACCCGCGCCACCTCCCGCCGCGAGGTGAACTCGTCCAGCACGAGCCGCTGAAGGTCCGACATGTCGGCGACCGCCACATGGACGAGGTAGTCGTCCGGCCCGGTCAGATGGAAGACCGTCCGCGACTCCGGCAGGGCGCGGATCCGCTCCACGAACGGCCCCACCCAGCTCCCGCCGGTGCGGCCTGACCTGCACCGACAGCAAGGCCTCCAGCCCTCGCCCCAGCTTGGCCGGATCAAGCTCCAGCCGGTGCCCGAGGATCACGCCCGAGCGGCGCAGCCGGGTCACCCGGTCCAGACAGGTCGACGGCGCCACCCCGACCTGAGCGGCGAGATCCCGGTACGTCGTCCGGGCGTCGTTCTGCAGCAGCCGCAGCAGATGGAGATCCACCGGGTCCAGTACGACAGATTCGGCCATTGGCCGAACGTAACACGGGCTTCCCGCCCATGAGCCCGGTCGCTGTTCACCCTTTCGCCATGGACACAGCGAGCATGGGCGCCCACGACGCCGTACGCACCGCATCGAGAGCACTCGCCACCGAGGCCGTCCACGCCGGGCGGGACGACCTCGCCCGGCAGGGTCTGCACGCCCCGCCGATCGACCTGTCCACCACCTACCCGTCGTACGACAGCCGGGGCGAGGCGGCCCGGATCGACACGTTCGCCGCCACCGGCGCGGACCCGGACGGCCCGCCCGTCTACGGGCGGCTGGGCAACCCGACCGTCGCCCGTTTCGAGACCGCGCTGGCCCGCCTGGAGGGCACCGAGGCGGCGGTCGCGTTCGCCAGCGGCATGGCCGCCCTGAGCGCCGTCCTGCTCGTGCGCGCCTCCATGGGGCTGCGGCACGTGGTGGCGGTACGCCCCCTCTACGGGTGCAGCGACCATCTGCTGACCGCCGGGCTGCTGGGCTCGGAGGTGACCTGGACCGACCCGGCCGGAATCGCGGAGGCACTGCGTCCGGACACCGGCCTGGTGATCGTGGAGTCCCCGGCCAACCCGACGCTCGCCGAGGTCGACCTCCGGGCCGTCGCACACGCCTGCGGCTCGGTGCCCCTGCTCGTGGACAACACGTTCGCCACGCCGGTGCTCCAGCGCCCCGCCGAACAGGGCGCACGGCTGGTGCTGCACAGCGCCACCAAGTACCTCGGCGGCCACGGGGACGTGCTGGCGGGCGTGGTCGCCTGCGACGAGGAGTTCGCGGGACGGCTGCGGCAGGTCCGCTTCGCCACGGGCGGCGTCCTGCACCCCCTGGCCGGCTATCTGCTGTTGCGCGGCCTGTCCACCCTCCCCGTCCGGGTACGGGCCGCCTCCGCCAACGCCGCCGAACTCGCCCACCGCCTCGCCGCCGATCCCCGCGTCGCCCGCGTGCACTACCCGCGCATCGGCGGCGCGATGATCTCCTTCGAGATACACGGCGACCCCCACGAGGTCATCGCCGCCGTCCGCCTCATCACCCCGGCGGTGAGCCTGGGCAGTGTGGACACCCTGATCCAGCACCCGGCGTCCATCAGCCACCGCATCGTGGACGCGGACGACCGCAGGGGTGCCGGGGTGAGCGACCGCCTGCTGCGCATGTCGGTGGGCTTGGAGGACGTGGAGGACCTGTGGTCGGACTTGGACGGTGCGTTGGGACGACGCCCCCTTGGGGGCGCGGGGAACTGCGCGAACAACCACAACGCACCCGCACCCGCCGACACACACCTGCCCCTACGGCGCTGAGGTGCTCCCCACCTCGCCCGCACCCGTCGAAACGGTCTCACCCAGCCGCGCAGTGATCACCAGGGTCCCCTCCTCGACCTGATAGTCGAGGGGGAGGCCCAGCCCTCGCATCGCCGCGACCATCCCCGTGTTGGACGCCTGCGTCACGGCATACACACTCCGGCAACCCCCTCCGCGGCAATCGCCACCAGCCGCCCCAGCAACTCCCCGCCGATCCCCCGACGCTGCCACGCATCCTCGACGATCAACGCGACCTCCGTCTCGTCCCCGTCCCACAGCAGATGCCCGAGCCCGACGAGCCGCCCGGAGGCCGTCTGTACGGCGAGGGTCCGGCCGAAGCGCGGACTGAGCAGGTGGTTGAGATAGCGGTCGGCGTCACCGACCGGCCCGTGGTAGCGCAACCGGAGCGTGCGGTCCGAGCACCGCTCGTGCATCGCCCTGGCCGCCTCCAGATCACGGGTGTCGGCCCGGCGTACGGTGATGTCATTGCCCTCGGCCAGGGTGAGCACGTCCCGGCCGTGCGGGACGCGCGGCCCGAGCCGGGCGTCCAGTTCCACCAGGGCCCTGGCCCGGGCGAACTCGGTCGGCGTGAAGGGCAGATACGGCCGCTCCACGGTGATCACGCCGCCCTCCGGGGCGCGCAGGCGCATCACCGTGTCGTCGAGGGCTCCCTCCACCGGGACACCCTCGGACGCCCGGCCCCCGCCGGCTCGTGCGGGCTGGGAACGGATCGTGCACCGGCCCAGCAACTGGCGTAGTGCCAGGGGCAGTTCAGCGGCGTCCAGGGCGGTCCGGGCGGCGAGTCCGAGGATCCGGGTCGGTGCGTCCACCAGGTCGTGGGCGTCGGCCCGCTCGATCCAGGTGTCGGTGCCGCCTGCCGTCCGCACGGCCGTGGCGATCCCGGAGGCCGGCAGCTCGCCCGGGGCGCGCAGCAGGAACTCGTCCACCGTGCCCTCGGCCAGCGGATGTGTCTGGAGGCTGAGGATGTCGACCCGGTGCTCGGCGAGGGCCGTGCACAGGGCCGCCAGTGATCCCGGTTCGTCCTTCACCGTGGTCCGCATCCGCCACAGCGTGTTCGCCCCCGGCACCGGCTCCGGTGCCGGGGACCCGGTATCGTCCGCGGGCGGCGCGTGTTCGTGGCGTCGTGTTCGCCAGGTGTGGAGCGCCGCCGTGACCCGCTGCCACGGGGTAGCGGGGCGGCAGTCGTTCTTCAGGCCGGTCACTTCAGTAACTTTTCGCGTCATGCACCCACTGTGACCGAATGGTGTTGCGTGATCACGAACGTATTGTGACTGGCGGGTAAAAGGGCTGGCTTGCCCGCTTTATCAACCCTTCAAACTCACTGGCCGACCAGGCCCGGCTGAAGCTCCTTCGTGAACAGCACGGTTCCGTCCTGCTCGCGCAGCCGTACCGTCAGCTCACCGCTGCCGCCGTCGATGTCGACCTCGCCGAAGAACTGGTAGCCGCCGGCGGGGGAGACGTTGGCGGTCGTCGGCGCCTTCAGGAACACACGGTCCGGACCGAAGGTGCCGTCGAGCGTGTTCGCGGGGAAGGCGCCGGCGTTGAGAGGGCCCGACACGAACTCCCAGAACGGCTCGAAGTCGGTGAACGCGGCCCGCGACGGCTGGTAGTGCTGCGCCGAGGTGTAGTGGACGTCGGCCGTGAGCCACACCGTGCCGGTGATCCGGCGGTGCTTGACGAAGCGCAGCAGCTCGGCGATCTGGAGCTCACGGCCCAGCGGGGCGCCGGGGTCGCCCTGGGCGACGGCCTCGATGTTCGGCTTGCCGTCGCCGGTGTCCGGGACGACCAGGCCGATCGGCATGTCGGAGGCGATCACCTTCCACACCGCGCGGGAGCGGGACAGCTCACGCTTGAGCCACTCCAGTTGCTCGCGGCCGAGGATGCCCTGCGGGTCGGTGGGCTGGTCGTCCGGCGAGTTGGCGTTGCGGTAGGTGCGCATGTCCAGCACGAAGACGTCCAGCAGCGGGCCGTGGTGCTGCACGCGGTAGACGCGGCCGTCGGGGCGGCGCAGCGTGGAGATCGGGAAGTACTCGGAGAAGGCCCGGCGGGCGCGGGCGGCGAGCACGTCGACGTTCTTCTCGGTGTACCGGGTGTCGCCGAGGATCTCGCCCGGGTACCAGTTGTTGGTGACCTCGTGGTCGTCCCACTGGATGATGGACGGGACCTGGGCGTTGAAGGCGCGCAGGTTCTCGTCCAGCAGGTTGTAGCGGAAGTTGCCGCGGAACTCGGCCAGGGTCTCGGCGACCTTCGCCTTCTCCTCGGTGGTGATGTTCCGCCAGGTGCGCCCGTCGGGCAGGGCCACGGTCTCGGTGAGGGGCCCGTCGGCGT
Source organism: Streptomyces afghaniensis 772 (assembly GCA_000415505.1). Taxonomy (GTDB): domain Bacteria; phylum Actinomycetota; class Actinomycetes; order Streptomycetales; family Streptomycetaceae; genus Streptomyces; species Streptomyces afghaniensis. The sequence continues at coordinate 7,951 of KE354509.1, forward strand.
AGATGTTGTCGCCGCTGCAGAGGAAGAAGTCCGGGTCCAGGGCGGCCATCGCGTCGTAGATCCGGTAGCCGCCGAGCTCCGGGTTGATGCCCCAGCCCTGACCGGCCAGGTCGCCGGACCAGACGAACCGTACGCCGTCACGGCGCTTGTCGGACGCCGTGCGGAAGGTGCCGGTGACCGGCTCGCCGGTGCGGCGCGGGTCGTCCGGGTCGGCGAGCAGCACCCGGTAGTGGATCTGCTCGCCGGACGGCAGGCCGTGCAGCCGGGTCGTGCCGGTGAAGTCGGTGCCCGGGCCCAGCAGCGGGCCGTGCCATCTGCGCGGGTTGCGGAACGACTCGGTCGCCGACGTCTCGACGATCATCCGGGCCGGCCGGTCGGAGCGCACCCACACCAGCCCGGAGTCGCGGGTCACGTCCCCCGCCTGCACACCCCACCCCGCCTTCGGACGCCCCGACCGCGCGAAGGCCGGCGCCGCGCCGAGAGCGGTGGGCAGGGTGAGGGCCGCCGACGCGGCGAGGGAGCCGCGCAGGACGCTGCGGCGCGCGGGGAGCGGACGGTGTGACATGGATGCGCCTCCAGGGACGGGATCCGGCCAGTGTGCACAGCCACACCTACTGGCACGCCGCGGCGCACACACGAACCCCAAGTGAACAACTGACCGCGGGAGGAGGGGAACCGGCGGGAACCCGTGAGCTCCGCCGGTAGTCACCTCGTGGCCGCCTCCGCCATCAGGCGTATGCCCTCGTGGATCCGGGCGGGCGGGACGTGCGCGTAGCCCAGCACCAGCCGTATCCGCTTCGGCCCGTCGGTCTCCTCCTGCGCGGGACGCGGGTGTGCGTAGGCCGACAGGGGGCGTACCGCCACCCCGGCCGCTGTCACGCGGGCGAGAAAACGGTCCTCGGGGCCGTAGCGCTCCGGCAGCGTGGCGATCACGTGCAGGCCCGCGGCGATGCCCGAGACGCGGGAGCCGGGGAAGTGCTCGTCGAGGGCGGCGGTCAGGGCGTCACGGCGCTCGCGGTAGGCGCGCTGACAGCGGCGCAACTGACGGTCGTAGTCGCCGCGTTCCAGGAACCGGGCGAAGAGCGCCTGGTCCAGGGCCGGGTGGCCGAGGTCCATGGTGCGCTTGCGTTCGACGAGTTCCTCCGCCCAGGACTCGGGCACCAGCAGCCAGCCCAGCCGCAGCCCCGGCGCCAGGGACTTGCTGACCGAGCCCGTGTAGGCGACGCGGTCCGGGTCGAGGCCCTGGAGCGCGCCGACGGGAGCGCGGTCGTAGCGGAAGTCGCCGTCGTAGTCGTCCTCCAGGACGATGCCGTCCACGGACCGCGCCCAGTCCAGCAGTTCGGCGCGACGGCGGGCCGAGTAGGCGATGCCGGTGGGGAACTGGTGGGCCGGCGTCGTCACCACGGCCCGCACGCCCGACGCCCGCAGCGGCTCCAGGGCGATTCCCTCCCCGTCCACGGGCAGCGGTACGGCGGTGACCCCGGCCGAGGCGTACAGCGCGTCGTGCTGGGGACTGCCCGGGTCCTCCACACCCACGGTGCGCACCCCGCGCGCGTGCAGCGCGAAACCCAGCAGCGTCGTCGCCTGGGCCACCCCGGAGACCACCACGATCCGCTCCGGGTCGGCGACCACACCCCGCCGCCGGGCGAGCAGTCCGGCCAGCGCGGTACGCAGCCGGGGCAGCCCGCGGGGATCGGGATACCCCAGCTCCTGGTGCGGCAGTTCCGCCAGCACAGCGCGCTGGGCGGCGGCCCACGCCGAGCGCGGGAACAGCGACAGGTCCGGCGTCCCGGGCACGAAGTCCGCCCGGGCACCGCGGGAGCGGGGAGCGAGGTCGTGCGCCCGCGTCCGGGCGGCCCGTACGGCCGAGCCCACCCACGTGCCGGCGCCCCGGCCGCTGCGCAGATAGCCCTCCGCCGTCAACTGCTCGTACGCCTCCGTGATCAGCCCCCGCGACACTCCCAGGTCAGCCGCGAGATCCCGGCTCGACGGCAGCCGGGTGCCCGGCGCGAGCCGGCCCGAGCGGACCGCCTCGCGCAGCGCCGCCTGAAGGGAACGGCCACGCGTGCGTGCCGGCGCGGAAGCGGCCGGGAGGAGCAGCTCCCAGGCGGGCGACACGGGCTCGTTGCGGTCGTCCATGCGGTCCATGCGGTCAGTCTGCCGGATCCGCGGCCGGGCTTTCCGCCGAGCCGGTTGCCGCCCCGCCGGTCAGCGGCTGCCGTCGAGGACGACCCGGGCGACCAGTGCCGGGTCGTCGTTCATCGGGACATGGCCGCAGCCGGGCAGCCGTACCAGCCGGGCGCTGGGGATGACGCTCTTGGCGCGCACGCCCTGGCGGGGGATCAGCAGCCGGTCCCGGTTGCCCCACGCCACGGTGACCGGCGTGCCCACGATGTCGTCGGTGAACTGCACGGTCCTGCCGGAGCGGAGGGTCTCGGAGAACCCCTGCGCCCGGGCCAGCGCGAGCGTCTCGGCGACCACGGCCTCGGGCGAACGACGGCCCGGGCGGGCGTAGATGGTGCTCGTCAGCAGGGTGCGGCCGATAGCCGGCCGGGACAGCCGTTCGACGACCGACAGCGGCATCCGCTGGGCTATCTGGCGCATCGTCATCAGTACCGTGAAGGCGTAGCGGCGCTCGGCCTCGTTCCAGAACCCCGCGGGGGACAGGGCGGTGACGGAGCGGACGAGCTGCGCCCGGGCCAGCTCCAGGGCCAGCAGGCCGCCCAGCGAGTTGCCCGCCACGTGCGGCCGTTCGATGTCCAGGGCCTCGCAGAGCGCGGCCAGGACGGTGTTCATGGTCGGCAGGTCGTGCGCCATGCCGTCCGGGAGCGCCGGTGAGGCGCCGCAGCCGGGGAGGTCCACGGCGATCACGTCCCGCTCGGCCGCCAGCGCGGGTATCACCGGGTCCCACACCTGCCGGTGGTGGCCGATGCCGTGCAGCAGGAGCAACGGTTCGCCGCTGCCCTGCCGCGTGTAGGACAGGGTCACGTTCTGCTCGCCGTGTGCGGAGGCGACTTTGAAGGAGACGGTGGCGGACATGGGGTGCTCCTCGGCTGTACTCGCTGACGGACGCCGTAGACAGCTTGTCAGCGATTGCTACCGGCGGGTAGCCCCAAGCTGTCGCCACCTTCACGGCCACGCTTTCCGGGAGGGGCGATTCCGCCTGGACAGGGCCGCACCGGTGGGTTGGGATGGAGCCCGTGACCACCGAGACCGCGACCGACGTCTTCGAAGCGCACCGCCCCGTCCTGCTGGGCGTCGCCTACCGCATGCTGGGCCGCGTCGCCGACGCGGAGGACGTGGTCCAGGAGGCCTGGCTGCGCTGGTCGGGCAGCGACCGCGGCGACGTGCGCGAGCCGCGCGGCTACCTCGTACGGATCACCACCCGCCTCGCCATCGACCGGCTGCGCCAGATCAAGGCCCGCGGGGAGACCTATGTCGGCCCCTGGCTGCCCGAGCCGTACGTCACCGACTTCGGCGACACCGTGCCGGACACCGCTGAGCGGGCCGTGCTCGCGGACTCCGTCTCCCTCGCCGTCCTCGTCGTCCTGGAGTCGCTGTCGCCGCTGGAGCGGGCGGTGTTCGTGCTGCGCGAGGCCTTCGCCTTCCCGTACGCCGACATCGCCGCCATGCTCGACCGCGGCGAACCGGCCGTGCGCCAACTGGCCGGGCGGGCGCGCAAGCACGTCGAGGAGCGGCGGCCGCGCTACGAGGTCGACCCCGTCCAGCGGCGCGACCTCACCGAACGGTTCCTCGCCGCCGCCGCGAACGGCGACCTCGAGGGGCTGATGGAGCTGCTCGCCCCGGACGTCCGGCTCGTCGGCGACAGCGGCGGCAAGTCGCGGGCGCCGCTGCGGGTTCTCCAGTCGGCGGACAAGGTGGGCCGCTTCCTCGTCGGCGCCGCGCAGAAGGGCGTCCCCGACTTCTCCCTGCGCTTCCTGGAACTCAACGGCGGCCCGGCCGTGCTGGTCATGTCCGGCGGCAAGCCCGACTCCGTCTTCCAGCTCGACGTCGCCGACGGTCGCGTCCAAGCGGTCTACATCGTCCGCAACCCCGACAAGCTGCACTCGTTGGCCGCCCCCTAGACGGCGCCGCGGCAGCCCCGCCGCGGCCTCGTACGAACGTCCCGTGAACGTTCCCGGCCATTGGTCTTGACCAAGGATCAGGGCCGCCCTATGGTCGCAGAGAAGTGAAACAACCTTTAAAAAACAAGGGCGCGAAAAAGCCGCCGACCACGGCGATTGCGGAGGACAGGGTGGGGACCACGCAGCTGGAATCGGTGCCGGAACCGAAGTACTGGCATCTCAAGACCGTGCTCAGTGAAGCGCTCGACTCGGAGTTCTCGGTCGGGGAGATCCTGCCCAACGAGCGCGACCTCGCGGCCCGCTTCGGCGTCGCCCGCGCCACGCTCCGCCAGGCCCTGGAGCAGCTCGAACTGGAGGGCAGGCTCCAGCGCCGCCGCGGCGTCGGTACGACCGTCGCGCCGCCCCGCATGGGCGTCTCGCTCGGTACCGGCCCGCACACCTGGCCGGGCGGCCCCGAGGACGCCTGGCAGCCTGTCGACTGCACTGCCGCCGTGCCGCCCGTGGCCGTCGCCGACGCGCTGGAGACCGGCAGCGACGAGCCCGTGCACATCGTGCGCCGCTCCCG
>KE354510.1 GCA_000415505.1 Streptomyces afghaniensis 772
TGCTCGCCGCGATCGGCGGCAGCAGGCCGCTGCTGCGCCGGGTGACGGCCGACCCGGCGCAGACCGCGGACTGACGGACGGCCCTTCAGCGCGTGGTGCCGGCCATCTCCCGGACAGGCGCGTCGAGGGCGTCGAGGCTGCGCAGGATGTCCTCCACGCGCTGCTTGGCGTCGCCGAAGAGCATCTGGCTGTTCTCCCGGAAGAACAGCGGGTTCTGCACACCGGCGTAGCCGGCGGCCATCGACCGCTTGAAGACGACCACGTTGGCCGCCTCCCACACGTGCAGCACCGGCATGCCGGCGATGGGGCTGGCCGGGTTGTCGGTGGCGGCCGGGTTGACGGTGTCGTTGGCGCCGATGACCAGGACGACCGAGGTGGCGGCGAAGTCGTCGTTGATCTCGTCCATTTCCAGGACGATGTCGTACGGCACGTTCGCCTCGGCGAGCAGCACGTTCATGTGCCCGGGCAGCCGGCCGGCGACGGGGTGGATGCCGAAGCGCACCTCGATGCCCCGCTCGCGCAGCTTGCGCGCCAGCTCCGCGACCGGGTACTGGGCCTGGGCGACCGCCATGCCGTAGCCCGGGGTGATGATCACCGAGGAGGCGTCGCGCAGCAGTTCCGCGGTCTCCTCCGCGCTGATCTCCCGGTGCTCCCCGTGCTCGCCGTCGTCCGCGGCCGCAGCCGGCGTCCCGAAGCCGCCCGCGATCACCGAGATGAAGGAGCGGTTCATCGCCTTGCACATGATGTACGACAGGTAGGCACCGGAGGAGCCGACCAGCGCGCCGGTGACGATGAGCAGGTTGTTGGCGAGGAGGAAGCCCGAGGCGGCGGCGGCCCAGCCGGAGTAGCTGTTGAGCATGGAGACGACCACCGGCATGTCACCGCCGCCGATGGAGGCGACCAGGTGCGCGCCCAGGGCGAGGGCGATGACGGTGACCGCGATGAGGAGACCCATGTTCGGGCGGGCCACGAACGCGACGGTGAGCGCGACGAAGGCGACCAGGGCACCGATGTTCAGGACGTGCTTGCCGGGCAGCGTGAGCGGGCGCGAGTTGATGCGCGCCGAGAGCTTCAGGTAGGCGACGACGGAACCCGTGAAGGTGACGGCGCCGATGAACACCCCGATGAACACCTCGGCGTGGTGGATGCCGAGCAGCGAACCGGTGAGCTCGGCGTCGACGTCGAGGTAGCCGTTCCAGCCGACGAACGCGGCGGCGAGGCCGACGAGGCTGTGCATGATGGCGATCAGTTCGGGCATGCCGGTCATCTCGACCACCCGGGCCCGCCACAGTCCGATGCCCGCGCCGATGGCGGTGGCGACGGCGATCAGCACGAGACCGGTGGCGGTGATGTCCTTCGACGCGAGGCCGACGGTGGCGGCCAGGGCGACGACCATGCCGGCGATGCCCCAGACGACTCCCGAGCGGGAGGTCCGGTGCTGCGAGAGCCCGGCGAGGCTGAGGATGAACAGCAGCGCGGCGACGACGTAGGCGGCTTCTGAGGCCGTGACTGTGGTCATCCGTGATCAGCCCTTCGAGAACATGCCGAGCATCCGGCGGGTGACGGCGAATCCGCCGAAGATGTTGATGCTCGCCAGCAGGATCGCGGCGAACGACAGCACGGTGACGGCGGTGTTCCCGTGCCCGATCTGGAGCAGTGCGCCGACCACGACGATCCCGGAGATGGCGTTGGTGACCGACATCAGCGGGGTGTGCAGCGCTTGGTGCACGTTGCCGATGACGTAGAAGCCGATGACGATCGCCAGCACGAACACCGTGAAGTGGCCGATGAGTTCGCTCGGCGAGAAGGCCGTCACCAGGAACAGCGCGAGCGCTCCGGCGCCTACGAGGGCGTACGAGGACCACGCGGGGCGGGCGGGCTTCGCCGGTGCCGTGGCGGGCGCGGCCGGTTCCGTACCGCCGGCCGGGGCGGGTGCGGGTGCGGCGGACACCTGGACCGGGGGCGGCGGCCAGGTCTTCTCGCCGTCGCGGACCACGGTCATCGACCGCTGCACCACGTCGTCGAAGTCCAGGACGAGCCGGCCGTCCTTGCCCGGGGTGAGCAGCTTCATCAGGTTGACGACGTTGGTGCCGTACAGCTGCGAGGCCTGGGCCGGGAGCCTGCCGGGCAGGTCGGTGTAGCCGATGATCGTCACGTCGTTGTCGGTGACGACGGCCTTCCCGGCGACCGTGCCCTCGACGTTGCCGCCCTGGGCCGCCGCCATGTCGACGATCACGCTGCCGGGCTTCATCCGCGCGACGTCCTCGGCGGTGACCAGCCTCGGCGCCGGGCGGCCCGGGATGAGCGCGGTGGTGATGATGATGTCGACGTCGGCGGCCTGCTCGGCGTACAGCTGCGCGGCGAGCCGGTCGTAGTCCTCCGAGGTGGCCCTCGCGTAGCCGTCGGTGCTCACCTCTTGCTCGACGCCCACCGTCAGGAACTCCCCGCCCAGCGAGCGCACCTGCTCGGCGACCTCGGGCCGGGGGTCGGTGGCGCGGACCACGGCGCCGAGGCTGCGGGCGGCGCCGATCGCGGCGAGCCCGGCCACCCCGGCACCGGCGACCAGCACCTTGGCGGGCGGCACCTTGCCGGCGGCGGTCACCTGGCCGGTGAAGAACCGGCCGAAGGCGTGCGCGGCTTCGACCACGGCCCGGTATCCGGCGATGTTCGCCATCGAGCTGAGCACGTCCAGGGACTGGGCGCGCGAGATGCGCGGCACGGCGTCCATGGCGAGGACGGTGATCGGCCGCCGCGCCAGCTCGTCGACCAGTTCCGGGTGCAGCGCGGGGCCGATGAGCGCGATCAGCGTCGCCCCGTCCCGCAGCCGGCCGATCTCCTCGCTGGAGGGGCCGTTCACCTTGAGCACGATCTCCGCCTGCCACGGGTCGCCGAGCCGGGCTCCCGCCTCCTCGTAGGCCGCGTCGGAGAAGCGGGACGAGGCCCCCGCCCCCGGTTCGACCACCACCTCGTAGCCGAGTGCGGCAAGTCTTCCCACGGTGGCCGGCGTCGCCGCCACCCTGGTCTCGCCCGCAGTGGACTCGGCGGGTATGCCGATCCGCTGGGGTTCCGGTTCCGCTGGGACCATCGTCTGCCTCTCCGTCGTTCGGGTGCCTGTCCTCCTTGGTGCCCGCATCCTGCACGTTCGACGCCGTGTCCGTGGCGGGCCGTGGTCACATGGCCGACGAGGTCGTCCTCACACCGCCCAGGGGTTGCCGTGGGAGGCCTTCGTGGAGTATCGCTGACGTGACGCGGACGCCTGGCCCGCGACATCACCGACTCACGTGAACAGGTCGGTCGTGCGCTGCTGGATCTCCTCGGGGGTCAGCTCCTCGATCGTCTGGGAGATCATCCAGAGATGGCCGAACGGGTCGGCGAGACGGCCGCCGCGCTGCCCGTAGTGCTGGTCGGCGACGGGGTACACCACGCTCGCTCCCGCCCGCAGCATGGCCTCGGCCACGGCGTCGGCGTCGGACACGTCCAGGGCCATGATCACCGGGCTGCCGCCGAGCGAGTCCGGCGCCGGATCGCTCTCATCGGCGTCCTTGACCGCGATCACCGCGTCGCCGAGCCGCAGCATGGCGTGCACGATCTTCCCGTCGGGGTCGGTGTACCGCTCGATCTCCTCGGCGCCCAGCGCGGTCCGGTAGAAGTCGACCGCCCGGGGCCCGTCGGAGACCACGAGCCGGGCGTAGAGGCGGGTGAGGGTCGGTTTGTCGGTTGCGTTCGTCATGCCCTCACGATCGCCGGTCCGGGCGGCCGTGGATTGTAGAAAACGGCCGGCCGGGCAGGACCCGTCACCCGCCGAGCGGAACGTGGTTGCGTTCCCCGGGCGAGCGCGGCGCGTACGCGGTCGGGGTGATCCCCGCGAGCGCGCGGAACTCGTGGATCAGATGCGCCTGGTCGTGGTAGCCGCACTCCGCGGCCAGAAGCGCCCAGTCCGGCTCCCCGGACCCGGCGTTCACCCGGCCCAGCAGCCGCTGGAAGCGCCGTACCCGCGCATACCGTTTCGGCGGGAGTCCCAGCTGTTCGGCGCATCTGCGGGCCAGCCGCCCGGAGGTCCAGCCGAGCCGGTCGGCGACCTCGGCCACGGGCGTTCCGCGGTCGAGCAGCGCCGCGGCGAGCCGGACCGCCGGGTCGGGCTCCAGGGGACGTTCCGCCCGCCGCAGCAGGACCGTCTCCAGCTCCCGCAGACCCGCCTGCGGGCCACCGGCGGCCATGGCCTCCAGCAGCCGCTCGCGCAGCACCGCACCGTCCGTGCCCCACAGCTCGTCGAGCCCGGCGAGCCGCCCCTGGACCACACTGACCGGGTCGGTGAGGAACGGATACGCCCCTGCGGGACGGAACGCCACCCACACGACGGCACGCTGCTGCGCCGGGTCGATCACCGCAGGCTCCGTGTACGGCCCCTGCAATGCCGCACCCCGGGTCCGCCGGTCCGACGAGGACAGGGTGTCCCCGTCGAGGTTCACCAGCAGCTGCGCCCCGCCCGTCGGCAGGGCCAGCTCGGCGGAGTGCGCGAACCGCCCCTCGACATAGCCGAGCGCACCGATCAGCGGCGCGAGCGCCGGCGCCGACGGCCGGACCGTGAGGGAGACGGGAATCTCCTCCGCCGTGCGAGCCATGTGCCCAGCCTAGGATCTCCGCTACACCGCCAGCCACACCGCCTGATCGGGCCCCAGCCGGCCGTCCTCGAGCGGGCCACTGGCCAGGAGGAGCTCGGCGTGTGCGGGCAGTTCGTACGGCTCGGCGGAGAGGTTGACCACGCACCGGAAGCCGGGCTCGCGGCTGAAGGACAGCACTCCCTCGGGAGCTTCCAGCCACGTCATCGTGCCGTCGCCGAGGGCGGGGTGCTCGCGGCGGATGCGCAGGGCCGTGCGGTAGAGCTCCAGCATGGAGGCGGGGTCGCCGGTCTGGGCCTCGGCGCTCAGTGCGGCCCAGTCGGCGGGCTGTGGCAGCCAGGGTTCGGCCGTGGTGTCGTCGGGGCTGAAGCCGTACGGGGCGGCCTGGCCCGACCAGGGGATGGGCACGCGGCAGCCGTCACGGCCGCGGTCGGTGTGGCCCGAGCGCTCCCAGATCGGGTCCTGGAGGGCGGATTCGGGCAGGTCCTCGACCTCGGGGAGGCCGAGTTCCTCGCCCTGGTAGACGTAGGCGCCGCCGGGCAGGGCGAGCATCAGCAGGGCGGCGGCCCGGGCACGCCGGATGCCCAGGTCCAGGTCGAGGGGACCGTCGGGCTCGAACCGGGCGTTGACGATCCAGCTCTGCGATGCGGTACGGCCGTAGCGGCTGGGGTGGCGCATGACGTCGTGGTTGGACAGGACCCAGGTGGCAGGCGCGCCGACGGAGCCCAGCATCGTGAGGGAGTCGTCGATGACGGCGCGCAGGTCCTTGGCGTCCCAACCGCACATGAGGAAGTCGAAGTTGAAGGCGGTGTGCAGGCCGTCCCGGCGGACGTAGGCGGCCAGTCGTTCCGGTGTGTCGGCCCAGGCCTCGGCGACGAAGGAGCGGTCGCCGGGGAACTCGTCGGCGACCTTGCGCCAGGCCCGGTATATCTCGTGCACCTCGTCCCGGTCCCAGTGCGGATGGTCGAGGTGCCGGCGGATCTCGTCCCGGCGGGTGAGCGGGCCCGTCACCGCGGGTTCCGCGCGGGGCGGCAGGTCGGGCAGCTCCGGGTGTTTGATCAGGCCGTGGGCGACGTCGATGCGGAAGCCGTCGACGCCCCGGCTGAACCAGAACCGCAGGATCGACTCGAACTCCGCCCGCACCTCGGGGTGTTGCCAGTTCAGGTCGGGCTGTTGGGGTGCGAACAGGTGCAGGTACCAGTCGCCGTCGGGCAGCCGGGTCCAGGCCGGCCCGCCGAAGCAGGACACCCAGTCGTTGGGGGGCTCGGTGCCGTCGGGTCCGCGGCCGGGGCGGAAGACGTAACGCTCGCGTTCCGCACTGCCGGGCCCGGCGGCCAACGCGGCCTGGAACCAGGCGTGCTGGTCGGAGGTGTGGTTGGGCACGATGTCGGGGATGACGCGGATCCCGTGCTCGTGCGCCTCGGTGATGAGCTGTTCGGCGTCGGCGAGGGTGCCGAAGCGGGGGTCGATGGCGCGGAAGTCGGCGACGTCGTAGCCGTGGTCGGCCATGGGCGACTTGTACCAGGGGTTGATCCAGATGGCGTCCACGCCGAGGGACTTCAGATACGGCAGGCGGGAGCGGATGCCGGCGATGTCACCGACGCCGTCACCGTTTCCGTCGGCGAAGCTGCGGATGTAGACCTGGTAGATGACGGCACTGCGCCACCAGGGTGCGGTGGGGGACACGAGGCTCCTTGCGGAAGACGGGGGGGGAGACGGGGGTTACTTCGCCGCGCCGGCCGTGAGCCCGGCGACGATACGACGCTGGAACAGCAGCACCATCACGACCAGCGGAATGGTCACCACGACGCCCGCGGCCATCTGGCTGCCGAACGGCGTCTGGTACGTGGTCGCTCCCGAGAACTTGGAGATGGCGACGGTCGCGGTCTGCATGCTCGGCTTGTTGGTCATCGACAGGGCGATGAGGAACTCGTTCCAGGCGGCGATGAAGGTGATGATCGCGGTGGTGAAGATGCCCGGTGCCGCGAGGGGGACGATGACCTTGCGGAAGGCCTGGCCGCGGGTGCAGCCGTCGACCATGGCGGCGTGTTCCAGTTCGTCGGGCATCTGCCGGAAGAACGTGGTCAGGTTCCACACCGCCAGCGGCAGCGTGAAGGACATGCTGGGCACGATCATGGACTGGTAGGTGTTGATCCAGCCGATGTCGGTGAACAGCTTCAGCAGCGGCACGACGATCGACACCACCGGGAACATCGAGGTGGCGATGATCAGCGTGAGGATCAGCCGCTTGAAACGGAACTCCAGCCGGGCCATCGCGTACGCGGTGAACGTGGCGAGCAGGAGCGACATCCCGGTCGTGATGCCGGCGACGACCAGGCTGTTGAGCAGGGCCCTGGTGAAGCCCTGGCCCGGGCTGAACACCGACCGGTAGTTCTCGAACGACACCCGCGAGGGGAACAGCGAGGTGCTGAAGATGTCGCCGGTGCTGCGCAGGCTGGAGACCAGCATCCAGTAGAACGGGGCCAGGCAGTAGGCCACCACCACGGCGATGCCCAGATAGGGCAGCCACTGCCGCCACTTGGCCGAAAGGGTCATGCCGTCACCTCCCGGACTCGGCGGCGCGGCGTCCTGACCGCGTGGCCCTTGCGCTTCTTCGTCCCGCCGGCGCCCCCGATGAGGTCGGCGCCGAGCAGCCGGACGAAGGCGAGCGCGATGAGGAAGACGTAGAGGAAGAGGAGGACCGCGTACGCGGAGGCCGGTCCGAAGCGGACGTTGGACGCCTCGTTCTGCGCGAGCATCGACAGCGTCTCGACGGAGCCCTTCTGGGCGCCGATGAGGATGTAGGGCAGGTCGAACATCCGCAGCGCATCAAGGCAGCGGAAGAGCACCGCCACCATCAGCGCGGGCTTCACCAAGGGGAGGGTGATGCGCCAGAACTGCTCTAGGGCGCCGGCCCCGTCGAGCCGGGCCGCCTCGTAGACCTCCTTCGGGATCACCTGGAGGCCGGCCAGGACCAGCAGGCCGATGAAGGGGGCGGTCTTCCACACGTCGGCGATGACGACCGCGATCTTGGCGGAGAAGCCGTCGGCGGTCCACAGGACCTGGTGGCCGATGAGGACGTTGGCGATCCCGTCGGCGTTGAAGATCCACTTCCAGAGCAGTCCGGAGATGGCCGTGGGGATCGCCCAGGGGACGAGGATGCTGGCCCGCACCACGGCCCGGCCCCGGAAGGCCCGGTGCATGATGAGTGCCATGGCGACCCCGATCAGGGTCTCCAGCGACACCGTGACGACGGTGAAGAAGGTGGTGTTCCAGAAGGCGTTCCAGAAGCGGTCGCCGGCCTGGGTGAAGATGTCGGTGTAGTTCTTCAGCCCGACGAACGGCTCGGTGTTGCTGATGAACCCGGTCTTCGGGTCCAGGCCCTTCGGTCCGTACAGGGACTCGTCGAGTGCCATGAGCGTCGGGTAGAGCACGACGACCGTCAGCACCAGCAGCGTCGGGGAGACCAGGAGTGCGGCCAGGCGGCCGGTGCCCGCGGTGGCCCGGGA
>KE354511.1 GCA_000415505.1 Streptomyces afghaniensis 772
CCGGGCGCGTGCGGGGCGGTGTCGGGCGGGATCGCGGTGTCGGCCATGACCCGCGGCCTCACTGCGCCGTCAGCTTCTGAAGGTCCCCCTGGAGGTCCTTCAGCGCCTGTGTACTGCTCTTCTTACCGGTGAGCGCGGCGTAGACCTCGTTCTGGATCGCGGCGGTCACGTCGCCGTACTGCACGACGCGCGGGCGCGGCACGGCCTTCGTGATCGACTGCTTGAGGTCGGGCAGGTACGGATACTGCTTGTCCAGGGACGCGTTGTCGTAGAGGTCGGCGTAGGGCGGGGCGAGGGAGGCGTTCTTGAGGAAGTAGGTGGCGCTCTCCTCGCTGGTGAAGAACTTCATGAAGTCCAGTGCCGTGGCCTTGTTCTTGGCGAAGGACGACAGGGCCAGGTTGGAGCCGCCGAGGCTGGAGGCGCCGGGGCCGTTCAGGCCGGGCAGGGGCGCGACGGCGAACTTGCCCTTGACGGGGCTCTTCTGGGCGAGGGAGTACACGTAGGGCCAGTTGTTCAGGAAGATCAGCTTGCTTGCCTGGAATGCCTGGCGGCCGTCCTCCTCCTGGTAGGTGATGGCCTCCTTCGGGATCGTCTTGTCCTTGAAGGAGTCGACGAGGAAGTCCAGGCCCTTCTTGGCCTGCGGGGTGTCGACGTCGGGCTTGCCGTCGGCGTCGACGATCTTGCCGCCGGCGGAGTTCACTGCCTCGGCGAAGTTCACCGTCAGTCCCTCGTACTTCTGGAACTGCCCGGCGTAGCAGGACATGTTCTTCGCCTCGGGGAGCTTCTTCACCTTGGCGCAGTCGGCGGTCATCTGGGCCCAGGTGGTGGGGGCCTGGGTGACGCCGGCCTTCTTCAGCAGGTCGGTGCGGTAGAACAGCAGGCCGCCGTTGGAGCTGGCGGGGACGGCGTAGAGCTTGCCGCGGTACTGGCCGGTCTGCACGACCGGCTGGAGCATCTTGCCGAGCGGGAACTGGTTCGCGGGCAGCGGCTCGATCCACTGGTGGGCGGCGAACTCCGACGTCCACACGACGTCGGTGGCGAGCACCGTGTAGGCGTCGGACTTCGTCTCCGCGTTCTGGATCATCTGCTGGCGCTGCGAGTCGGCGTCCGTCGGCAGCTGGATGAAGGTGACCTTCTCCTTGGGGTGCGCCTTGTTCCAGCGGTTGATGATCGTCTGGACGGTGCCGGTGGTGTCCTTCCCGGCGACGTACGTGATGGGGCCGCGGCCCTTGAACGACACCGGCGCGGACTGCGCGGACTGTCCGGAGCCGCTGCCGCCGGACGAGCCGCAGGCGGTGAGGAGGAGTCCGGCGGCGGCGAGCGCTGCGGAACACTGGATCGCTCTGGCGGTGCTGGTCTTCACTGTCTCTCCTGGTCGTGATGGACCGAAGTCGTGTCTGTTCCCCCGGAATGGCTTTGGTCATGAGATTGCGTTGCCACGGCATTCCGCTGATAAAAACCGCAGCTCACAGCGGATAAGAGGCGTCCCTCCGGGGCGACTTCGAACCTGTCGAGACAACGTTTGCACGCTAGGAGTGCCCGGCCGGGAAGTCAATGCGTCGCGGCGTGGTAAGAAGGCAAGAATCAGGTGAGACAGCGCTGTCACCAAGTGCCGTGGAGCGCAGGGTTCCTGTGCTAGCGTCCGGCGCATGCCACCAGGTCAGCGGCACCCCACGATGGCTGACGTCGCCGAACGGGCCGGGGTCTCCACCTCCACGGTCTCGCGCACTCTGCGCGGCCTGTCCACCGTCTCGCCGGAGGTCCGCGCCCGCGTCGAACAGGCCGCCCGGGAGCTGAACTTCGCGGTCTCGCGCCATGCCGCCAGCCTGGTGACGGGCAGGACGTGGAACATCGCGGTGCTGGTGCCCACGCTCAGTTCGTGGTTCGTGGGCGCGGCCCTGTCGGGTCTCGCCCTCGTCCTGCGGGCCGCCGGCATGGAACTGACGGTCTATGTGATCCCCGGCATGGCCGAGCGCACGGCGTTCTTCGAGCACCTTCCCGCGCGGCGCAACGCGGACGCGCTGCTGGTGTTCTCCTTCGACCTCACCGAGGAGGAGACCGCCCGGCTGGACGGTCTCGGCATGCCGGTCGTGTACGTCAGCCAGCACGTCGACGGACGTCCGAGCGTCTACGTCGACGACGTGGCCGGCGCCCTGCGCGGCACCCGGCATCTGCTCAACCTCGGCCACCGCCGGATCGCCTACGTACGGACGGTGGGCACGGGCGGCTTCTCCTTCAGTTCGCAGGAGCGGCTGGTCGGTTACCGGCAGGCGCTGACCGAGGCGGGTCTGCCCCTGGACGACGATCTGGTGGTCGCCACCCCGGCGGGTGACAAGCGGGGCGCCGCCGAGGCGGTCGGCAGGCTGCTGGGGCTGCGGGAGCCGCCCACCGCGGTCTTCGCCGAGCAGGACGAGGTGGCCGTCGCCATGATCTGGACGCTGCGCGCGACGCGTGTCGAGGTGCCCGGGCAGGTGTCCGTGGTCGGCTTCGACGACCAGCCGCTGGCCCAGTGGTTCGATCTGACGACCGTGGCCCAGTCGCCCTCGGCCATCGGCCGGGAGGCCGGCGCGCTCGCCCTGTCACTCGTCAACGACCCCGGCGGGGACCGCGAACGGCACGTCATGCTGCCCACCCATGTGATCCCCCGGACGACCACGGCCCCGCCGCCCGCGCCGCGCGGCACGGCCGAGGAGCCGTCCCGGCTGCCGCCGGTCTGACGGCAGTCGCCGTGCGGTTCGACGCCCCCTGCCCCCGGACACAGGCTGGGAGCCGGCCACCGGCGACGGGACGCGCCGCATGCCGGCCGGACTGTCACCGCCCGCCGTCCAGCGGGTGCGCGCCGAGTTCACCGCCCGGCTCACCGCCGACTCGGTCACCGACCTCGACGTACGCGTCCTGACGGGCACGGCCCGCTTCCCCGGCTGACCGGCCGGGCGGGCGGGGCGGCGGGCAGGAGGCCGTGGTCGGCCCGCGTCCGCAGGGGCCGCAGACGCCGCTCAGTTCGAGGGTGTGCTCCAGCTCCGTGAAGCCCGTGGTCCCGGCGAGCCGGGCGGCCCACTCCTCGACGGCCTCCGCGTCCACGGGCCGGCTGCGGCCGCAGCGGCGGCAGATGAGGTAGTGGCGGTGCTCGCCGGCCTGCCGCCCCAGGTAGAGCCGCTCGCCTCCCTCGTCGCGCACGACGTCGACTAACCCTGCGCGGTCCAGCTCGCGCAGGGTGCGGTAGACGGTGGTGAGTCCGACGGTGCTGCCGGAGTCGACCAGCAGCGCGTGCAGTTCCTGCGCGGAGACGAACTCGCGGCAGCGGCCCAGGGTGTCGAGCACGGCCCGGCGCTGCCACGTACTGCGCAGGCCCGGCGTGTGGATGCGCTCCACGGCCGGGCTCTCCTCCGCTTCGCCCACCACTGGACTCCTCGCTCGACCGGCGCGTTCGTCGGCCCCCCATGCTAGATGAACATGGTTTTCACGTCGACGACCGTCCCGGCCTGCCTCGCGTGTCACGCCTGCGCAAACCGTTGACGGAGGTAAGAGCTCCACTTATCTTCTGATCGAATTCACGAACTGCGTTCGAAATCACGGACATAGAATCGGATAGAGGCGGCTCGGATGCTCCGGACTCCCCCTGCGGCCAAGCGCCGCGGTCCCCTGCTCGTCTGCGTGCTCGCCCTGCTCCTCGCCCTCGCGGGAGCGACGCTGCCGGCGTCCGCGGCGGACGGGCGCCCCTACACCAACCCGCTCAAGTCGACCAAGGGCGCCGACCCCTGGCTGACGTACCACGATGGCGACTACTACCTGATCACCACGACGTTCACCGGCGTCCTCGCGATGCGGAAGTCGCCGACCCTGGCCGGGCTCGCCACCGCGCCCAGCGTCCAGGTGTGGTCGGACACCACCGCGACCCGCAACACCAACATCTGGGCGCCGGAGATCCACTTCCTGAACGGCCGCTGGTACCTCTACTACTCCGCCGGCCGGAGCGGCGTGGCCTGCTGCGACTCGCAGCGCACCCATGTCCTGGAGAGCGCCGGTTCCGACCCGATGGGCCCCTACACCTACAAGGGGTCGCTGACCGGGTCGAACCTCACGCCGGGCGGCTGGCTGATCGACGCGAGTGTGCTCCAGGCGAACGGGCGGCTGTACCTCGTCGGCAGCGGTTTCGTGAACGGCGGTACGCAGAGCCTGGTCATCGCGCCGATGAGCAATCCGTACACCCTCGCGAGCAGCACCTTCACCGTCGTCTCCAGCCCGACGCTGAGCTGGGAGCGGTCCGGGTCCCCCGTCAACGAAGCGCCCGAGCCGCTCTACCGGAACGGCCGCACCTTCCTCACGTACAGCGCGAGTTCCTGTCAGACGGCCGACTACAAGCTCGGTCTGCTCGAGCTCACCGGCGCCGATCCGCTGAACCCGGCGTCCTGGACGAAGAAGCAGACACCGGTCTTCCAGCGCGACGACGCGGCCGGTGTGTACGGCCCCGGGCACAACGGCTTCTTCACCTCGCCCGACGGCACCGAGAACTGGATCGTCTACCACGCCAACTCCTCGGCGAACGGCGGCTGTGGCAACGCCCGCACCACCCGCGCCCAGAAGTTCACCTGGAACGCCGACGGCACGCCGGACTTCGGCACACCCGTCCCCCTCGGCAGCACACGCCCCGGCCCGTCCGGAGAAACGGCCGCGACTCCGACGGCGTACACCCTCGTCAACCGCAACAGCGGCAAGTGCCTGGACGTGGCGGGCGGCAGCAGCGCCGACGGCACGAACGTCTTCCAGTGGAGCTGCACCGGCGGCGCCAACCAGAAATGGAAGGTCGAGGACCTGGGTGACGACACCAGCCGGCTGGTCAACGTGGCCACCGGCAAGGTGCTGGACACCGCCGAGTGCTCCGCCGCCGACGGCGCCGACCTGCGGCAGTGGTCCTGGCTGAACAACAACTGCCAGCGCTTCCGGCTGGTGTTCACCGCGAGCGGTGATCACGTCCGGATCGTCAACGAGAGCACCGGCAAGGTCGCCGACGTGGCGGACTGCGGCACGGCGAACGGGGCCGACGTACGGCAGTGGACCTGGCTGAACAACAACTGCCAGCAGTGGAAGCTCGTCCCCACCACCTGACCACCTGATCACCCCCCTTCTGATCCGGAGAACTCCCTTGAGACGTAAGAGACGCAATGCTCTGCGGCTGCTCCTGGCCGTCCTCGTCGCCCTCGCGACCTGCCTGGCGGGCGCGCCCGCGCACGCCGCCGTGCCCGACTCCCCCGCCGTCACGTACACCAACCCGATCGCGGAGAAGCGGGCCGACCCGCACATCTTCAAGCACACCGACGGCTACTACTACTTCACCGCGACCGTCCCCGAGTACGACCGCATCGTGCTGCGCCGGGCGACCACCATCCAGGGGCTGAAGTCGGCTCCCGAGACGACCATCTGGACCAAGCACGCCAGCGGCGTGATGGGGGCCCACATCTGGGCGCCGGAGATCCACTTCATCGACGGCAAGTGGTACGTGTACTTCGCGGCGGGCGCCACGAACGACATCTGGGCGATCCGCATGTACGTCCTGGAGGGCACGGGCGCCAACCCGCTCACCGCCACCTGGACCGAGAAGGGGCAGATCAGGACCCAGTGGGAGAGCTTCTCCCTGGACGCCACCACCTTCGTCGTGAACGGCGTGCGCTACCTGGCCTGGGCGCAGCGCGACCCGTCCGTGAACAACAACACCGACATCTACCTGGCGAAGATGGCCAACCCCTGGACGATCACCGGCACTCCGGTGATGCTGTCGCGGCCCACCTACTCCTGGGAGACCGTCGGCTTCAAGGTCAACGAGGGCCCGGCGGTCATCCAGCGCGGCGGCAAGGTCTTCATGACGTACTCCGCCAGCGCCACCGACAGCAACTACTGCCTGGGCATGCTCACCGCCTCCGCGAGCGCGAACCTGCTCAGCCAGGCGTCCTGGAGCAAGAGCCCCACCCCGGTGTTCGCCAGCAGCGCCGCGACCAGCCAGTACGGTCCGGGCCACAACTCCTTCACCGTGTCCGAGGACGGAAAGAGCGACATCCTCGTCTACCACGACCGCAGCTACAAGGACATCAGCGGCGACCCGCTCAACGACCCCAACCGCCGCACCCGTGTGCAGAAGGTCTACTGGAACGCCGACGGCACCCCGAACTTCGGCATCCCCGTGGCCGACGGGATCACCCCGCAGCGCTTCTCCTCGTACAACTTCCCGGACCGGTTCATCCGCCACTGGGAGTACCGGGCCCGGATCGAGGCGAACGTCTCCAAGCTCGCCGACTCGCAGTTCCGCGTCGTGCCCGGGCTGGCCGGCAGCGGCACGGTCTCGCTGGAGTCGGCGAACTTCCCCGGTTACTACCTGCGGCACAAGAACTTCGAGGTGTGGCTGGAGAAGAACGACGGCAGCGCGCAGTTCGCGTCCGACGCCACCTTCCACCGGCGTGCCGGGCTGGCCGACCCCGCGGGCGTCTCGTACGAGTCGTACAACTACCCGGGGCGATACGTCCGCCACTGGGAGTACCTGCTGAACGTGCAGGCGGTGAGCACGGTGACCGACCGGGCGGACGCCACGTTCTACGCCCAGTGACCAAGGGTCGGTTGCCCGTAATGCCCTGATTGTCTTCCCGCTGGGCGGGCACTCAGGGCGTGTGCAGACACATGACGGCATGCGACCGCGCAGGGTTCTGCTGACCGGGTGGTTCAGCTTCCGGGACGGGGAGGCGAACGCCGGGGACGTGCTGGCCCTGCGCCGGGTGGAAGACGTACTGCTGGGCACGGGCATCCCCTACGACGTCGCCTGGAGTCCCGGCTTCCGTCCGGAGGCACTGCACCTGGACCGGCTGTGGCCGGAGGACTACTCCCACCTGGTGTTCGTGTGCGGCCCGCTGCACGGGCCGCAGATCGAGGAGCTGCACCGGCGGTTCGCGCACTGTGTGCGGATCGCCGTCGGCACCTCGGTGATCGACCCCGCCAGCGCGGCCGTGACCGGCTTCCACCGGGTGCTGCCCCGGGACGCGCCGGACAGCGAGCCGGTGGAGGACCTCGCAGCCCGCGCCCCGGACGCGCCCGCCCGGCCGGTCGTCGGGGTGATCCTCACGCACGGGCAGCAGGAGTACGGGGAACTGCGGCGGCACGGGCAGGTCGCCGAGGAGGTGACGCGCTGGCTGGCCGGGAAGGACTGCGGCCGGCTGGAGCTGGAGACGCGGCTCGACACCCACGACTGGCATCTCAGTGCCACGCCCGCGCAGCTCCAGTCCGTGCTGGCCCGGCTGGACCTCGTCGTCACCGACCGGCTGCACGGGCTGGTCATCGCGCTGCGGGTCGGCACCCCGGTGCTGGCCGTCGACCCGGTCGAAGGCGGCGCGAAGATGACCGCGCAGGCCCGGGCCTGCGGCTGGCCCGCGCTGGTGCCGGCCGAGCGGCTGGACGTGCGGCAGTTGGACCGCTGGTGGGACTGGTGCCTGACCGGCGGCCGGGTGACCGCGCGGCAGATCCGGGACGGGTTCCGCGAGGGCACCGTGCCGGACAGCGCGGACCGGCTCGTCGAGGCGCTGGCGCGGCCGGTCCCCGGTTAGTTCCCGGGTTTCACGGGGCACCCGCTTGTACGTCCGCCGCTGTACGTCCCCCCGTCACACGTCCCCCGCCTGTACGTCCCCCTGGTACGTCCCCCCGGGAGGAGAGACGGTCCGGCCGCCCGGAAGGAGAAAGCGCGTGTCCATCGGCCGACTTCCCGAGAACGAGCAGCGCATCCTCGACGAGATGGAACGCGCGCTGCGCCGCGACCGCCGCCTCGACCGCCGACTGCGCACCCTGCGACTGAGCCGCCGCCCCGACCCCGCCCGGCTGCTGGCCCGCCTCGGCTCCTACCGGCCCCGTGTCTGGACCGTGGCGGTGCTGCTCGCGGTGTCGGTCGGGCTGATGGTGTCCGGGATGGTCACCTCGGAGCCGGGGGTGATCTGGGCATTCGCCCTCGTCTGGCCGCCGACGCTGTTCGCCCTGTTCCGGCTGATGTGCCGGTGGTGCGGAAGCTGAGCGTCCGCCGCTGATCCGGGGGGGCTGAACCCGCACCCGCGTGGGGGTGCGGGTTCAACCCCGTGCAGCGGCGGGTCTTCTCACAGGTGTCGGGTGCCGGGCAGTTCGTCGACGGCGCGCAGGACGTCGTCGGGGGTGATGCGCAGCAGCGCGGGGTCGGGGCGGCGGCCGTGCGGGTCGCCCTCCGGCCCGTACCACAGCGCGCGGTGGCGCGGGCCGGGCGGCGGGCCCCAGCGGCTCGGTGCGACCGGGCCGAAGAGGGTGACGGAGCGCGTGGCGTGGGCGACCGCGAGGTGGGCGATGCCGGTGTCGCCGCTGATCACGGCGTACGCGTCGGCGACGAGGGCGGAGAGCCGGCCGAACGGGAGGCCGCCGCCGAACACGTCGGTGTCGGGCAGGCCGGCCTCCTTGGCGAGCCGGTCCACGAGGTCGCTCTCGTCCGGGCCGCCGGTCACGACGACCCTGAGGCCCCGGGCGCGCAGCCCGTCCGCGACGGCCGCGTACCGCTCGACGGGCCAGCGGCGGGCCGGCGACCCGGCGCCGGGATGCAGCAGGACCGCGCCGGGTGCCGGGGAGGCGGTGCGCGTCGGGGGCAGGCACACGTCGCCCGGGTCGACGTCGATGCCGTACGACTGGAGCAGCCGGCACCAGCGGTCGCGTTCGTGTTCCTCCGCGTACCAGGGCGGGCCGTCGATCTCGGGCGTGTCCGGGTGGGCGAAGGCGAGCAGCTTCAGCGGGCGCAGCCCCATGAGGAGCCGGTGACTGGCCGGCCCGTTGCCGTGCAGGTCGACGGCGATGTCCGGGGGCGGACCACTCCAGTCGAGCGAGCGCGGCACACCCCGCCCCGGCGCGGAGGCGGGCAGCAGCCGGTCCACGGCCCCCGTCGCCTCGGCGACCGGCGCCAGCTCGGCGGGCGCGGCCAGGACGAGTTCGTGCCGGGGGTAGGCCCGCCGCAGGGCGCGCAGCGCGGGGACCCCGGCGAGGAGGTCGCCGAGGCCCAGAGCGCGGAGGACGAGGAGGCGGGGTGTCGTCGGTTCCCCGGGCGCCCTGTCCGCTGCCGTCGCTGTCCTGCCCGCATCCGTCCCTGTCTTCGCTGTCTGGTCCTGTGCCATGCCAGCAGACTGCCGTGTTCCCCCCGCCTCCGCCCCCGCAGCCGCGCTCATCGGGTGCCGTGCCGGCGCCTACCTCGTACCGACGGTCATCGTGCCGGGAGGCGGCAGCGTACGTCGCCGAAGCTGTCCGGACGCGTGACAAGGGCCTTCACGCACCCCTCCCCTGACCTGAACCGGCCGTGAAGGCCTCCTGGATGGGGCGTTCGTCGGCGAGGACGCGGCCCTTGGGCGGTCCGTCCAGTACGGCCCGGGCGGCGGTCAGCAGGTCCGGGGCGACGTGGCCCGCGTCCGCGGTTTCCTCGGGCCGGGTCTGCGCGGTGGGGACGAGGATGCCGTGGGCGCCGGCGCGGCGGGCGGCCTCCACGTCGGCCCCGATGCCGCTGATGACGACGAGGTCGGCGGGGCTGGTGCAGATCCGCCCGGCCGCCCACAGCACCATGCCAGGCTGGGGTTTGCGGCAGTGGCAGCCGTCGTCGGGACCGTGCGGGCAGACGGCGAACACGTCGAAGGAGCCGAGGAGTTCGTCGACGCGGTGGTTGACGCGGCGGACGTCGGCGTCGGTGAGCAGTCCGCGCGCGACACCGGGCTGGTTGGTGACGACGCCGGTGCGGATGCCGCGTCCGCGCAGCAGGGCGAGCGCCTCGCGGGCGCCCTCGACGGGGCGTACGCGGTCGGGGTCGGCGTGGTGGGGGACGTCCTCGACCAGTGTGCCGTCGCGGTCGAACAGCACGGCCTTGACCGGGCTCATCGTGCCACCTCCTGCCAGGAGGGGGCATGGCGGTGGCGCAGGGTGCCGGTCAGCCGGTGCCAGGTCGCGGCGGGCGGGATGAGCACGCTGGTCGCCAGCATGGTCGTCA
>KE354512.1 GCA_000415505.1 Streptomyces afghaniensis 772
TCGGGGCGCCGCAGCCCAGGAGGTAGGAGTCCGGGCCGATCGCGTCGCGGATCAGGCGGATGCCGGAGCGGTACGCCGTGAGGGGGCCGACGTCCGCATGGCGGATACCGGCCAGGGCGCCCGCGTAGAGGAAGTCGGTCTTGAAGTAGTCGTAGCCCTCCGCGCGCAGGGTGGTGAAGACCTCGGTCAGGTACGCCGCCGCGTCGGGGTGGGTGGTGTCCAGGACGCGCAGGTCGTGGCCCCAGTTGCGGCCGGCGTGGGCGAAGCCGCCGGCGGTGTCGCGGACCAGCCAGTCGGGGTGCTCGGCGGCCAGGTCGCTCGCCGGGTCGACGAGGAAGGGGGCCGTCCAGATGCCGGCGCGGCGGCCGCGGGAGCGGATCTTGTCGGCGATTCCGGCGCGGGAGCGGAAGCGGCCGGAGAGGGTGAGCCAGTCGCCGAGGGCCCGCTGGTAGCCGTCGTCGATCTGAACGACGTCGACAGGCAGGTCGAGGGTGTCCATCGCGCGGAGGTTCTCGTGGATGTCGTCCTCGGTGACCTGCGTGAAGTACTCGTACCAGGAGCACCAGACACTGGGCGCCGGCCGCGGGACCTCCAGTCCGAGGCCGAAGGCCCAGTGGCCCAGCAACGCCTGGATGTCCTCGCCCGTCCACTCCTTCACCGGGCCGTCGGCACCGATCTCCGCGACTCCGCCCCGTACGGCGAGCCGGATCGACGGCACCTCGCGCGTCGGTTCGGCCGCCGCCCACAGCCGGACCGGTGAGCCGTCGCCGGGGTCGAGCGCGAGCAGGCCCTCGCCCTGGAAGACGCCGACGGGGACGGTGACGCCGGGCCGGTAGCAGACCGTGGCCCAGTTGGCGTTGGCCGGACGGTGGGGCGCCGTGCCCAGGGCGTAGGCGCCGCTGGGGCTCCAGGACTGCCAGCCCTCCTCGTGGACGCGGGCGCGGCGGCGGTCGACCGGCACGGAGGCCAGCGGCGTGAAGGGGTGCTGCACGGTGATCTCTTTCGGGAAGGTCAGCCCTTGTTGGCGCCCAGGGTCAGGCCGCTGACGAACTGGCGCTGGAGCACGAAGTAGACGATGAGGGTGGGGATGGCCGTGAGCAGGGCTCCGGCCGCGACCAGGTTGGGGTCGGTGAAGTACTGGCCGGAGAGGTTGTTCAGCGCCGAGGTGATCGGCATGTTCTCGCCGGTGGAGATCAGGACGATGGCCCAGAAGAAGTCGTTGTAGATCCAGATGGACAGCAGGGTGGCCAGGGCGGCCATCGCGGGCTTGCACAGCGGCAGCACGATCTGCCAGTACAGGCGCCAGACGGAGGCGCCGTCGACCAGGGCGGCCTCGGTCAGCTCGTGGGGCAGCGAGCGCATGTAGTTGCTCAGCACGAACGCGCAGAAGCCGGACTGGAACGCCACGTGGATCAGGACCAGGCCGAGCGCGGAGTCGTAGAGCTTGCCGCTCATCGTGATGCCGGGCAGGTCGATCAGCAGGTACAGCCGGTACAGCGGGGTGATGATGACCTGCTGGGGCAGGAGGTTGCCCGCCGTGAAGACCAGCAGCAGCGCCAGGTTGAGGCGGAAGTCGAAGCGGCTGACGTAGAAGGCGACCATCGACGACAGCAGCAGCGTCAGCAGCACGGCCGGCACGGCGACGATCAGCGTGTTGCCGAAGTAGTGCAGCATGTCCGACTGCTGGAAGGCGTTCGTGAAGTTGTCGAAACTCAGCTTGTCGGGCCAGGAGACATAGCCCTTCGTGCTGGTCTCCGAGTAGGGCCGCATCGCCGCGAGCAGCGCCCACAGCAGGGGCGCCAGCCAGGCCAGAGCCGTGACGACGAGGAAGGTGTGCAGCAGGATCCGGGCGGGGCGGACGGGGGTGCGCTGCTTGCTCGCCAGGGCGTGGCTCATGCGCGCCGCTCCTTCCGGAAGGTGGCGATCAGGTACGGGATGATCACCGCGAGCGAGATGACCAGCAGGACGACGGCGATGGCGGAGCCGTATCCGATCCGGCTGGACTCGCCGATGATGTTGTTGGTCACCAGGATCGACAGCAGTTCGGTGCCCTGGGCGCCCTTGTTGAAGACGAAGACCAGGTCGAAGGCGCGCAGGGCCTCGATGATCGTGACGACCAGGACGACGGTGTTGGTGGGCCGCAGGGTCGGGAAGACGACGTTCTTGAACGTCTGCCACTCGTTGGCGCCGTCCAGCGAGGACGCCTCCCGCAGGGCGGGGTCGACGCCCTTCAGGCCGGCCAGGTAGAGGATCATCATGTAGCCGGCGTGCCGCCAGGAGGCGGCGACCAGGACGGCCCAGAGGTTGAGGTCCGGGTCGCCGATCCAGTCGATGTAGTGGCCGGGCTTGTTGGCTCCGATGAGGCTGTTGATCAGGCCGGTGTCGGGGTTGTAGACGAGCTGCCAGACGAACCCGGTGACCGCCAGCGAGACCACCACCGGCAGGAAGAACGCGGTCTGGTAGACGCGGCTGAAGCGGATCCTCTTGTCCAGCTGCACGGCCAGGAACAGGCCGAAGGGCGTGGGCAGCAGGATGAGCACGACGAACCAGACGACGTTGTGCTCGACGGCGGGCCAGAACTGCGGGTTGCTGGTGAACAGCTGCCTGAAGTTCTCCAGGCCGACCCAGTGGATGGAGTCGAAGCCGATGCCGTCCCAGCTGGTGAAGGCCAGCGCGATGGAGGCGAGGGCCGTCAGCCACACCAGGGCGACGTGCAGGATCGTCGGAACGCCCGCCATCAGGCCGAGCGTGATGCGGTCGCGGCGGGTCAGCAGCCGGCGGTGGCCCGTCGAGCTCTTCGCGGGGGCGGCGCCCGGAGACGGCGCGGGGGCCGTCTCCGGGTTCTCGGTGGAGGTGTCGGTGCTCATGAGGACGCGAAGATCGTCTTCTTCTGACGCTCGATCGACGAGAGGATGCTGTCGACGTTCTTGGGGTTGCGGACGAAGTTCTGGAGCGCGGGCTGCATCACCGTGGAGGTGAAGTCCGGGCGGGAGTCGCGGTCCATGAACTGCGTCAGGCTCTTCGCGCTGGAGATCATCTCGAAGGACTTCTTCTGGAGCGCGGTGTAGGAGGCGGTGTCGGCCTTGGTGGAGGCGGCCACCACGCTCGAGTCGGCCTTGAGGTAGATCTCCTCGGCCTCGGGGGTGCCCAGGTACTCCAGCAGCTTGACGGCACCGTCGCGGTTCTTCGGGGCCTTGGAGAGCATGAAGCCGTCGGTGGGCGCCTCGACGGTGTCCTGGCCGAACTGCGGGTCGATCTCCGGGAAGGCGAAGAAGTCCAGGTCGTCCAGGTCTGCCTTGTCGGTGAACTGCTGGCCCACGAAGGTGCCCAGCAGATACATGCCGGCCTTCTTCGCCACCAGGGTCTGGGCCGCGTCCTGCCAGGTGCGGCCCACCGCGCCGTCCTGGTGGTAGGGGAGGATCTCCGTCCAGTGGTCGAAGACCTTGCGCACCTTGGGGTCGGTCCAGGAGGCCTTGCCGGCCATCAGCTCGACGTGGAAGTCGTAGCCGTTGGTGCGGAAGTTGATCTGGTCGAACGTGCCCATCGCGGGCCAGGCGTCCTTGTCGCCGAAGGCGATCGGGACGAGCCCGTCCTTCTGCATCCGCTTGCACAGTGCGACGAAGTCGTCCCAGTTGGTGGGGACCTCGTAGCCGTGCTGGGCGAAGACGCTCTTGCGGTAGAAGACCGCCCACGGGTACGTGTACAGCGGCACGAAGTAGTACTTGCCGTCCTCGCCCTTGCTGAGCTTCTTCATCGCCTCGGGGAAGTTCCCGCCGATCTTCTGCCACACGTCGTCGATCGGGCTGGCCAGCTTCTTCGACGCGAAGAACTGCATGCGGTACCCGGCGAACCAGGTGAACACGTCGTCGGGCGTGCCCTGGAGGTAGGAGTTGATCTGCTCCTGGAACGTGTTGTGGTCCTTGGTGTTCACGTCGACCTTGATGCCGGACTTCTTGGTGAAGGCGGCGTAGATCTCGGCGAACGCCTTCTTCGGCACCGCGTCCGAGGAGTTCGAGCCGAGGCTGACCGTCTTCGGGTCGGCGGCCGCACCACTGCCGCCACAGGCGCTCAGCAGGGGTATGCCGGCGCCGAGCAGGGCCGCACCGCCTATGCCGCGCAGGACGGAGCGGCGGCTGGCAGCGGGGAGGGAGAGTCCGGAAGGAGAGAGGTCGTGCATGAACGGCTCCTGAGGCAGGGTTCGGCCACGAGGGTGTGGCGTGAAATCCGGTCTTAATCGACCAGAAATCAACTTGACCGAACACGGTGGCGCAATAACAGCCGTATGTCCGGTCATGCGTCAAGGGCCGTCGACTTCATTTGTCGAAATGTGACCGACCCGTGAGCGCGGACGCAGGCCGGCCGCAGGGAAGGGAGGCCGTGAGCCGCCGGAGGGGTCAGAGCGAGCGGGAGCGGTTGTATGCAGCGGCCGGCCTGCCCCGCCGCCGGCGCCGCACCGGCCCGCGGTGCCCCCTGCTGCTCACCGGCGCCCGCCCGTCCAGCTGGATCCAGATCCGCACCTCGGTCCCGCCGAGCACCGAGGAGCCGATCCGTACGTCCCCGCCGGTCGACTCCGCGAGCCGGCGCACGATGTCCAGGCCGAGCCCGGTCGAGCCGTCGCTCCCGGAGCCGCGGCCCCGCGCCATCGCGGCCTCCGGGTCGGGTATGCCGGGGCCCGCGTCGGACACGAGGACGATGACCGCGTCCTCGCCGTTGTGCACGTCGACCGCGAAGGCGGTGCCCTCCGGGGTGTGCCGGAAGACGTTGCCGAGCAGCGCGTCGAGTGCGGCGGCCAGGTCGGCGCGGGCCAGGGGTATGCGCACCGGCCGGTCGGCCCCGGCCACCCGCCACTTGCGGCCCTCGTCCTCCGCGAGCGCCGACCAGAACGCCATCCGCTCGCGCACCACCTCGGCCGCGTCGCACCCGGCGCCCGGACCGGCCGCGGCCGTCTGCGGCTTGGCCTCCCGGGCCGTACGGATGATGGTGTCGACCTCGCGCTCCAGCTGCTCGACCGCGGTCCGGGTCTGGTCGGCGGCCGGTCCCTCGCCGAGCGAGGCGGCGTTGAGCCGCAGCACGGTCAGGGGGGTGCGCAGCCGGTGGGACAGGTCGGCCGCCAGCTCCCGTTCGTTCGCCAGCAGTTGGACGACCTGGTCGGCCATCGAGTTGAACGCGACCGCGGCGAGCCGCAGTTCGGTCGGGCCATCCTCGGGTACACGGGCACCGAGCCGGCCCTCCCCCAGGTCGCGGGCCCCCTCGACCAGGCGCTTGGCGGGCCGGACCATCCGCACGCCCAGCCGGTCGGCGACCGCGACCGAGCCGAGAACCAGTGCGACACCGACCCCGGCGAGCACCGCCCAGGCCGTGGCCACGCCGTTGGTGACCTCCGCCTCCGGCACGTACACCTCGACGACCGCGATCTCGCCGGTGCTGAGCGCGACCGGCTGGAGCAGCGTCGAGCCGCCGGCGACGCCGGTGGTGGACGCCCGGCCCAGTTTCCGCACGGCCGCGATGTCCTCGCCGGCGGCGCGCTGCCGCCCGAGTTCCAGGGCCTCCTGGCCGTCACCCGCCGGTATGTGCACGGCCATCCCGGCGTCGGAGCCGGCGGAGGCCACGACCCGTTCGAGCTGGTCGCGGTCGGTGGTGATGGACAGGGCCGGGGCGACGGCCGCGGCCTCCCGCTCGGCATTGGAGAAGGCGCGGTCCCGGGCCATCTCGCGGATGACCAGTCCGAGCGGCACCGCGAAGGCGAGCACGACCATGGTGGTCACCGCCAGCGAGACCTTGACCAGGGCCCACCTCATCGCGGCGCCTCCGCCCCCGGCGGTTCGAGCTTCACACCGACGCCCCGAAGGGTGTGCAGATAGCGGGGATTCGCGGCAGTTTCGCCCAGTTTCCTGCGCAGCCAGGACAGATGGACGTCGATGGTCTGGTCGTCGCCGTACGACTGCTGCCACACCTCGGCGAGCAGTTCCTTGCGCGGGACGACGACACCTGGCCGGCGGGCCAGGAAGGCGAGCAGGTCGAACTCGCGGCGGGTGAGGTCGAGCCGCGCGCCGTCCAGCTCGGCCTGGCGGCGCAGCGGGTCGACGATCAGACCGCCGACCCGGATCACCGGGGACGGCTCCCCCTCTCCCGCGCCGGAGCGGGCGCGGCGCAGCACGGCCGCCATGCGGGCCGACAGGTGCTCGACCGAGAAGGGCTTGGTCAGGTAGTCGTCCGCCCCGGCGTTCAGCAGCCGGACGATCTCCGCCTCGTCGTCCCGGGCCGTGGCGACGATCACCGGCACGTCCGTGATGCCGCGCAGCATCTTCAGGGCCTCGGACCCGTCGAGATCGGGCAGTCCGAGGTCCAGGATCACCACGTCGAAGCGGACATGGGCGACCTCGCGCAGCGCCTCCAGTGCCGTCCCGACGCTGCGTACGGTGTGCGAGGCGTCGGTCAGGTGCCGGATGAGCGCCGAGCGTACGAACTGGTCGTCCTCGACCACGAGCACACTTGCCATGCGCCGCACCGTACGCCATCTCGAACAGCCGGGTGCGGGCCTGTGGACAACTCCTCGCCTGGGGACAACCGGCCCCGCGTGACTCCCGTTTGTGGACAACGCGTGGGACGCGTGAGGCAGTATGACCGGCGATGCGCAGAGGACTCGTACACGTACTGGCCTGGCTGCTCGCCACGGGCGCGGCGGTCACGCTGTCGTGGTGGGGTGTCCACACGGTGATGGCGGGCACGGCCTACGACCCGCCGCGCGCCCTGCCCATCAAGGCGGCCGATACGGCCGGGCAGGAGTCGAAGGCGCCGCCCACGCCGTCGGAACGGACGAGTCCGCGACCGCGCCGCACGGCGGGCCCACCGCCCACGGTGAGAAAGCCGAGCCCGACCGCCACCCGGCCGCCCCGCCCTCCCCCGCCGCCACCGGCGAGGTCAAGAGCTACGACACCGACGGCGGCCGGGCGGTCTTCGACCTGGGCAGGGACTCCGCGTCCCTCGTCTCGGCCACTCCCGGCGCGGGCTGGTCGATGCAGGTGTGGAAGACGGAGTCGTGGATCCGCGTGGAGTTCTCCTCGGGCGCCGACCGGGTGTCGGTGTTCTGTACCTGGCACGACGGACCGCCGCGCGTGGAGATCGGGACCTACTGAGTGACGTACGGGTGAGTGCCGTACGGGCTCACCGGAACACCGAAGCGGGCGGCGCGGGCGACGCCACCGCCGCGAGGTCCGTGACGGGTGCGGCCCCGCCGGTGAAGTCGGTGAGTGTCCTGCCGTGCTCGACCCGGCCGGGATGCGGGTCGGAGGCGGCACGGCGGGTCAGTTCGGCGACGGGCAGCGGCTGGTCGGAGGCGACCAGGACGGCGTTCCCGAAGCGTTTGCCGCGCAGCACCGTCGGGTCGGCGACCAGCGCGAGCTGTTCGAAACGGGCTGCGGCGGTGGCGATCTGGCCGCGCAGGTGGGCGAGCGGCGGCCCGTCGGCGAGGTTGGCGGCGTAGACACCGCCGGGCTTGAGGGCCCTGCGCACGTCGTCGAGGAACTCGGTCGAGGTCAGATGGGCCGGGGTCCGGGCCCCGCTGAACACATCGGTGATGACCAGGTCGGCCCAGCCGTCCGGCACCTTGGCGAGCCCGTCGCGGGCGTCGACGGACCGCACCCGGATGCGCGCGTTCGCGTCCAACGGCAGCTCGCGGCGGACCAGTTGCACCAGAGCGGCGTCCCGCTCGACGACCTGCTGGGTGGAGCGGGGCCGGGTGGCGGCGACGTACCGGGCGAGGGTGAGCGCGCCACCGCCGAGGTGCACGGCGTGCACGGGCCTGCCCGGCGGGGCGACCAGGTCGATGACATGCCCGAGCCGGCGCTGGTACTCGAAGGACAGGTACGCCGGGTCGTCCAGGTCGACGTGCGACTGCGGGGCCCCGTCGATCACCAGGGTCCAGGCCCGGAGCCGGTCGCGGTCGGGGATGAGCTCGGCGAGCCCGCCGTCGACGCTCTCGACGACGGCTTCCCCACCGGCCTGCCTGCGCCGGCCGCTCCTGGACTTACCCATGGGGTCATTATCAGGGCGGGCCGTCAAGCGGGACGTACGCTCCCCCGGGCGCCGGTTCCTCGGCACCTCAGCGCATCGGCGCCTCAGCGGCAGCTGTCCGCCGCTCTGATCGTCCGGGCCGCCTCCCCGAGGGCCTTGCGC
Source organism: Streptomyces afghaniensis 772 (assembly GCA_000415505.1). GTDB lineage: Bacteria > Actinomycetota > Actinomycetes > Streptomycetales > Streptomycetaceae > Streptomyces > Streptomyces afghaniensis. The sequence continues at coordinate 8,176 of KE354512.1, forward strand.
AGCACCGCCGGGTCCGTCGCGAGGTCCGCCTCGCCGGGCGGCAGCAGCCAGTCCGAGCCCTCCACCGGAGGTTCGGGGGCCAGGGTAGTTCCACGTCCGTCGGTCTCCGTGCACGTGCTCCCCGGCACGTCCCACGCCGCGGCCGTCCCCGGCGGCACCAGGAAGCCCAGCGTGTCACCGCCGTCGTCGTGCAGTACGGGTCCGACCGCTTCCCCGGCCCCGCGCCGCAGGATGTCGACCGCCTCCAGCCCCTGCCGCGCCGGCACCGTCACGACATCGCAGCCGGCCGGCGGCGGGCTCGGCGCCGTACTCGGCGGTGTACGAGGATCGTTGATCTGGCTGGTCTCCATCCCGGCCTCCACGACGGAACCCCTGCTTGGACGAGCGGTCGGGAGTCGGGGGCCTCCCGGTCCGCAGGGTTCAACGCGGCAGACCGTCAACGGCTACGGCGGAAGTCAGCCGCAAAGGATGGCACTTCATGGCAGATCACGGATGAGATATCCGGTTTGTAGCCAAACCCAGCGTGAGGACTCCGGCACAGCAGGTACGTTCTTGCCCGCCGGACACGGGGCACACCATGCGGGACATTACGCACAACCCGCCCTGAACCCGGCATGGTTCGACGGTTCGCACGAGAGGACCCGGCCATGGCGTCGTCAACGGTGACCTCGTCTCAACCCGACCGGCCACCGCGGCCCAACCTCGCCTTCCGGCACCTGCGCGGACAGCGCTCGCCGGCCGAGTTCGCCGCGGTGATCCGCCGGGCCGCTCTGGAGATCGGCGAGCAGGTCAGCTGTGACGCGCGGTACATCGGCCGGGTCGAGGCGGGCGAGATCCGCTGCCCCAACTACGCGTACGAACGGGTGTTCCTGCACATGTTCCCTGGCCGCACACTCACCGATCTGGGGTTCGCGCCCCGCTCATCGGTACGCGGACGCCGGGCGCGCGACACCGAGGACGCGCCCCTGACGTGCACCGCGAACCCGGCGAACGCCACGAGTGAGACCAGCGGGGCGTGCGAGCCGTATGAAACGCAGAACCCGTACGACCCGCACCACCCGCACGACACCTACGAGGAGAGCGACGTGCTACGTCGCGCATTCATGACCGGCGGGGGCGCCACGGTGGCCGCCGCCTCACTGGGGCCCGTCGGCCTCGCCCTCGACGCCGCGGCGGCACAGCGCCCCGTGCGCCGCGTCGGGGCGAGTGACGCGGGTGCCCTGGAAGAAGCCGTCCGCCGTATCCGGCTGCTCGACGACCGGCACGGGGCCGACGGCCTCTACCGCCGCGCGGCGGCCCCGCTGCGTGCCGCCTACGCCCTCCTGGACGCCGGTACGACCCGGCAGACGACGGCGGACCGGCTGTACTCGGGCGCCGGTGAACTGGCCATCTCCGTGGGCTGGCTGGCCCACGACTCGGGACGCTACGACGACGCCCGCTCCCACTACGCGGAGGCGCTGGCGACCGCCCGGATGACCGGCGATCCCGGCCTGGAGGCGCACGCCTTCTGCAACACCGCCTTCCTCGCGCGCGACGCGGGCCGGCCGCGCGAGGCGGTCCGGGCAGCCCAGGCCGCGCAGCGC
>KE354513.1 GCA_000415505.1 Streptomyces afghaniensis 772
ACGGTCTCGATGTGCTCGATGCGGTGCGCCCCGTGCCCGCCCGGCCCCAGCCCTTCGACCACGTCCAGGACGTGCCGTACCGCCGCGTCCCCGATGGCGTGCGTGGCCGTGCGCACGCCGGCCGCGTGCAGGTGCCGTACGGCGGCGGCGTATGCCTCCGGGTCGGGCCAGAACGCGTCCGTGCCCTGGCCGTGGCAGTCGGCGTGCTCCAGCCAGGCCGTGCCGCCCTCGACGGTGCCGTCCATGAAGAACTTGACCCCGCCGGTCCGCCAGTGCCGGCCGCCCCGGCCCTGTACGGCGACCAGCTCCTCCAGGGTGGTCCGGTCCGCGCCCGGCATGCACCAGGGCGCGAACCGCAAGCGCACCGGCAGCACCCTCTCCGCGGCCACGGAGTCGATCAGCTCCGGGTCGCCGGCGTCCATGACGTGCGCCCCGGTCAGCCCGGTCGCGGCCATGGCGGACAGCAGCTCCACCAGGCGGGCCCGGCGTGCGGTGTGGGACGGGCGCGGTGCGATCGCGGCCACCAGGTCCATCGCCGCGTGCTCGACGAGGTGCCCGGTGGGCCGGCCCGAGGCGTCGCAGACGACCTCCGAGCGCTGGTCGAAGCCCCGGGGGCCGTGCACGCCGGCCGCGGTGAGGGCCGGGCCGGTCGCGAGGGCGGAGTGGCCGTCGTAGAGGCGCAGAAAGACGGGTGTGCCGTCCAGGACGTCCTCGATCAGGTCCCGGTCGACGGGGCGGCCCTCGAAGGCGTTGTGGTCGAGGCCGAAGCCGGTCACCCACCCGTCGGTGCGCTCCGCGTCCGCGAGGGCGGCCCGCAGCCCCGCCAGGTCCGTGACGCCCGACAGGTCCGTCCCGGTCGCCATGTCCAGCCCCCACACGGGGTGGCTGTGCGCGTCGACGAGGCCGGGCACCAGGTGCGCGCCGTCCAGGTGGACGACCTCGGTGCCCGGGCCGCACCAGTCGCGTACGTCCGTCTCGTCGCCGACCGCCGCGATCAGCCCGTCGCGTACGGCGACGGACGTGGCGTACGGGCGGTCCGGGTCGAGGGTGCGGACCTTGGCGCCGGAGAGGACCAGATGGGCGGTGGGCATGTGAGGAACTCCCTTGTCGGGCTTTGCTATTCGGTGGGTTCGGCGGCGAAGTCGGCGTACACGTCCGGGCGTTGTCGGCGCAGCCACCAGGCGAGGGCGAGGCCGGTGGCGAACACGGCGGGTGCCGTGACGATCAGGACGGTGTTCACGGTCGGGGACGCCCCGGTGAACAGGTCGATGTGGTTCACCACCAGCACGATGGCCGTGGCGAGCAGCACGGCGGCGGCGACGGGCGCCACGACCGTCCGCAGCGCGCCCTCCTGGTGGCGCACCCGGCGGAAGTAGCAGGGCACGGCGATCGCGGCGAGCAGCTGGAGCAGGAACAAGCCGATCATCCCGGGGGTGTTGACCCACAGCAGCAGCTGCCCGTACGGGTCGGCCCCTGCTGCCGCGAAGGCCAGGACGACGACCGCGCCGAGGACCGTCTGGGCGAGGCCGGCCACGTACGGGGAGCCGTGCCGCGGGTGGATGCGGCCCAGCGCCTTGGGCAGTACGCCCTCCTCGGCGAGGGCGAGGGCGTACCGGTTGATGGCGTTGTGGAAGGCGAGCAGCGAGGCGAGGACGCTGGTGACGATGAAGACGTGCATCAGGTCGGCCGCCCAGCCGCCCACGTAGGTGGTGATGGCGGTGAAGAACAGCTCGCCGGGGTTCTTGCCGGCGGCTCCGGCGATCTCGGCGTCGCCGAAGGCCTGGATGACGGTCCAGACGATGAAGGCGTAGAACAGCCCGAGGAATCCGACGGCCACGTAGGTGGCGCGCGGCACCGTGCGCTGAGGGTCGCGGGCCTCGCGGCGGTAGATGACGGTCGACTCGAAGCCGGTGAACGCGGCGAAGGCGAAGGCGAGGACGGCCGCCGTGCCCGGGACCAGGACGTTGCCGGGCTCGAAGGAGGCGAGGGACAGCCCGTGTGCGCCGCCCTTGATCAGGACCCCGCCCGCGAGGAGGACGAGGATGCCGGTCTCGGCGACGAGCAGGACCCCGAGCACCTTGGCGCCGAAGTCGATGGAGCGGTAGCCGCCGTAGCCGATGAGCAGCAGGCCGGCGAGGGAGATCGGCAGCCAGGGGACGTCGGTGCCGAACAGGGCGTGTGCGGTGTCCTGGCCGGCGGAGCCGAGGAGGCCGTAGACGCCGATCTCCATGCCGTTGTAGCCGACCAGGGCGAGCAGGGCGGCGCCGATGCCGACGGAGCGGCCGAGTCCGCGGGTGATGAACGCGTAGAAGGCGCCGCCGCTGCGGACGTGGCGGCTCATGGTGGTGAAGCCGACGGCGAAGACGGCGAGCGTGAGACCGGCCAGGAGATAGCCGACGGGGGCGCCGACGCCGCCCAGCAGGATCGCGAGGGGGCGACGCCGGCCATGACGGTGAGCGGGGCGGCGGCGGAGACGACGAAGAAGGCGATGTCGGCGGTGCCGAGGGAGCCGGAGCGCAGGGTCGCCGTGGCGGGCGGGGTGCGCTCCCCTGAGGTGGTGACGGACATGGGCAAGCCCTTCGAGCGGCGGACGGGGAGGGAATCCGGGCGTGGAGGGAATCCGGGCATGCGGGATCGCCGCGGGTTAATCTAAAGGCTTTCGGTTTTGGCAATGTAGCCTCTACCCCGGCATCCGGGAAGACCTCAGGGGGACCACCGACCATGGGACGGCCGCGCACACCGCTCCTCGACCGCGAACGCATCGCGACGACGGCGCTCGAAATCGTCGACGAGCGCGGGGACTTCAGCGTGCCGCAGGTGGCCAAGCGGCTGGGCGCGCAGACCGGCTCGGTGTACCACCACGTGGAGGGCCGGGACGGCATCGTGGAGCTGCTGCGCGAGCGGGTGGCGGCGGCGATCGACCCGGCGACCCTGGATCTGCGCCCCTGGGACACGGCCCTGGAGGCCTGGGCCCGCTCCTACCGCGCCGCGTTCGCCGCGCACCCCAAGGCGATCCCGCTGCTGATGACGTCCCCCGTGCGGGCACCGCGCGTGCTGGAGCAGTACGAGCGGGCGGTGGCGCTGCTGCTCGATGCGGGCTTCGCACCGGCCGATGTGATGCCCCTGCTCACCGCCCTGGAGAACCTGGTCCTCGGCTCGGCCCTCGACCTCGCGGCCCCCGAGACGATGTGGGAACTGACCGCCTCGTCACCGACCCCGCGGCTGGCCGAGGCACTGTCGGCGGCGAGCGAGGGCCGGGCGGACCGGGCTGACCGGGCGTTCGAGGTGGGCCTGACGGCGTTCATGAAGCACGCGCGAGAGGTGCGGGCCGACACCCCCTAGGGGGGTCCGCGAGAGTCCCTAACGCTCCGTCACTCCGTAGAACAGCTCGTCCACCACGCTCCGGGCCCGGCGGGCCGTCCGCCGGTACGCGTCGAGCATGTCGCCGGCGTGGCCGGGTCCGTAGCCCAAATAGCGGCCGACGGCGGCGAGTTCACGGGGCTCCGTGGGGAACGTGTCGGCCGCCCGGCCGCGTACCAGCATGACCGCGTTGCGGACGCGGGTCGCGAGGACCCAGGCCTCGTCCAGGGTCGCCGCGTCCTCGTCCGTGATGAGACCGGCCGTACGCGCGGCGGCCAGGGCCTGACGCGTCCGGGTCGTGCGCAGGCCCGGCTCGGCCGCGCCGTGCCGCAGTTGCAGCAGCTGCACCGTCCACTCCACGTCGGACAGACCGCCCGGCCCCAGCTTGGCATGCAGCTTGGGGTCGGCGCCCCGCGGCAGCCGCTCGGACTCCATACGGGCCTTCAGCCGCCGGATCTCGCGCACGGCCTCGTCGGCGAGCCCGTCCGCCGGGTAGCGCAACGGGTCGATCAGCTCGATGAACCGGCGGCCCAGATCCTCGTCCCCGGCCACGGGTTCGGCCCGCAGCAGCGCGTGCGACTCCCAGGTCAGGGCCCACCGGCGGTAATAGGCCGCGTACGAGGTGAGGGTCCGCACGAGCGGGCCGGACTTGCCCTCCGGGCGCAGGTCGGCGTCGATGAGGAGGGGCGGGTCGGCGCTGGGGATCTGGAGCAGCCGGCGCATCTCCGAGACGACCTTGTTGGCGGCCTGGGAGGCCTCCCGCTCGTCGACGCCGTCGCGCGGCTCGTGTACGAACAGCACGTCCGCGTCGGAGCCGTAGCCCAGTTCGTGTCCGCCGAAGCGTCCCATGCCTATGATCGCGAACCGGGTGGGCAGGCTGTCCCCCCACCCGTCGCGCACGACCGCGCGGAGCGTGCCGGCCAGGGTCGCGGCCGTCAGGTCCGACACCGCGCCGCCGACCCGGTCCACCAGGGCGCCCTGGTCGGCCTCGGCGGCCTGTTCCTCGGTGCCGTAGGAGCCGACGATGTCCGCGGCGGCCGTACGGAACAGCTCGCGGCGGCGCACACCGCGGGCGGCCGTGACCGCCTGGGCGGCGCCGTCGGCCCGGTTCACCGCGGCGAGTATCTCCTGCTCCAGATGGGTGCGAGAACGCGGCTCGAGGCCGCCGCCGTCCCCGTCGCCGAGCAGCGCCACCGCCTCCGGGGCGCGCATCAGCAGATCGGGCGCGAGCCGGCCGGCCGACAGCACGCGGGCGAGGTTCTGCGCGGCGGCGCCCTCGTCCCGCAGCAGCCGCAGGTACCAGGGCGTCTTGCCGAGCGCGTCCGACACCTTGCGGAAGTTGAGCAGACCCGCGTCCGGGTCGGCCGAGTCGGCGAACCAGCCCAGCAGCACGGGCAGCAGGGTGCGCTGGATGGCGGCCTTGCGGGTGACGCCGGACGCCAGTGCCTCCAGGTGGCGCAGGGCGGAGGCCGGGTCGGCGTAGCCGAGGGCGACCATGCGCTCCCGGGCCGCCTCGGCGCTCAACCTGGCCTCGCCGGTGGCGAGTTGGGCGACCGCGTCGAGCAGCGGCCGGTAGAACAGCTTCTCGTGCAGCCGGCGTACGACGGTGGCGTGCCGCTTCCACTCGCGCAGCAGCTCGGCGACCGGGTCGGTGCGCAGTCCGAGGGAGCGGCCGATGCGCCGCAGCTCGGCCTCGTCCTCGGGCACGAGGTGGGTGCGCCGCAGCCGGAACAGCTGGATCCGGTGCTCCATGGAGCGCAGGAAGCGGTAGGCCTCGTCGAGCTGGGCGGCGTCGGCCCGGCCGACGTACCCGCCGGTGGCGAGGGCCTTCAGCGCGTCGAGGGTGGTGCCGCTGCGCAGCGAGGTGTCGGTCCGGCCGTGCACCAGCTGGAGGAGCTGCACGGCGAACTCGACGTCCCTGAGACCGCCGGGGCCCAGCTTCAGCTGGCGGTCGACCTCGGCGACGGGGATGTTCTCCACGACCCGGCGGCGCATCTTCTGCACGTCGGGGACGAAGTTCTCGCGCTCGGCGGCCTTCCACACCAGTGGCTGGACCGCGGCGACGTACTCCGCGCCGAGGTCGAGGTCACCGGCCACCGGCCGGGCCTTGAGCAGGGCCTGGAACTCCCAGGTCTTGGCCCAGCGCTGGTAGTAGGCGAGGTGGCTGGAGAGGGTCCGCACGAGCGGGCCGTTCCTGCCCTCGGGCCGGAGGTTGGCGTCCACGGGCCAGATGGACCCCTCGACCGTCGTCTCGGAGCAGATCCGCATCATGTGCGAGGCGAGCCGGGTCGCGGCCCGGACGGCCTTGGTCTCGTCGGCGCCCTCGGCGGCCTCCCCCACGAAGATGACGTCCACGTCGGAGACGTAGTTCAGCTCGTGGCCGCCGCACTTGCCCATCGCGACGACCGCGAGCCGGCACAGGGCGGCGTCCTCGGGCGCGGCCGCCCCGGCGAGACCGAGGGCGGCGCGCAGGGTGGCGGTGGCGAGGTCGGCGAGCTCGGCGGCGGACTCGGCGACGCCGGTCGTACCGCACACGTCGCGGGCGGCGATCGACAGCAGGCAGCGCCGGTAGGCGACGCGCAGGGAGACGGGGTCGGTGGCCTCCGCGAGACCGGCCTCGAACTCCTCCACCCCGGGGTGCAGGTCGTGCGCCTCGTACATGACGAGCGCCTGCCAGTCGTCCGGGTGCCGGACGAGGTGGTCGGCGAGGGCGGTGGAGGCGCCGAGCACCCCGAGCAGCCGGTCGCGCAGCGGCTTGGACGAGATCAGCGTGTCGAGCAGCTCCCGGCGGGCGCCGGGCTCGGGCTGCGCCTCCAGCAGCCGGACCAGTCCGAGCAGCGCCAGATCGGGGTCGGCGGTCGCGCCCAGCGCGTCCAGCAGCACCGGGTCGTCGCGCAGGGGCGCGAGCTCGGCGCTGTCCAGGAGCCGCTCGGCGGCGGAGGCGTCGGTGAAGCCGTGCCGCAGCAGCCGCGTGAAGGTACTGCTCCTGCGCCCCGGCGCCGCCGTCATCCGGGCCTCCCTCGCACTCTTCCTCGGACTTGCATCGGATCAAGGTCTACGGCTTTGAGCCTAACCGCAGAGCCCTGGGGAAGCTCCGATGAGTTCGGTGGACGAACAGGGTCTGCACTTGTGAGACCACGGACCGGGAGGACGCTCATGACCACCACGCACCCCGAGGAGACCCGTCTGGACCGCCGCTACAGCGACGAGACGGCCACCGCGACCGACTGGCGGGAGGCCGAGGCGCGGCTCGCGGCCGCCGAACTGTTCTGGATCACGACGGTGCGCCCCGACGGCCGTCCGCACGTGACCCCGCTGCCGGCGGTCTGGTCGGACGGCGCCCTGCACTTCTGCACGGGCCCGGAGGAGCGCAAGGCGCGGAACCTCGCGGAGAACCCGCACGTCGTGCTGACCACCGGCACGAACACCTGGAACAAGGGCTACGACCTGGTGGTCGAGGGCGAGGCGACGCGCGTGACGGACGACGGGCGGCTACGCGAACTGGCCGCCGCGTGGGAGGCGAAGTACGGCAGTTTCTGGCACTTCGAGGTACGGGAGGGCTATTTCCGCCACGGCGCGGGACACGCGGCCGTCTACGCGGTGGCGCCGCGCACAGTTTTCGGCTTCGGTAAGGGGGAGCCGTTCAGCCAGACGAGGTGGCGGTTCGCCTGATGCCTGACGAAGGAGTCACGCCATGGACTTCACGCTCGAAGTCATCCCGCTGCCCGTCACCGACATCGACCGTGCCCGGGACTTCTACCGGGACAAGGTCGGCTTCCACGTGGACATCGACCAGGAGGTCATGCCCGGCATGCGGATCGTCCAGCTGACGCCTCCCGGCTCCGGCTGTTCGATCGCCCTCGGCGACTCGATCTGGGAGATGACCCCCGGCCCCACCCCGGCACCCGGCTCCTACCAGGGCCTGCAACTGTGCGTCGCCGACATCAAGGCCGCCCACGCGAAGCTCGTCGAACGCGGTCTCGACGTCTCGGAGCCGGTCCAGTACGCCCCCGACGACGGCGCCACGTTCATGCACTTCCAGGACCCGGACGGCAACGGCTGGGCGATCCAGGAGTACCGCCGCCGGGCGACGGAGCCGCTGCACCAGTTGCTGGCGGACCTGAAGCGGCAGGGGGGCTGACCGCGCGTACCGGTACTCGTGGGGGCCGGCGATCACCGACCGTCGGCCCCCCTTGCCCCTTGCCGTCCAGGAGACGGCACCGTCTTTACAGCGCCGGAAGGTTCTTCCGCAGCTCGAACGCCGTGACCTCGCTGCGGTACTCCTCCCACTCCTGGCGCTTGTTGCGCAGGAAGAAGTCGAAGACGTGCTCGCCGAGGGTCTCGGCGACCAGGTCGCTGCGCTCCATCAGGGTCAGGGCCTCGCCGAGGTTCTGCGGGAGCGGCTCGATGCCCATCGCGCGGCGCTCCGCGTCGGAGAGGGCCCAGACGTCGTCCTCGGCGCCCGGCGGGAGCTCGTAGCCCTCCTCGATGCCCTTCAGGCCGGCGGCGAGGAGGACGGCGTAGGACAGGTACGGGTTCGCGCCGGAGTCCAGGGAGCGGACCTCGACACGGGCCGAGCCCGTCTTGCCGGGCTTGTACATCGGGACGCGGACGAGCGCCGAGCGGTTGTTGTGGCCCCAGCAGATGTACGACGGGGCCTCGCCGCCCGCGCCCGCCGTGCGCTCCGCGCCGCCCCAGATGCGCTTGTAGGAGTTGACCCACTGGTTGGTGACCGCGGAGATCTCCGCCGCGTGCCGCAGCAGGCCGGCGATGAAGGAGCGGCCCACCTTGGAGAGCTGGTACTCCGAGCCCGACTCGTAGAAGGCGTTGCGGTCGCCCTCGAAGAGGGAGAGGTGGGTGTGCATGCCGCTGCCGGGGTGCTCGGAGAACGGCTTCGGCATGAAGGTCGCCTGGACGCCCTGCTCCAGTGCCACCTGCTTCATGACCAGGCGGAACGTCATGACGTTGTCGGCTGTGGAGAGCGCGTCGGCGTAGCGCAGGTCGATCTCCTGCTGGCCCGGCGCGCCCTCGTGGTGGGAGAACTCGACGGAGATGCCCATCGACTCCAGCATGGTGATCGCCTGGCGGCGGAAGTCCATGCCGACGTTGGTCGGGGTGTGGTCGAAGTAGCCGGAGTTGTCGGCGGGCGTCGGACGGCTGCCGTCCAGCGGCCGGTCCTTCAGCAGGAAGAACTCGATCTCCGGGTGCGTGTAGAACGTGAAGCCCAGGTCGGAGGCGCGGGCCAGGGCGCGCTTGAGCACGTAGCGCGGGTCCGCGAAGGACGGGGAGCCGTCCGGCATGAGGATGTCGCAGAACATCCGGGCCGTGCCCGGGGCCTCCGCGCGCCAGGGCAGGATCTGGAAGGTCGACGGGTCCGGCTTGGCGATCATGTCGGACTCGTAGACCCGGGCGAAGCCCTCGATGGCGGAGCCGTCGAAGCCGATGCCCTCGTCGAAGGCCTGTTCCAGCTCGGCCGGGGCCACGGCGACGGACTTGAGGAAGCCCAGCACGTCCGTGAACCACAGGCGTACGAACCGGATGTCGCGCTCCTCCAACGTCCGGAGCACGAACTCCTGCTGCTTGTCCATCTTCCGCTTCCCCATCCTTGCTGGTCAGGCCGCCTGTCTTCCGTACCACGGGAGGCGGTCGGGCACCTGAGCATCCCACCACACGAGCATTTCGTACGCGTTGCGCACCATGATCGCCCGGCCGGCCCGGGACCGAACGCCTCACGTACGGCGGGTGAACTGCTCTTCCGCCCATAGTGCCTGCTCGCACCGACATCCGTAACGGCCGGTCCGCTCCGCAACCCCGCCCACTTAATTTGCATTTCAGATGCAACTTTAAATACCGTGCTCGGCAGTCGAGTCCTGAGGAGTCCCGATGCTGTCCGAGCAGTCCGCCGCCACCGTCCGCGCCACCCTCCCCGCCGTCGGCGCGGCCCTGGGCACGATCACCGAGCGCTTCTACGCCGGGCTGTTCGCGGCCCGCCCCGAGCTGCTGAACGACCTGTTCAACCGGGGCAACCAGGCCGCCGGCACCCAGCGGCAGGCGCTCGCCGGATCCGTCGCCGCCTTCGCGACGCACCTGCTGGACCACCCGGAGCAGCGGCCGGACGCGATGCTGCACCGCATCGCCCACAAGCACGCCTCCCTCGGCATCAGGCCCGAGCAGTACGACGTCGTCCACGAGCATCTGTTCGCCGCCATCGCCGAGGTGCTCGGCGACGCCGTCACGCCCGAGGTCGCCGCCGCCTGGGACGAGGTCTACTGGCTGATGGCGAACGCCCTCATCGCCGTCGAGAAGCGGCTCCGTCAGGAGCGGGGCGGGCATGCCTGGCGGGCCTGGGAGGTCGTCGAGCGCGTCGCCGAGACCGACGACGTCGCCACGTTCCGGTTGCGGCCCGCCGACGGCGGTCCGGTGCGGGACTTCCTCGCGGGCCAGTACGTGTCCGTCCGCGTCGCCCTCCCCGACGGCGCCCGGCAGATACGGCAGTACAGCCTCTCCGGGGCGCCCGCCCCGGACCTGAGGCAGATCAGCGTGAAGCGCGTGCGCGGCGAGGGCACCCCCGACGGCGAGGTCTCGAACCACCTCCACGCGCGCGTGGCGGTCGGTGACGTCCTGGAGCTGTCCGAGCCCTACGGCGACCTCGTCCTGGACGCCGGCCCCGACACCCCGCTGCTGCTGGCCTCGGCGGGCATCGGCGTGACCCCCATGACCGCGATGCTGGCCCACCTGGCCGGCTCGGGGCACCGCGCCCCGGTCACCGTCGTGCACGGCGACCGCTCCCCCGCCACCCACGCCCTGCGCGCCGACCACGAGGCCTACGCCGCCAAGCTGCCCGAGGCGGCCGTCCACTTCTGGTACGAGCAGGACGCCCCGGCGGGCGCCCGCTCCGGCCTGGTCGACCTCGCCGGCGTCCCGGTCGAGCCGGGCACGCGCGCGTACCTGTGCGGGCCGCTGCCCTTCATGCGGGCGGTACGGGCCCAGCTGATCGGCAGGGGCTGGCGCCGGCCGACATCCACTACGAGGTGTTCGGGCCGGACCTGTGGCTGGCGGGGCGGACGGCCTAGAGGTCGCGGGGATCAGCGCCCCGCGAGATCCCCAGCAGCAGGGCCCCGGTCGGCTCCGCCACGATGTCCGCCACCGTGACCGGGTCCAGTGAGGCGAAGAACGCCTCCTGGGCCCGGCTCAGGGCGCCGCGCAGGCGGCAGGCGGAGTTCAGGGGGCAGGGGGTGGGGCCCTCGCAGTCGACGACGTCGCCGTCGCCCTCGAAGGCACGGACCACGTCGCCCACCGACGCGGTGCGGCCCCGCTCGGTGAGCGTGAGGCCGCCGCCGCGGCCGCGCCGGGCGGCCAGCAGGCCCATGTGCTGGAGCTCGGCGACGACCTTCGCCAGGTGGGTGTACGGCACGTCCATGCCGGTGGCGACGTCCCGGGTCGTCGGAGTCGACTCGCCGGCGACGGCGAGCCGCATCAGGACCCGCAGGGCCAGGTCGGTGGAGCGCAGCAGCCGCATACCCGCAGCCTAGGTAATCGGTATCTGAGGTTCAAATAATGCGGAAGCTGTCGGGCACCTGTCGGTGCCGTATCGATTCAGCCCATTCCCGCGGCCGCCCTACGAGGGGCCCGGTCTCCCCCATTACGATCAGCTCACCCGACCGTCCCACTTTCCCCACGAAGGACACCCCATGGGCTCCGCCAAGAAGAGCAACACGGATCGCAAGGCGCGGATAGAGGAGATGCGGCGCGCCGAGCAGGCCCGTGAGCGCCGCAACCGGATCCTCACCATCACGGCCAGTGTCGTGATCGTCTGCGGTCTCGTCGTCGGCGGTGTCGTGCTCGTGCGGTCCCAGTCCGACGACGGCAGCGACACGGCGGCCACCGACACCTCGGGCAAGGGCAAGTTCGTCACGGGCAAGGACGGCGTGAAGACGTGGGAGGGCAAGCTGTCCCGCAACCACGTCACCAAGGCCGTGAAGTACGCCTCCGAGCCTCCGGTCGGCGGCGACCACAACCAGGTCTGGATGAACTGCAACGGCGACGTCTACACCAAGAAGATCAACAACACCAACGCCGTGCACTCGCTGGAGCACGGCGCGGTGTGGGTGACGTACAACGCCGACGCGAAGAAGGCCGACGTCGACGCGCTCGCGGCGAAGGTGAAGAAGACGCCGTACACGCTGATGAGCCCGATGGACGACCAGAAGGACCCGATCATGCTCTCGGCGTGGGGGCACCAGCGCACGGTGACGGGCGCGAGCGACCCGAACGTCGACAAGTTCTTCGAGAAGTTCGTCCAGGGCGAGCAGACCCCCGAGCCGGGCGCCGCCTGCACGAACGGGCTGTCGCAGTGAGGCAGGCCGCTCTGATCGCGGGGGCCGCGGCGACGGCGCTCGTCGCGGCCGGCGCGATCACCTACGCCGTCGCCGGGGACGACGGCAGCGGCCGGACCCCCTCCGCGGAGTCCGCGGACGCCGGGTTCGCGCGGGACATGGCGGTGCACCACCAGCAGGCCGTGGAGATGTCGTACATCGTGCGCGACCGCACCAAGGACGAGGAGGTGCGGCGCCTCGCGTACGACATCGCGCAGACGCAGGCCAACCAGCGCGGCATGATGCTCGGCTGGCTCGACCTGTGGGGGCTGCCCAAGGTGTCCTCCGAGCCGCCGATGACCTGGATGGACATGGGCGGCATGGCCTCCGGCAAGGACGGCGCGCTGATGCCGGGCATGGCGACCAACACCGAGCTGAAGAAGCTCGGCGAACTCAGCGGCAAGCAGGCGGAGATCTTCTACCTCCAGTTGATGACGGACCATCACAAGGGCGGCATCCACATGGCCGAGGGCTGTGTCGAGAAGTGCACGGTCGGCGTGGAGAAGCGGCTCGCCCAGGGCATGGTGGACGCGCAGCAGTCGGAGATCGGGCTGATGGCGGACCTGCTGAAGGAGCGGGGCGCCGCGCCGCGCTCGTAGGGCGCAAGCCTCAACGGGCTTAAGCCTCAAATCGCCCTCCGTTGCTGCTTCTTGGGCTCTTCTTGGCCTCCGTAGGGCGCTTCTTGGGGTGCGCATTCCCCTGGCATGAACGGTTCGTCGCGAGAGTGGCGACGGTCGAGTGATCCACTCGCGACGAACCGCACAGGGGGTTCCATGAGATCCAACCGCGCCACGGTGCGTGCCGGGCTGAGCATGGCAGCGACACTGCCGATGCTCGCCGGCGCGCTGGCGCTCGGCATACCCGCGGCGCACGCCGCCGACCACCCGCTCCGCGACCTGCTCGCCGGGACCAAGCCCGCGTGGGCCACGCCCAAGGCCGACAAGGGTGCCGCCTCCGACGGCGCCGGGGTGTCGGCCCGGGTCTATCTCCGGGGGCGCGACGCGGCCGGCCTCGCGGCGTACGCCAAGGCCGTCTCCGACCCGGCGTCGGCCTCGTACGGCAAGTACCTGACCGCCCAGCAGGCGCAGGCCCGCTTCGGCGCGACCAAGGCTCAGGTGGCGGCCGTGAAGGCCTGGCTGACGGCGGCCGGCCTGAAGGTCACGGGCGTCACGGCGCACTACGTCTCCGTCACCGGTGACGTGGCCGCCGCCGAGAAGGCGTTCGGCGCCCAGCTGCACAACTTCGCCAAGGGCTCGAAGACCTACCGCGCCCCGGCGAGCACCGCCTCCGTGCCGGCGAGCCTGGCCGGCGCCGTGCTGACCGTCACCGGCCTGGACAACGCCCCGCACATGGTCACGCACGACGACGCACTGCCGCCGCCGGACACCGTGTTCCGCAACGCCGGGCCGTTCTCCTCGTACTACGGCTCGAACACCGCGAGCACGCTGCCGGACGCGTACGGCACGAAGATCCCGTACGCGGTCAAGGGCTACACGGGCAAGCAGCTGCGGGCCGCCTACGGCGCGGGCACGCGCACCGGCAAGGGCGTGCGGGTCGCCATCACGGACGCGTACGCCTCGCCGACGATCGCCTACGACGCGGCCACCTACGCCGGCAAGCACGGCGACGCGGCCTGGAAGACCGGCCAGCTGCACCAGGTGCTGCCGAAGAAGTACACGGACACCAAGGCGTGCTCGGCCTCCGGCTGGTACGGCGAGGAGACCCTGGACGTCGAGGCCGTGCACGCGGTCGCGCCGGCCTCGGACGTCACCTACGTGGGCGCCGCCTCCTGCAACGACAGCGACCTGCTCGACGCGCTCGGCAAGGTCGTCGACCACCACCTGGCCGACATCGTCTCCAACTCGTGGGGCGAGATCGAGGCCGCGCAGACGCCCGACCTCGCGGCCGCCTACGACCAGGTCTTCCAGCTGGGCGCGGTCGAGGGCATCGGCTTCTACTTCTCCTCCGGCGACAACGGGGACGAGGTCACCAGCTCCGGGACGAAGCAGGTCGACTCGCCGGCCAACTCTGCGTGGGTCACCGCCGTCGGCGGCACCTCGCTGGCCGTCGGCAAGGGCGACACGTACCTGTGGGAGACCGGCTGGGGCACCGACAAGGCGAACCTGTCGGCCGACGGCAAGAGCTGGACGGACTTCCCCGGCGCCTTCACCTCCGGCGCGGGCGGCGGCACCAGCAGGACGGTGGCGGAACCCTCGTACCAGAAGGGCGTCGTGCCGTCCGCGCTGGCGAAGGCCAACAGCGCGGCGGGCAACCGCGTCGTCCCGGACATCGCGGCGATCGCCGACCCGAACACCGGCTTCCTGGTCGGCCAGACCCAGACGATGCCCGACGGGAAGACGCAGGCGTACAGCGAGTACCGCATCGGTGGCACCTCGCTCGCCGCACCGACCATCGCGGCCATCCAGGCCCTGGCCCAGGAGGCCCGCGGCGGCAAGGCGATCGGCTTCGCCAACCCGGCGATCTATGCGAAGGCCGGCTCGAAGGCCTACCACGACGTCACCGACAACCCGACGGGCTCCGGCCTGGCCGTGGCCCGCGTGGACTTCGTGAACGGCTACGACGCCACGGGCGGCCTGGCCACGTCCGTGCGCAGCCTGGGCAAGGACAGCTCGCTGTCCGCCGTGAAGGGCTACGACGACGTCACCGGCGTGGGCACGCCCGCGAGCGGTTACGTGGAGTCGTACCGGCGCCGCTGACTTCCGCCGGCTGACCTCCGCAAGGGGAACGGGGTGGTGTGGGTGACCCACACCACCCCATTGCGTCGCTCTGACGATTACACTGGGCCCGTGCCTCAACTACGTCTCGCCCTGAACCAGATCGACTCGAGCGTCGGCGACCTCGCCCAGAACGCCGAGTCGATCGTCCGCTGGACCCGGCACTCCGCCGAGCAGGGAGCGCATCTCGTGGCGTTCCCCGAGATGGCGCTGACCGGGTATCCCGTCGAGGACCTGGCCCTCAGGTCGTCCTTCGTGGAGGCCTCCCGGGCGGCGCTGCGCAGCCTCGCCGTCCGCCTGGCCGACGAGGGCTTCGGCGAGCTGCCGGTGATCGTCGGCTACCTCGACCGCTGCGCGACCGCCCAGCCGAAGTACGGCCAGCCGGCCGGCGCGCCGCAGAACGCGGGAGCGGTGCTGTACGGCGGCGAGGTGGTGCTGAACTTCGCCAAGCACCACCTGCCGAACTACGGCGTCTTCGACGAGTTCCGCTACTTCGTGCCCGGCGACAGCATGCCGGTCCTGCGCGTCCACGGCGTGGATGTCGCCCTGGCCATCTGCGAGGACCTCTGGCAGGACGGCGGCCGGGTCCCCGCGGCACGCTCGGCGCAGGCGGGCCTGCTGGTCTCGATCAACGCCTCGCCCTACGAGCGCAACAAGGACGACACGCGCCTGGAGCTGGTCCGCAAGCGGGCCCAGGAGGCCGGCTGCACCACGGCGTACCTCGCCATGATCGGCGGCCAGGACGAGCTGGTGTTCGACGGCGACTCGATCGTCGTGGACAAGGACGGCGAGGTCGTGGCCCGGGCGCCGCAGTTCGCCGAGGGCTGCATCGTCCTGGACCTGGACCTGCCGGCGGCGTCGGAGGACGCGCCGACAGGCGTGGTGGACGACGGGCTGCGCATCGACCGGGTGGTCCTGTCGGAGAAGCCTCTGGCGCCGTACGAGCCCGAGCTCACCGGGGGTTACGCGGACCGCCTGGACGACGACGAGGAGGTCTACTCGGCGCTGGTCGTGGGCCTGCGGGCGTACGTCGCGAAGAACGGCTTCAAGTCCGTCCTGATCGGTCTGTCGGGCGGCATCGACTCGTCGCTGGTGGCGGCGATCGCGTGCGACGCGGTGGGCGCGCAGAACGTGTACGGCGTGTCGATGCCGTCGAAGTACTCCTCGGACCACTCCAAGGACGACGCGGCGGAAATGGCCCGGCGGACCGGCCTGAACTACCGCACGGTCGCGATCGAGCCGATGTTCGACGCGTACATGGGTGCGCTGGGCCTGACGGGCCTGGCCGAGGAGAACCTCCAGTCCCGCCTGCGCGGCACGCTGCTCATGGCCATCTCCAACCAGGAGGGCCACATCGTGCTGGCCCCGGGCAACAAGTCGGAACTGGCGGTGGGCTACTCCACGCTCTACGGCGACTCGGTCGGCGCCTACGGCCCCATCAAGGACGTCTACAAGACGTCGATCTTCCGCCTGGCCGAGTGGCGCAACCGGGCCGCCCGGGAACGCGGCCAGACCCCGCCGATCCCCGAGAACTCCATCACCAAGCCCCCCAGCGCGGAACTCCGTCCGGGCCAGGTCGACACGGACTCGCTCCCCGACTACCCGGTGCTGGACGCGATCCTCGACCTCTACGTCGACCAGGACCGGGGCGCCGACGAGATCGTCGCGGCCGGTTTCGACCGGGAGCTGGTCACGAAGACCCTGCGCATGGTCGACACGGCGGAGTACAAGCGGCGCCAGTACCCGCCGGGCACGAAGATCTCGGCGAAGGGCTTCGGGAAGGACCGCCGCCTGCCGATCACGAACGGCTGGCGGGAGTCGGTCTGACAGCCCTTCGCGCCGCTTTGCCGCTCACCACGCGACGCCTCCGTCACCGCCTTGACCGGTGACGGAGGCGGTGGCCAGCATCGGTCACCGCTCAGGTGGTGACGGCGAGCAGCGCGAAAGGCGGGGCACGTGACCGGGATCCGTGACATCGAGGTCGTCGTCTTCGACGTCCTCGGCACACTCGTCGATGAGCCCCGAGGGCTTCGAGCGGCGATGCGCGAAGCCGTACCCGCGTCCGACGAGGCGGCTGTCGACCACCTGCTCGCCTTGCGGCAACAGCACTGCGAGGCCGAACAGCGACGCATCCGGCAGGGGCTCCGCCCGTACGTCGGCACCGAGGCCCTCGACGCGGAGGCCGCGCGACTCGTCGCCGGGCGGGCCGG
>KE354514.1 GCA_000415505.1 Streptomyces afghaniensis 772
CAGCGGGCCGGCGGCTGCCGCCCTGGCCCGACTCCGTCGCCGGTCTCGAACAGCTCGCGCCGCACTTCCCCCTGATCGGGCTCTCCGACGCCGGCCGTACGGCACTGCTGCGCCTCAACGCGCACGCCGGGCTGCGCTGGCACCAGGCCCTGTCCGCCGAAGCCGTCCAGGCGTACAAGCCTGCGCCGGAGGTCTACCGGCTCGCTCTCGACGCCGCCGGCTGCCCACCGGAACGCGTACTGATGGTGGCCGCCCATGCCTGGGACCTCCGCGGGGCTCAGGCGGTCGGCATGCGGACCGCCTACGTCCGGCGGCCGGTCGGGGATCCGCCGGCGAGCGACGACGCCTTCGACTGGCGGTTCGACGGACTCGACCAGCTGGTCGGCTCGCTGACGAAGGGTCAGGTAGCGTCTGGCTGACACGGGCAGGGGGCTGATGATGGCAGAGCGTGTGGTTCCGGACCGCGTGATGGTCGCCGAGCGGATCGCCGCGGAGGCGGGATTCGAGAAGAGCTGCATCCCCGAAGTGGGCAGGCTGCTCAGGCTGGCCGCCGCAGCCAAGCCCGGTGGGGTCGTCGCCGAGAGCGGCACCGGCTCGGGGGTGGGCACCGCCTGGCTGCACAGCGGTCTGGGGGCCGGGGCGCGTCTCGTCACCGTCGAGCGTGACGAGGAGCTGGCCCGGCGAGCGGCGGGCGTCTTCGCGGACGACGACCGCGTCAGCGTGCTGACCGGCGACTGGCGGCTCCTTGAGCAACACGCCCCGTTCGACGTCTTCTTCTGCGACGGCGGCGGCAAGCGGGACGCCCCCGAACGGGTCGTCGAGCTGCTGGCACCCGGCGGCATCCTCGTCCTGGACGACTTCACCCCCTCGGCCGACTGGCCGCCCCGGTTCGAGGGCGAGGTGGACGAGCTCCGCCTCTTCTACCTCACCCACCCGGCCCTGGACGCCACCGAAGTCCTCACCACACCGTCCAGTTCGGCGGTCGTCGCGGCACGTCGCGTCTGACCGCGAGGTTCTGTGCCTCAGGGCACGGTGACGACGATCTTGCCGCGCGCGTGACCGGTTGCGCTCTCCTCGTGCGCCGCGGCGATGTCCCCCAGCGGGAACACCCTGTGCACCGGCACGGTGAGGCGGCCTTCCTCGGCGAGGGACGCGGCGTACGGCAGCCCTGACCAGCCGGGCTCCCCCACCCCGGAACGGGAGAGCCGTACCCCGTGGCGGGCGGCGTCGAAGTCGGCGATCGTCACCACGCGGTGGGGGTCACCGGCGATGACCACCAGGTCGGCGAGGGAGCCCTTGCCCGCCGCGTCCAGCACCACGTCGACGCCCTGCGGAGCGAGCGGGGCCAGGCGAGCGGCCAGGCCGGGACCGTAGGTGACCGGGGTGACGCCGAGTCCGTCGAGGAAGTCGTGGTTGCGTTCGCTCGCGGTGCCGATCACGGTCAGCCCGCGGGCCCTGGCCAGCTGCGCGGTCATCGTGCCGACGCCGCCGGCCGCACCCTCGATGAGGAGGGTCATGCCCTCGGCGGCCCCGAGAGCGTCCAGCACACGGGTGGCCGTCTCGACGTTGCCCGCGGCACCGCCCGCCGCTTCGAAGGACCAGGCCCGGGGCTTGTGAGCCCATGCCTCCAGCACCGCGTACTGAGCGCAGGCCCCGCCCAGCCGGGCCAGGGGGACGAGGCCGAACACGGCGTCTCCCACGGCGGTGCCGGTCACGCCTTCGCCCACCTCGTCGACGACTCCGGCGGCGTCCATCCCGGGGATGTGGGGGAACCGCAGGAAGGCCATCTCCTTCAGCATCCCCGAGCGCAGGTACCAGTCGGCGGGTGTGACGCCCGTGGCACGCACCGAGATGCGGACCTGCCCCGGGCCGGCGTGGGGTTCCTCGGCCTCCTCCACGGAGAGGACCTCTGAACCGCCGTAGCGGTGGTAGCGCGCAGCCAGCACTGGCAACCTCCGTATGTCCGGGAGTGGTTCACGGAGAACCTCCCGGCACCGGTGGGGTGTTCCCCGTGCGCCGAAGTGAGAGACCGACCGGCCGCGCCCTCTCGGTTGCCGTACGCGGCCATCCCTGAGCGAGAAGCAGGCGCGACGGTCCCGTACCTGCAGAGCGGCAGCCCGCGGAACACACCCGCGGGCTGCCGCCCGAGTCACAGTGCCGGTGCACCGGCCTTTCGTCAGCGGCGTACCGCTTCCGCCTCCTGCGGGACATGGCTCGCCACGACCCGCTCGCGCCCGCCGGCCGGCGCACTGCGCCGGTCCACCGCGTACGCCAGCGACGCCACGCCGAGGCCGAGCACGGCCAGGGCCGCGCCGGCCAGGGCCGGGGAGGTGACCCCGAAGCCCGCGGCCAGGGCGAGGCCGCCGATCCAGGCGCCGCCGGCGTTGGCCAGGTTGAAGGCCGCCTGGTTGGCGGAGGAGGCCAGGGACGGGGCCGAGGCCGCCTTGTCCATGACCATCAGCTGGAGCGGGGAGCCGGTGGCGAAGGCCGCCATGCCGAGCAGGATCACGGCGACGGCGGCGGTGACCTCCGTGCGCATCAGCAGCGGGAACAGTGCCAGCACCGCCATCAGGGCGCCGAGGCCGCCGAACAGCGTGCCCCGCAGGGAGTGGTCGGCCAGGCGGCCGCCCAGCAGGTTGCCCGCGGTCGCGCCGACGCCGAACAGGGCCAGCAGCAGGGTCACGCTGGCGTCGGTGTAGCCGGCGGCGTCCGTGAGCATGGGCGTGATGTAGCTGTAGGCCGCGAAGAGGGCTCCGAAGCCCGCGACCGTGGTGCCGAGCGACAGCCAGACCGGGACGGAGCGCAGGGCGGCCAGTTCGCCGCGCAGGCCCTTGGCGGTGGCGTGCTCGTGGTCGTGCGGGATCAGGAAGGCGAGCGCGGCGATCGCCGCCAGGCCGATGGCGCTGACGCCGAGGAAGGTCGCCCGCCAGCCGAGCTGCTGGCCCATGAGGGTCGCGACGGGCACACCCACGACGTTCGCGACCGTCAGGCCGAGGAACATCAGGGAGACCGAGCGCGCCTTGCGTTCGGGCGCGACCATGTTCGTCGCGACGACGGCGCCCACGCCGAAGAAGGCGCCGTGCGGCAGACCGCTCAGGAAGCGGGCCGCCAGCAGCCAGCCGTTGTCGGGGGCGAGGGCCGACAGCGCGTTGCCCGCGACGAACAGCCCCATCAGCCCCATCAGGACCGTACGGCGGGACATCCGGGCGGTGACCGCGGCCAGCAGCGGGGCGCCGATGACGACGCCCAGCGCGTACGCCGACACCAGGTGACCGGCGCTGGGTATCGAGATGTTCAGGTCGTTCGCGACGTCGGGCAGCAGCCCCATCATCACGAACTCGGTGGTACCGATGCCGAAGGCGCCCACGGCGAGGGCGAGCAGGGCCAGGGGCATGAGGGAGCCTTTCGAGACTTACGGGGGTTCGTACTTGCGACTTCGTATGTTCAAGTACGGAACAAAGTCTCGCAGGCCCACTATTCCGCGAGGTCGCCGAGAGGTGAAGCCTCGGTTGCCGGAACCTGCCGAACAGGCCCTGAGCTGCGGTTTTCCTCAGCCGCCTGTGGTGACACTCACACGGGCCGCGATGGGCAGATGGTCGCTGCCCGTCTGCGGGAGGGTCCACGAGCTCTCCGGCTTCAGGCCCCTGACCATGATCTGGTCGATGCGCGCCATCGGGAACGACGCCGGCCAGCTGAACCCGAATCCGTTGCCGGCGGCGCCCTGCGTGGAGCGCATCTGGGAGGTGACGGCGTTGAGCGCGCGGTCGTTCATGGTGCCGTTCAGGTCGCCGAGCAGGACGACGTTCTGCAGCGGTTCGTGGGCGATGGCCTCGCCCAGGAAGTCGGCGCTCCGGTCGCGCTGCCGGGCCGTGAACCCGGCCTCCATCTTCACGCGCACCGAGGGCAGATGGGCGACGTAGACCGCGACCTGCCCGGACGGGGCGGTCACGGTGGCGCGCATCGCCCGCGTCCAGCCCAGGTCGATGTCGACGGCCCGCACGCCGGTCAGCGGGTACTTGCTCCACACCCCGACGGTGCCCTGCACCGAGTGGTACGGGTACGTCGAGTCCAGCGCCTTCTCGTACGTCGGGACCGCGGACGCCGTCAGCTCCTCGAGGGCCACCACGTCCGCGCCGGAGGCGGCCACGTCACGGGCGGTGCCCGCCGGGTCCGGGTTGTCCGCGTTGACGTTGTGCGTGGCCACGGTGAGGTCGCCGCCGGTGGCGGTCTTGTCGCTGACCTGGCCGCCGAAGAGGTTCAGCCAGACCAGCGCCGGCAGCAGCACCGCGATCAGCGCGGTCGCGGACTTGCGGACCACGGCGAGCAGGAGCAGCACCGGGATGAGGAGACCGAGCCAGGGCAGGAACGTCTCGACGAGACTGCCCAGGTTCCCGATCGTGTTCGGGATGCGCGAGTGCAGCATCATGACCACGGCCAGCAGCACCGCGCAGGCGGCCAGGACGACGCCGCGCCGCCAGATCCGCCGGTCGCGGAGCCGGCCGCCGAGCCGGCCGCCGAGCAGCCGGTCGAACAGGCGCCGAAGCCGGTCTCCCCGGGGCTCGGGCCCCGAGCCGCCGTTGTCCGTCTCCGTCATGTACGCCTGCTGCGCCATACCGTCGCCTCACTGCCTGCCGTGCACACCATCGCCCCCGTGTCTACGACCCTAGGGGATGATCCGTTCCGTTCCC
This sequence comes from Streptomyces afghaniensis 772, assembly GCA_000415505.1. GTDB lineage: Bacteria > Actinomycetota > Actinomycetes > Streptomycetales > Streptomycetaceae > Streptomyces > Streptomyces afghaniensis. The sequence continues at coordinate 4,689 of KE354514.1, forward strand.
GCCGTCCTTCGACGGCCGTACGGGGGCGATGACGTTCGAGCCCGCGCGACGAGTTCCGACCGGGCCCCAGGTAAGCGCCGTCTGTGACGAAACGCGCACACTAGGAGCCGTGAGCTGCGGAAGTGACGGGGCGTAGGCCTTCGAGGAGTGTGTCGACGACCTGGGCGGCGAGGTCGTCGGGGAGTTCGGCGTCCGGGCGCAGGACGGAGCGCACGAGCACGGGGGCGATGAACATGTCGCCCAGCAGTTCGAGGTCGACGTCCGTGCGCAGTTCGCCGTTCTCCTGTCCCCGGCGCAGGATCTCCAGGCCGAGCCGGCGGCGCGGTGCGAGGACGGTGGCCTCGTACGCAGCCCAGATCTTGGGGCTGCTCTTCATCTGGGCGTGCACATTGGTCAGGATCGCCGACGAGCGCTTGGCCAGGCCGCGCAGCCGCGCCTGTTCCAGCAGGGCCACCAGGTCGTCGCGCATGGAGGTGCCGGGGAGCGGGGGTTCGGGGGGTTCGACGGCGCGCAGGACGTCGACGAAGAGTTCCTCCTTGCCGCTCCAGCGGCGGTAGATGGTGGCCTTGCCGACGCCGGCGGTCCGGGCGACCCGCTCGATGGACAGCTCCGCGAGGGACACGCCCTCCTCCAGGAGCCTCATCAGGCCCTCGATGATGGCGCGCTCGACGGCCTCGCTTCTGGGGCGGCCCCTCGCAGGGCCGTCGTGCCGGGGTTGCCGTTCGGCGAGGCTCACGTCGCTCCGTCCTTTCCTGAGCAGTCGGGGATGATTCTCGCGCAGCCCTACGACCGCGCGTCCGACAACGCCCGCTCCTCCTCCCCCTCCTGGGGCGCCGGCTGCCTGCCGGGCAGGAACAGCGCCACGACGACCGTGCCGATCAGTGCGACGCCCGCTCCCCACAGGGCGGTGATGTGCATCGCGTGCAGGAACGCGTCGTGGGCCGGGGTGACCAGGGCCTTGCCCTGCGGGCCCAGCTTCGCGGCGACGCCGAGGGTGGCCTCGATGGACTCCCCCGCGGTGTGCCGGGCGGCCGGCGGCAGTTGGCCGAGCTTGTCCTCGATGCCCGTGCGGTAGGCCGTGGACAGCACCGAGCCGAGGACGGCGATGCCGAGGGCGCCGCCGACCTGCCGGAAGGTGTTGCTGAGGGCGGAGGCCGAGCCGGCCTTCTCGCGGGGCAGGGCCTGCATGATGACGACGCTGACCGGCGTCATGATGTGCGCCATGCCGGTGCCCATCAGGAAGAAGATCACTTCCAGGATCCAGATGGGGGTGTCGGCGTCCAGCGTGGCGAAGGCGGCCAGCATCGCGGCGATGACCAGCATTCCGGCGGTCGTGGTGGCCTTGTTGCCGAAGCGGTCGACCAGCAGCCGGGCGCGCGGCGCGAAGATCATCTGGGCGGCGGCCAGCGGCAGCATCAGCAGACCGGTCTGCAGCGGCGAGTAGCCGCGCACGCTCTGCGTGTAGAAGACCGAGAAGAAGGTCACGCCCATCAGCGCGAAGAAGACCAGCGCGATGGCGGCGATGGCGGCCGAGAAGACCTTGTTCTTGAAGTACGTGACGTCGATGGACGGGTGGTCGCTGCGCTTCTCGAACACCACGAAGGCGACGAGGACCGCGAGCCCGGCGCCGATCGTCGACAGTACGGTGGCGTCGGTGAAGTCGGCGAGCTGGCCGCCCTTGATGATGCCGTAGACGAGCAGCACCAGGCCGACGACGGAGAGCACGACGCCGACGGGGTCGAGGCGGCCGGGGTGCGGGTCGCGGGAGTCGGGCACCAGCCACAGCATCAGCGCGAGCGCGAGCAGCACGATCGGCACGTTGATGAGGAAGACCGAGCCCCACCAGAAGTGGTCGAGGAGCACCCCGCCGGTGATCGGGCCGATGGCGATGGCGAGGCCGACGCCGCCCGCCCAGATGCCGATGGCCTTCGGCTGTTCCTCGCGCTCGAAGACGTTCATGAGGACGGCGAGGGTGGCCGGCATGACGAACGCGGCGCCCAGGCCCATCACGGCGCGGAAGGCGATCAGCTCCCCCGGCGAGCCGGAGAAGGCGGCGAGCGCGGAGCCGGCCCCGAACACGGCCAGACCGCCGAGCAGCACCTTCTTGCGGCCCAGCCGGTCACCCAGCAGGCCGGCGCTGAACAGCAGGCCGGCGAAGACGAGGGTGTAGGCGTTGATCGCCCACTCCAGCTCGCTCTGCGTGGCCCCCAGGCCGGTCGGGGCGGGGGTGGAGATCGTCTTGATGGCGACGTTCAGGATCGAGTTGTCGAGGACGACGATCAGCAGGCTGAGCATCAGCACGCCGAGGATCGCCCAGCGGCGCCGGTGCACCGCTTCCGGTATGCGGGGGCCGGTGGGGGCGGCACGGTCGGCAGGAGTAGTCATGCCGTGGACCCTAGAACCGTTTCGATACGAGACCGTCTCGTATTGGAATGCTTTTACCGAGCCCTTACGCACGCTGTGCTTCAGGCCGCCAGGGGAACTCACAGGGCCTCCCCTAGCCCTTGCCGGCACGAGGTGCCACCATGGACGTGGTCCGGGGACGCCGTCAGGGCGCCTCGAGATGACGTGTTAGGAGCCGTGCAATGACGCAGCTTCCGGCTGCCCAGACTGCTCAGACGAAGACCTCCGACGGCGGCAAGACGCTGTACGGAGGCAAGGGCACCCGCCGCATCACCGTGCGGGACATCGCCGCCGCCAAGGAGCGCGGCGAGAAGTGGCCCATGCTCACCGCCTACGACGCGATGACCGCCTCCGTCTTCGACGAGGCCGGGATCCCGGTCATGCTCGTCGGCGACTCGGCGGGCAACTGCCACCTCGGGTACGAGACGACCGTGCCTGTCACCCTCGACGAGATGACCATGCTGTCGGCGGCGGTCGTACGGGGCACCTCGCGTGCCCTGATCGTCGGCGACCTGCCCTTCGGCTCCTACCAGGAGGGTCCGGTGCAGGCGCTGCGCTCGGCGACCCGGCTGGTGAAGGAGGCGGGCGTGCAGGCCGTGAAGCTGGAGGGGGGCGAGCGGTCGCACGAGCAGATCCGGCTGCTCGTCGAGTCCGGCATCCCGGTCATGGCGCACATCGGCCTGACCCCGCAGTCCGTCAACGCGATGGGCTATCGCGTGCAGGGGCGGGGCGAGGAGGCGGCCCAGCAGTTGCTGCGGGACGCCAAGGCCGTGCAGGACGCGGGCGCGTTCGCCGTGGTGCTGGAGCTGGTTCCGGCGGAGCTGGCGGCCGAGGTGACGCGGGTGCTGCACATCCCGACCGTCGGGATCGGGGCGGGGGCCGAGACGGACGCCCAGGTGCTGGTGTGGACCGACATGCTGGGTCTGACCGGCGGGCGGATGCCGAAGTTCGTGAAGCAGTACGCGAACCTGCGTGAGGTCATGGGGAACGCGGTGAAGGCGTTCGCCGAGGAGGTCGTCGGCGGAACGTTCCCGCAGGAGGAGCACTCCGTCCACTAGAGCCACTGCGGTACCACGGGCAGCCCGCCGATCTTCCCCCGTCGGCGGGCTGCCGCGTTCTGTCGGTGGCTCCAGGGCCCCTGTCGGCGGTCTGTCGGCGGTTTGTCGGTGGGAGCTGACACCGTCAGGGGCATGACGCGAATCGACAAGAACACCAGCGGCGCCGCTGTGACCGTGCGGGGGCTGGTGAAGCACTACGGCGAGACCAAGGCGCTGGACGGGGTCGACCTGGATGTGCGAGAGGGCACCGTGATGGGGGTGCTCGGGCCGAACGGGGCCGGGAAGACGACCCTCGTACGGATCCTGTCCACCCTGCTCGCCCCCGACACGGGCCAGGCCACCGTGGCCGGCTACGACGTCGTGCGGCAGCCCCGGCAGCTGCGGCGGGTGATCGGGCTCACGGGACAGTACGCCTCCGTGGACGAGAAGCTCTCCGGCTGGGAGAACCTGTACATGATCGGGCGGCTGCTCGACCTGCCCCGCAAGGACGCCCGCAACCGGGCCGACGCGCTGCTGGAGCGCTTCTCGCTGACCGAGGCGGCCAAGCGGCCCGCGGCGACGTACTCCGGGGGCATGCGGCGCCGGCTGGACCTGGCCGCGTCCATGATCGGACGGCCGGCCGTGCTCTTCCTGGACGAGCCGACCACCGGGCTCGACCCGCGCACCCGCAACGAGGTGTGGGACGAGGTGAAGCGCATGGTCGGCGACGGGGTCACCGTGCTGCTCACCACCCAGTACATGGAGGAGGCCGAGCAGCTCGCCTCCGAGCTGACGGTCGTCGACCGCGGCCAGGTCATCGCCGGCGGCGCCATCGAGGAGCTGAAGGCGAAGGTCGGCGGCCGGGCGCTGCGGGTCCGCCCGGCCGATCCGGCGCAGCTGCGGCCCCTCGCCGGCGCGCTGGACGAGCTGGGAATCACCGGGCTCGCCACCACGACCGTGGACACCGACCGGGGCGACGTCCTCGTGCCGATCCTCAGCGACGAGCAGCTGACGGCCGTGGTCGGCGCGGTCACCGCGCGCGGCATCACGCTCTCCTCCATCACCACCGAACTGCCCAGCCTGGACGAGGTGTTCCTGTCCCTCACCGGCCACCGCGCCAGTGCCCCGCAGGACGCCATGCCCGCCGAAGACCTTCAGGAGGCCGCCGTATGAGCGCCGTCACCGTCCACGACGCCGAGGCGGACGCCCGTATCTCGCTGCGCGGCCACCTGCGCCACACCGGAGCCCTGATCCGCCGCAACCTGTTGTGGATCCGCAAGGACCCGGAGTCGATGGCCGACGCGCTGCTGATGCCGGTCATCTTCACCCTGCTGTTCGTGTTCGTCTTCGGCGGCTCGATCGGGCAGGCGCTGGGCGGCGGGCAGGACCGATATGTGCAGTACGTGATCCCCGGCATGATCGCGATGATGAGCATGACGCTGTCCCAGGGCGTCGGCACCGGCTTCAGCCAGGACTTCAACTCCGGTGTCATGGACCGCTTCCGGTCCCTGCCGATCGGGCGCGGCTCGGTGCTGTTCGCGAAGATCTCGGTGGAACTGCTGCGGATGCTGTTCGCGACCGCCGTACTGATGATCGTCGCCGTCGCGGTCGGGTTCGAGATCACCAACTGGCCGGGGCTGTTCGCGACCGTGGCGCTGTCCACGGCGTTCGCCTCGTCGATCATGTGGGTGTTCCTCACCCTGGGCGTGATCCTGAAGAACGCGCAGTCCGTTCAGGCGATGGGCTTCCTGGTGCTGTTCCCGCTCCAGTTCGGCTCGTCGATCTTCGCGCCGACGACGTCGATGCCGGGCTGGCTGCAGGCGTTCACCGACTACAACCCGCTGTCCACGCTGGCGGACGCCGCGCGCGGTCTCATGGTGGGCGGGCCGGTCGCGCACGACCTGTGGGTGACGCTCGGCTGGTCGGTGGCGATCACCGCGGTGATGGCGCCGGTCGCGATCCACAAGTTCCGCACGAAGAGCTGACCGGGCGCGCCCTGGTCCGCGTCAGAGCAGGGCGGTGGCCTCCTCCAGGGAGAGGCCGCCGCCCTCCGCGTACGCGGTCTCGTACGCCTGGTCGCCGAGCAGCGCACGGGCCTGCCGCTCCGCCCACTCGCGGGTCTGGCGCTCCTGCCGCTGGGCGACGTGGCCGGACGGCAGCAGGGCGTCGAAGGCGCCCAGGCAGCGGGCCGCGTCCACGGCGCGCCGCCCGCCGTCGAGGGCTGCCAGGGCCGAGGCACCGATGATCAGGTAGCCCGAGCGCATATGGGGCGCGATGGCCTCGGTCAGCGGGTCGGCGGCCCGCTCCATCGCCTTGCGGATCCGGTCCAGGCACTCCTCGTACCGTCCCTCCGTGGCGTCCAGCCACGCCTCCGCGCCGAGGATGAACGCGTCGAAGACGATGAAGTGGGCGATGCGGAAGTCCTGGCGCAGCCGCCGCAGTTGTTCGCGTGCCTCGGGGGCGCGGCCCGTCATGCCGAGCCAGCCGGCCAGGAAGAGGCGGGCGGCGGGCATGGCCTCGCTGTGCGAGTCCTCGTGGTGGGCGATCACCTCGCGCAGCAGCCGCTCGCCGCGTTCGCCCTCGCCCGCCTCCAGCAGCGCGCTGGCCAGCCGGGCGCTGACGGACGGCCGCCGTGGGCGCGGGCTCCGAGCCGTTCGGCGTGCCCGATGGCCGCCTCGTAGTCGGCGGCGGCCCTCGCGTAGTCGCCCTTGCGTTCGCGGGCCTCGGCGCGCGCGGAGAGGGCGATCGGCGGTGCCCCAGGCGTCACCGAGTCGCTGGTAGATCTCCAGCGACTCGTCGGCGTCGCGGGCTGCGTCGCCCGCCCAGTCGGTGCGGTTGGCGAGGAAGTTGGCCCGCATCTGGAGGCCGGCGGCCAGCTCCCAGTCGAAGCCGGGGGTCTCCTGGCAGGTGCGGATGGATTCGTCGATGATGACGCGCAGCCGTTCCATGTCGCCGGTCAGCATCACGGCGAAGAACCAGAGCAGACCGGGGAGCCGGCAGTTCTGCGGCAGGCCGGGCTCGTACGTCAGGGAGATGGCCCGCAGCTTCTGCTGGGAGCGCGGGCTCTGCCAGGCGTCCAGTTCGGTGTCCATGCAGGCGAGATGGGCCAGGTGGATACCGCGCCGGGCCTCCTGGAGGACCTCGCCGGTCATCGGGGGCGGGGCGTCGGTGCAGCGCTGCCAGACCGGGGCGGCGCGGCGGACGGGCTCGGTGAAGGGGTCGGGTCCCAGCGCCATGACCTCGCGGCACCAATTGCGGGCCTCGATGCGCAGGTCGCGCATCTGCCAGTACCAGACGAGGGACAGCGCAAGGCACAGCGCCTCCTGTTCGTCGCGCAGGGCGACGGCGTGGCGCAGGGCGGTGCGCAGGTTCTCGTACTCCCGCTCCAGCCGGCGGATCGCGGTGAGCTGGCCCGGGCCGCGCAGCAACGGGTCGGTGGTGCGGGCGAGTTCGCGGAAGTACGTCAGGTGGGCGCGCTCGGCCTGGGCGCGCTGCCCGGACTCGTCCAGCCGCTCGGCGGCGTACTCGGCGACGGTCTCCAGCAGCCGGTAGCGCATCTCGCCGTCGGCCGACTCGCCGGGCGGTGTGGC
>KE354515.1 GCA_000415505.1 Streptomyces afghaniensis 772
GGCACATCCTGGGCGGGCGGCTGGTCGAGGAGCCGGATGCCTTCGAGCGGGCCTTCGGGGAAGCGTTCGACGACCCGGCCGTGGCGCTCGTCCACGTCCGGGCCGTCGAGTACGGGTGTTTCCTCGTACGAGGTCCGCAGGGGCTAGCCCTTGAGCTCGGCCGCCACCAGCTCCGCGATCTGGACCGCGTTGAGGGCCGCGCCCTTGCGGAGGTTGTCGTTGGAGACGAAGAGGGCCAGGCCGTTGTCCACCGTCTCGTCGCGGCGGATGCGGCCGACGTAGGACGGGTCGTTGCCGGCGGCCTGGGAGGGGGTGGGATGGTCGGAGAGCTCGGACGCCCGGGGCTCCTTCAGCAGTCCTCCGTCGCGCGCGT
>KE354516.1 GCA_000415505.1 Streptomyces afghaniensis 772
CACACTTCGGCGGGACCGCCGGACGCGGTATGGAGGTGCGGCGCGAGGTGCTCGGCGACGCGCACGTCGACCGGGCGCAGTCCCGGCAGACCCCGTTCACGGCACGCTTCCAGGACTTCATCTCGCGCTACGCCTGGGGCGAGATCTGGACCGACCCGACGCTGTCACGCCGCGAGCGCAGCATGATCACCCTCACCGCGCTGGTGGCGCACGGCCACTACGACGAACTGGCCATGCACGTCCGGGCGCGCGCCGGGCGGCTCACCCCGGAGGAGATCGGCGCGGTACTGCTCCAGTGCGCGGTCTACTGCGGGTGCCGGCGGCGAACTCGGCGTTCGCGACAGCCCAGCGGTGCTGGCGAGG
>KE354517.1 GCA_000415505.1 Streptomyces afghaniensis 772
GATCGAACTCGACCTCTCCGGCGCGCAGGAGGGCGGCACCTACCGGTCCGTGACCACGGTGCGCTTCGACGTCACGGAGAACGGGGCGGAGTCGTTCATCGACCTGGTGGCCCCGGCCGTGCACGAGGTGACCCTCAACGGGGACTCCCTCGACCCCGCCGAGGTCTTCGCGGACTCCCGGATCGCCCTGCGCGGCCTGCTGGAGGCCGCAACATCCTCCGGGTGGTCGCCGACTGCGCGTACACCAACACCGGTGAGGGCCTGCACCGTTTCGCGACCCGGTGACGACCAGGCCTACCTCTACACCCAGTT
>KE354518.1 GCA_000415505.1 Streptomyces afghaniensis 772
TGTGCAGGACCTCTACGACGAGTCGATCCTCACGCAGAAGGTCGAGGCGGCCCTCGACGTCAAGAACCAGATCCTCACCGAAGCTCTACAACCGGCGCGCGATCGCCGTCGACCAGGTCGTCGAGGAGCTGCTGGACTACGCCGACAAGCTCGCGCCGTACGTCGCCGACACCGTCCTGGTCATCAACCAGGCGCTGGAGGAGGACAAGGTCGTCCTGTTCGAGGCGCCAGGGCACGCTCCTGGACATCGACCACGGCACGTACCCCTTCGTCACCTCCTCCAACCCGACCGCGGGCGCGC
>KE354519.1 GCA_000415505.1 Streptomyces afghaniensis 772
TGCATCTGAGACTGCGCGGCCCGCTGCGGCTCGCGCACGTCGGCTTCTCCGGTTGAGGGTCCGGAGCAGGCCGGCGTAAAAGGAGGGGCCCGGCACCGGAAGGCATCGGTGCCGGGCCTCTTCGTGAAGCTTACATGAAAATGGTTCCCATAAGCAAGGTTTGGGTGCCTGAATGCTCGGCCCACCGTCCAGCAGTTTCGCCAACTGCGTCGGGGGCCGATCGACCACCCGGCATCCTGCCGCCTTCCGAAGTCGCCCGTCTTCGCTCCGGCCAGGTCCTCCTCGTCGCTGCCGAACTCGGACCAAGGTCAACAGCCACCCTCGCCTCTC
>KE354520.1 GCA_000415505.1 Streptomyces afghaniensis 772
CGCCGTGTGGCGCGAGGACGGGGCCCGGATGATCGAGGCCTGCCAGTCGCCGGTGTGGACACCTGCCTGGCCGCGATCGCGCTCGCGGACGCCGGACTGCCCGCCGACCACCCGCAGTTGGTGAAGGCCGCGGACTGGATGCTGGGCGAGGAGATCGTCCGGCCCGGTGACTGGTCGGTGCAGCGGCCCGGACTGCCGCCGGGGCTGGGCGTTCGAGTTCCACAACGACAACTACCCAGACAGTCGACGACACCGCCGAGGTGGTCCTCGCGCTGACGCCGGA
>KE354521.1 GCA_000415505.1 Streptomyces afghaniensis 772
GAGCAGGAAGTCCCGGTAGGTCGTGCCGCTGCAGTAGATGAACTTCTCGCCGTCGTAGGGGGCCGCGGCCGGGAAACCGAAGGCGTACATGGCCTTGTTGTAGCCGGTGTTGAAGGCCAGGCCCTGGCCGCCGACGACGTCGGTCAGCTTCTTTCCGTCCAGCGGGGCGACCACGGCCGCGCCGATGTCGTAGTTGATGTCCTCACTGGCGGTCCACTGCGGTGTGGAGAGGGTCTTGGCCGCTGTCCAGGTGCCGTACGGGGTCTGGCCGTCGTGGTAGCCGGGCGCGAACACCCAGTTGGTGTGCCAGGCTCCCGTCCAGCTTCACGCAGTGGCCGCCGTGATCACGTGCTCTTGTCGCGCTGGT
>KE354522.1 GCA_000415505.1 Streptomyces afghaniensis 772
CCGGACTGGTGGTACGACCCGAAGACCGGGCGCCGGGCTCCGTGGGGCTACGCCTTCGACGTGCCGTACCGCAACGAGGACGCGGTCGGGGACATCAAGCAGATCTGGGAGCTGTCCCGGCATCAGTACCTCACCGTGCTCGCCGCTGCCTACGCGATCACCGGGAACGAGCGGTACGCCGAGCGGGTGGCCGAGCACCTGCGGTCGTGGTGGGCGGCCAACGCGCCGCTGCGCGGGTGCACTGGACCAGCGGCATCGAGCTGGGGATCCGGCTGCTGTCCGTGGGTGTGGA
>KE354523.1 GCA_000415505.1 Streptomyces afghaniensis 772
TGTGTGACGCGAGACGAGACAGGAGAACCCCCATGGCAGAGGCCACCCGCCCCGCTCGTTCACAGCCGGCCACGCTCAGCGACGTCGCCCGGCTGGCGGGCGTGTCGATCGCCACGGCGTCCAAGGCCCTCAACGGCCGCAGCCAGGTGCGGGCGGAGACCAGACGGCGGGTCATCGAGGCGGCCGAGCGGCTGGCGTTCCGGCCCAACCAGGTGGCCCGGGGCCTGCTGGCCGGGCGGACGGGCACGGTGGGGCTGCTCACCAGCGACCTGGAGGGCCGGTTCAGCATCCCGATCCTGATGGGTGCCGAGGACGCCTTCGGAGCGGGCGAGGTCGCGGTGTTCCTGTGTGAC
>KE354524.1 GCA_000415505.1 Streptomyces afghaniensis 772
CCGGGGCCCGCCGCTTCGTCGTGGAGTCGATGGTCTTCGGCTACGGGGACCACGGCGACCGCCCGGTCACCGAGGACGACCCCTTCGGCCCACGCGGCCGGACACCGCAACTGGAGCGGCACATCGCGGCCATGCGGACCAAGGAGCGACTCGCCTTCGAGACGGAGGTGCTGGAGGGCATCGCCCTCCGGTTCGGCCTGTT
>KE354525.1 GCA_000415505.1 Streptomyces afghaniensis 772
CGGATCTTGCCGTCCCAGTCCAGCGTCATGAAACGCCAGGTGGGGTCGGTGTGCGGGTTGACCACGGTGAGGTCGAGGCCGTGCTGTTCGGCGATCCGGCCCCAGTAGGCGACGGACGCCCCGCCCAGCGGGTCCGCCCCGATGCGCACACCGGCCGCGCGGATCGCGTCCAGGTCGAGGACGCCGGGCAGGTCGGTGACGTAGGTGCCCAGGAAGTCGTAGCGGCCGGTGGTGGCCGCGGCGAGCGCCCGGGCGTGGGGGATGCGCCGTACGTCCTTCAGGCCGCCGCGGATGATCTCGTTCGCCCGGTCCTGGATCCAGGAGGTCGCGTCGGAGGCGGCGGGGCCGCCGCTGGGCGGGTTGTACTTGAACCCTCCGTCGGCGGGCGGGTTGTGGGACGGGGTGACGGACGACG
>KE354526.1 GCA_000415505.1 Streptomyces afghaniensis 772
GACCTCGCGCTGCGCGTCGCCGTCCAGCCCGGCGGCTGCTCCGGCCTGCGCTATCGGCTCTTCTTCGACGAGCGTTCCCTCGACGGTGACGTGGAGAAGGACTTCGGCGGTGTGAAGGTCGTCACCGACCGCATGAGCGCCCCGTACCTGGGTGGTGCCACGATCGACTTCGTGGACACGATCGAGAAGCAGGGTTTCACGATCGACAACCCGAACGCGACGGGCTCCTGCGCCTGCGGCGACTCCTTCAGCTGAGCCTGCCGAGCC
>KE354527.1 GCA_000415505.1 Streptomyces afghaniensis 772
CCCGAACATGCGCAGCAGCGCGCCGTTGACCTGAAGGATGTTGCCGTCGAGATCGGCCATGCCGATGCCTATGGCGGCGCCCTCGAAGACCGCGCGGAAGCGGGCCTCGGTGGCGTGCAGGGCCTGCGCCACCACACCCTGCGCCGCAGTGCGGCCTGGGCGATGGCCTCCTGCTCGGCCAGGGTCCGTTCGCGCAGCCGCCTGCGCGA
>KE354528.1 GCA_000415505.1 Streptomyces afghaniensis 772
GTCGTCGGCGTCACCACCAACCCGTCCATCTTCCAGGCCGCCATCGGCTCCGGCGAGGGCTACGAGGAGCAGCTCGCCGACCTGGCGGTGCGGGGTGTCACCGTCGACGAAGCCGTCCGGATGATGACGACGGCCGACGTCCGGGCCGCCGCCGACGTCCTGCAGCCGGTGTACGACGCCACCGGCGGGCGGACGGCCGGGTGTCCATCGAGGTCGACCCGCGGCTGGCCCAGACACGGCGGCGACCGTCGCCGAGGCCCGGCAGCTGGCCTGGCTGGTGGACCGCCCAAGTGATGATCAAGATCCCCG
>KE354529.1 GCA_000415505.1 Streptomyces afghaniensis 772
TCATGTAGAGGTAGTTGGACTGCGGCAGGGCGGTGACGCCGGCCGTGGTGCCGTCGGGTGACAGCAGCAGCGGCATGATGGTCTGCACGGAGGCGATCACGCCGGTCACGGTCTGGAAGAGCAGCACCGGCGACAGCAGCGGCACGGTGATGCTGCGGAAGGTCCGCCAGGCACTCGCCCCGTCGATCCGGGCGGCCTCGTGGAGTTCCCTGGGCACGTCCTGGAGGCCCGCCAGCGAGATGATCATGACGTTTCCGGCGGCCACAGCACACTCATCAGCAGTCACGTAGCGGGCGTAGGGGTCGCGAGCCAGCCGAGCGCG
>KE354530.1 GCA_000415505.1 Streptomyces afghaniensis 772
ACGGACGGATGCGCCGTGGGCGGCCAGGGCGTGCGCGTAGGCGAGGCCGAGGCCCCGGCCGCTGCCGGTGACGACGGCGACCTTGCCGGAGAGATCGATGCTGGGCACGGGTGGGTCCCTTCACACGGGTTCGACTTCGAGACTCGAAGCTAAGAGCAATAATTGTTGACGTCAATAGTTGTTCGGCGACCCAAAGGTCGCGAGATGCGTGGGATCCCAGGACGCGCCGAGCACAGGGAGCCCGTCATCGACGACGCCAGAACGTCACCCGAAGCCATCGACGCGCACGAGCCGTGGATGCGCGGCTGCACGCCGACGACGGGGTACCTGCTCGTACC
>KE354531.1 GCA_000415505.1 Streptomyces afghaniensis 772
GTCGTACGCCCGGCCGACGCCAACGAGACCGCGCTCGCCTGGGCCGAGATCCTCCGGCGGCACGCCACCGACCCGGCCCCGCACGGTCTCGCGCTCACCCGCCAGGGCGTGCCCACGTACGAGCCGAACCCGGACGTGGCACGCGGCGGTTACGTGCGGGCCGAGGCGGAGGGCGGCGAGCCGCAGGTGATCCTGATCGCCACCGGTTCCGAGGTGCACCTCGCCGTCGAGGCCCGTGAGCGGCTCGAGGCGGCGGGTGTGCCCACCCGGGTGGTGTCGATGCCGTCCGTGGAGTGGTTCGAGGAGCAGCCCCCG
>KE354532.1 GCA_000415505.1 Streptomyces afghaniensis 772
CGGGAACTGGTCCTCGCCGGGCTGTTCTCGGCCTTGATCGCTTTCCTGCTGTTCCTGATCTGGGACTTCGACTCGCCCTACAGCAGGGGCTGACCGCGTCGGCGGACCCGTTCCTGAACCTCGTTCCCGGGGGCCGGGACTGACGGCACCCGCACCACGGAACCAGGCCGGGGGCAGCGACACACCGTCGCCCGCCCCCGGTCGCGTCAACCGGGGTTCCCCCTGGCGGCCCACACCCTGTCGACCCATTCGCGCTACTGCGATCGCGCCGCCGTGCCACACGTTCTAGCGTTTCGGGCAGTCG
>KE354533.1 GCA_000415505.1 Streptomyces afghaniensis 772
GGTTCGTCCACGTCGTCTTCGACGAGGACGGCCGGCTGGGGCAGCCTCGTCGACAATCTGCACGTCACCCAGCACCGCCGCCGAACGGGCCTCGGCACCGCGATGCTCGCTCGCGCCGCGCCGCAGTGGCCGTCTCCGAGCGTGCGAGGAGCAACGCCATGTATCTGTGGGTGCTCGAACAGAACACGGCGGCCCAGGAGTTCTACCGGGCCCTGGGCTGCACCTGCGTCGAGAAGGCACTGGTCCCGCCCCCTCCGGCGGGGTAGCGTCCCGGCTCGCAGGATCCCCCGCAAGCTCCGCTTCACCTCGGCCCGACGCCTCGCTGCTCGCGC
>KE354534.1 GCA_000415505.1 Streptomyces afghaniensis 772
GGAGACCAGGTTGGTGACCGGGGCCGTGTTCAGGCCGGTGACGCCCTCGACCGTGCCGACGGCGGTGTCGACCAGGCCGGAAACCGGAGCGATGCCGTCGACGGTGTCGGTGACGGTGTTGACAGCGTTCACGGACAGGCCGCCGGAGATGGCGTCGAGCTGGGCGTCAGCGATCTCGACGGTCTCAACCTGGGGGGTGAGTTCATGATGGAACTTCCCTTGTATGGATATCTCACGAAGGGGGGA
>KE354535.1 GCA_000415505.1 Streptomyces afghaniensis 772
CCCCAGTACGTCAGGCGCTTGGCGGGGCCGCCGTCGACCGGGGCGATGTGCACCTCGGGGGCGCCGTCCCGGGTGGAGGTCCAGGCGACGGTGGTGCCGTCGGGCGAGATGCGGGGCAGGGTCACCGGCACGTTCTCGGCGCTGACCCGCCAGGCCCGTCCGCCGTCGAGAGGAGCGAGCCACACGTCGTCCTCGGCGGTGAAGGCGACCAGGTCACCGTGCACGTGCGGGAAACGGAGGTAAGCAGGCGATGCGGACTGTGTCACCCGATCACCCTATGCAGGGAGGCCGTCGTACGGACAGGGTTCGGATCACTTGCCCTCGACAGGGCGGCAGTCCGGGTACCGGTCACACCAGATGGTCTGCGTGACGGTCACGGTGACGGTGGGGCCGGGCTGCCCGTTGAGGCCC
>KE354536.1 GCA_000415505.1 Streptomyces afghaniensis 772
ACCGCGTACAGCAGGGCCCGCCACGAGGCGCCGCTCTTGAGCACGGCCCCCATCCACGCCATGGCGCCCGGCTTCTTCATCCGCAGCGGCTCCGGGCCGGCCACCTCCAGGTCCAGCAGCGCCCGCGCCCGCAGCCGCTCCAGCGACCCGAGACCACGGCACCCGGCGAGCGCCGCCGCCAGCACCGGAATGCCGAGGAACGTCACCAGCAGTCCCGCCCCAGCGACACCATCGTGACTGCGTAGGTGAACAGCAGGATGCTGATCGGCAGGCTGAGCAGCACATATCCGAGCTCGCGCCAGGTGCCGGCCCTCGACCGGCGCCCGCAGCGCGGCGGCAGGCCGGTGCCGC
>KE354537.1 GCA_000415505.1 Streptomyces afghaniensis 772
CGTTCTACGCTCGATGCATGACCGAAAGCTGGAGCCCGTACATATCCCACCCGCGGATCATGGTGCTCGGGGTACAGCCGGGCACACCGCCGTTCCGGATCGTGCAGATCGACGGCCAGGTGGTCGGGAGCCAAGGCCATCACCGACGTACTGTCGGCCGCCGCCGCGTTCGGCATCCACGGTCCACGACCTGGACATCCCGGACGTGGTCCGCTGGGTCGCGGCGACAAGTTCACCTGGACAGTGCACGTAGGGGGTTCTGATAATTCCGGTCTGATCAGCGAGATTCGGCTGAGCTGGCAAGTCCGGAGTGCGCCGTATCGGCGTGGGGGGGGAATGGGCAG
>KE354538.1 GCA_000415505.1 Streptomyces afghaniensis 772
ACGAGGCGATCGAGCTCGCGGCCCACAAGCCGGAGAAGAGCGTGATCCTGCAACGCCCGCAGGAGACGGCCGAGTTGGGGCCTCACGATCTCGACTGGGCCGACCTGGTGGCTACCGCGCCGCCGGCCGACTGTGTTCCCGTCCCCGCAACCGACCCCCTCTACATCCTCTACACCTCCGGAACGACCGGAAAGCCCAAGGGAGTCGTGCGTGACTGCGGCGGCTACGCGGTCGCCTCCACTGGTCGATGGGGGCCTCTACGACGTGGGCCCGGCGAGACGATGTTCACCGGTTCCGACGTCGGCTGGGTCGTCGGCCACTCGTACATCGTCTACGCGCCCCTGCTGGCCGCGCGACGACGGTGCTGTACGAGGGCAAGCCCG
>KE354539.1 GCA_000415505.1 Streptomyces afghaniensis 772
ATCGTGTCGGCGAGCTGTGCGACCTCGCCCCGCGCCGGCACGGTCACCTTGCGCGACAGGTCACCGTTGGCGACCGCCGTCGTCACCTCCGCGATCCCGCGCACCTGGGCCGTGAGGTTCCCGGCCATGGTGTTCACCGAATCGGTGAGTTCCTTCCACACACCCGCGACCCCGGGCACCTGACGCCTGCCCCGCCCAGCCGCACCCTCGGTCGCCCACCTCACCGGGCCACCCGGGTCACCGTCGGAGGACGAACGCCGACAGCTGGTCCACCATCGTGTTGACGGTGTTCTTGAGCTCCAGCATC
>KE354540.1 GCA_000415505.1 Streptomyces afghaniensis 772
TGGGTGGGGAGCCGGGGCGCGTACCCGGCGTCGGCGTACGGCCCCGAGGCTGGACGGGATGCGGACCACCGGGATCTCCTGGGT
The DNA here is from genome assembly GCA_000415505.1 of Streptomyces afghaniensis 772. GTDB lineage: Bacteria > Actinomycetota > Actinomycetes > Streptomycetales > Streptomycetaceae > Streptomyces > Streptomyces afghaniensis. The sequence goes on from KE354540.1 coordinate 85, forward strand.
CTGGGGAGCCTGGTAGCGCTCCTGTAGGCCAGTGGGGTACAGGCGTAGGGGTCCAGGGCGCGCCGGCTGGGCCGGTGCGGCCGTGGCCGAGGGCCGGGCGGCGTCGGCGGTCGCGGCCT
>KE354541.1 GCA_000415505.1 Streptomyces afghaniensis 772
CCGCGCCGTACTGCCGGCGCATGTCACGGTAGCGGCAGGCGTCCAGGGCGTTCTGGTACAGCTCGCGCACCGCCAGCATCGGATCGCCGTAGAGCTGGGTGCCCATCAGCGAGGGGCCGATCTAGTCCTCGGCCAGCCGGAAGCGTTCCAGCGGCTGCTTGTACCGCTCGGCCACGGGGTACAGCTGGGTCGGTGGTGACGCGCGTCGGGGAATCCGCGCAGCGAGGGCCGGCGGGGTCGTACGGGCCTCCTAGGCACTCCTGGTGCAGCTAGGCTCACCGTCGCGTTCGTCCGCGCGGCG
>KE354542.1 GCA_000415505.1 Streptomyces afghaniensis 772
ACGGTGCCGTCGTCGTCGAGGTGCGCCGACAGCCCGAGCACCCGGTCGGCCAGCGCCTGCACACTGCCGTCCTTGTAGTACGGCCTCATCGAGCCCGAGTGGTCGACCACGAGGTAGACCGCGGCCCGCAGCCCGTCGAGGCCGTGCTTGCGCAGCGACACCCCGGCGCTCTTGTACAGGCTGACCAGCGCGGGCGCGGTCTCCTCCACCTTGCTGAGACTGATCGCGGCCATCCCGGGCCCTCCCCCCTGGTCACCGGCTGCCGATCGACCGGGACGGTCCTGAGAGTACGGCACCCCGGCCCCGTGCTCTGCGATGATGTCCTACTCGTGAATTGCAGTGGAGGGGAC
>KE354543.1 GCA_000415505.1 Streptomyces afghaniensis 772
CTTCGTGAACATGCCGTTCATGCCGAGCTCGTCGCCGCCGAGTTCCTCGGGACGCATCGAGATCGGGACGCGGGCCGCGGTCGCCCAGTCGGGCGCGCCGAAGTACTTGTACGTCACCCCCACCCGACCACCATCCCTGCTCCCCGTCCGAAGATCGTCCATCCAACGTTCAGTACGGCGGTCGAGCCGGTCCGGTTCACTCGGCAGCCCCCG
>KE354544.1 GCA_000415505.1 Streptomyces afghaniensis 772
GGCCTCGTCCCGCAGGACGACATCCTGCACGCCCAGCTGACCGTCCGCAAAGCCCTGTCCTACGCCGCCGAGCTGCGCTTCCCGCAGGACACCGCCAAGGCCGAACGACGCCCCCGGGTGACGAGGTGATCCGCGAACCTCGGGGCCTGGAACAGCGCGCCGGCCAGCCCGTGCGACTAGCCTGGTCCGGGGGGCCAGCGCTAGCGCGTCAGCGTGGCTCTGGAGCTGCTGACCAAGCCGTCGCTGCTGTCCTCGACGAACCGACGTCCGGACTCGACCCGG
>KE354545.1 GCA_000415505.1 Streptomyces afghaniensis 772
AGGCAGACCCTTGTGGTCTGCGGTCCCCCGAAGCAGGCGCTCGCGGCCTGCGGTCCCCGCGCCGGCGGGACCGTCGAGTTGCGGCCCCCCGCGCATCAGTAGGCGCCCTGCCCGTGGAGCACCGCACGCAGCGTCTTCCACAAGATCACTGTGTCCAGGGCGAGCGACCAGTCCTCCACGTACCGCAGGTCCCAGCCCGGACCGCCTCCTCCCACGACAGGTCGCTGCGTCCGCTGATCTGCCCTACAACCCGGTGA
>KE354546.1 GCA_000415505.1 Streptomyces afghaniensis 772
AGAAGGTGAACGCCCCGGGCATGTGGGGCCAGTAGACGATGGCCCAGCCGAGGATGACGGTGACGGCCCACATACTCACCACCGTCACCATGGCGAGCGGCCCCACGAGCCCGACCACCCGCCTACGCGCACGAAAGCGCCGGGCCAGTCGCCACAGCGCCGTCATGACGAGGCGGCTCGAGGCCACCGGTGGCGGGTGGGGTCGCCGAGGACGGGTGCGGAACAGGTCCCGCGAGGGTGATCATGACGAGCCCGGCACCGACCAGCGAGACCAGCCACTTCATTCACGTCCTCCCACGGCCTTGTCGCGTGAA
>KE354547.1 GCA_000415505.1 Streptomyces afghaniensis 772
CCTCGGGCAGTTCGAAGGAGATCCGCGACGGTTCCGCGGCGGTCACCTCGGCCGGGGTTCCGGTGGTGGCGATGCGGCCCGCATGCATGATCGCCAGCCGGTCGGCGAGGTTCTCGGCCTCCTCCAGGTAGTGCGTGGTCAGCAGCACCGTCGTACCGCCGTCGCGCAGGGCGCTCACCAACTCCCAGGTCTCGCGGCGGCCTTCGGCGTCCAGCCCGGTGGTCGGCTCGTCCAGGAAGAGCACCTCGGGGTCGCCGAGCAGCGCGAGCGCCAGATCCAGTCCGGCGCCGCTGCCCGCCGGACAACTGCTTGACC
>KE354548.1 GCA_000415505.1 Streptomyces afghaniensis 772
AGTTCTCCGGCGACCACAAGGGCCAGGGCGCCGTCTTCCAGATGCTCGGCAGCATGATGGAGACCAGCCGGGGCACCTTCGCCATCGACGAGATCCACACGCTCATGGGCAACGGCGACCTGGTCGCGGCCACCATCCGCTTCAGCGGCCGCCGCGACGAGGCGTCGATGAGCATGGACGGCGTCGACGTCCTGCGCATCGAGAACGGCAAGATCACCGAGATGTGGCTCTTCTCCGCCGACCAGGCCGGCGAAGACGCCTTCTGGGGCCGCTGAACCGATGGGTGCCAGAAGCTGAGTCCTCGGGCATCGTCACGGGCCGACTCCAGGGCCATGTGGCGGTCTCCGACGACCCCGAGACATGCTGCGCCGGGCGCACCCTCGGCGGCCGTTGCATGAGCGTGGCTGATGGCCGGCCGG
>KE354549.1 GCA_000415505.1 Streptomyces afghaniensis 772
CCGAGGGCCGTCGAGGCCACGATCAGGACCCTTGTCGACGAGCGGGTTCGGGACATGCCTGAACTCGCCCCGTACCGCGCCGACGTGAGCGCCGATGCTCCGTAAAATGGCCAAGGACGCGCACGACTCCGGTGCCCTCTACCTGGGCTGTATGGCGGAGAACTTCGACGGCATTCCGCTGTCCGCTACCCTCACAGTCTCGGTCCTCGGCGCGAAGAACAAGCAGGGCGTGGCCCTCTCCACCGACCCTCGTGCCATCGCCGACAGCCTGCGCACCATCACGCCCCGGCGGGAGGGCGACGCCTGGCGCAA
>KE354550.1 GCA_000415505.1 Streptomyces afghaniensis 772
CGCCCAGGGAGCCCTCCGCGCAGGAGCGGGCGGCGGGACTGCGGCTCCAACCCCCCTACGCCGTCGGTGACCTGTGGCAGCCGGAGGACCTGTGGGTCCGCGTGGCCTGGCGTGACCTGGACCGCCGTGCCAAGGTCCGGCGCGTGGGACGGGTCGTCGCCACCGCCGCCGCAGTGGCTCTGGCGCTGGGAGCCTGGTCCCAGTTGTCCACCGGCGCGGGCGCGGATCCCCGGCCGGGAA
>KE354551.1 GCA_000415505.1 Streptomyces afghaniensis 772
GCCCAGGGCCTGAAGCTGGGCCTCGGACTGCCGCTGTGGCTGGGCTACTTGGTGTCCACGCTCATGGTGATCCCCCTGGTCATCTACGGCATGACGGCGCTGAGCAAGCTCCAGGTGTGGACCACCCGATCTGGCTGCTGCTGATGGTCGGTCCGCTGGTCTACCTGGTCGCCACCGGACCCGGGGACCTCGACCGTTTCCTCGCCTACGCGGGCACGGGACGGGGACGCGGCGTCAACACCGCCTCCGTGCTGCTGGGCGCGGGCTGTGTCTGTCGCTCATCGCGCAGA
>KE354552.1 GCA_000415505.1 Streptomyces afghaniensis 772
CCTTCGAGGTGGGCGTTCAAGGCTGGAGGGGGCCAGGCGCGGCTCGGGCGACGTCAGCCGGCCGCGGCCGTGAGGGGGCGCGCGTTGCTCAAAGGCATGAGGTGGCCCGTAACCCGCGTCATCGTCCATGGACGTGAATCCGCTTGTGCGCCATGTCCTGGCCGTCGGGTTTCGAGGGCGAGCGCCTCGTATCCCTGCAGCGATTCGAGCCCAGTCCCGGGAGCTGTC
>KE354553.1 GCA_000415505.1 Streptomyces afghaniensis 772
CGCCGAGCATGTCCTTGCCGCCACTCAAGCCGGGGTGTTCGAGTCGAAGGACGGCGGCAGGACGTTCAAGAAGCGCCTCGCGGTCACGTCGACCGGCGGTCACTGATCCGCGACGAGCCGTCAGGCGGCCATCATGACGAGCATGGCGCACATCGTGCCGCCCATGCCGATGTGGGCCAGCAGCGCCGCGCTCGGTGACGTACCCGGCGGGCGACGGCGGCTCCGTTGGCCCGCTGCCGCGTGGGCCCGGCGCTTGTCGCCTCCCGGCCGTGCCCTGTCCCAGACGGAGATGGCCAAGGACGCGGCGAACACCACGATCGCGTCGGGCAGGGCGAGGA
>KE354554.1 GCA_000415505.1 Streptomyces afghaniensis 772
GTCGTGCCCCTCGATCTCTCAGCGCACGGCGGACACGGGACCCGGCCCCGCGGAGGCGATGAGCGTCACCGGCTTCTCCCCCGGGCGCCAGGCGCACAGGTCGCCGGAGACGTCCGTGAAGAAGAGGGTGGTGTGCTCGGCGGACGTGGCGATCGCCCGGAGGGTCCCCGGAGCGCGGGCACGTCGGCCCCCTCTCCCCGCACCGGGGTCCGCCGGCTCCTCCTGCCGCCAGTGCAGAACTCCCGCCGCCGCACTCGCATACACCTCGACCA
>KE354555.1 GCA_000415505.1 Streptomyces afghaniensis 772
CCGTACGGATGATCGCGCTGGCCGAACGGCTGCGGGTGCTGCGCGATTTCCAGCCGACGATGTCGGCGGACCGCGCCCGGAAGGCGGCCCAGGACGCCGACCGGGCGGCCTACGCCGACGCGGTGTCGGAGTACGCCGCCCTGGGGCGGGACGAGTTGCGGGAGGCGGCCCGCGCTGTCATGCCGGTTACTTCGGGTCGCGGTTGAACAGCGACGTCGACCAGCGGTAGCCGAGTGCGGTCAGGCCGACACACCAGGCGATCGCGATCCACCGTTGTTGCCGATCTCGGTGCCGAGCAGCAGGCCGCGCAGGGTCTCGATGGCCGGCGTGAACGGCTGGTACTCGCGATCGGCTAGGAACCAGCCCGGGATCGGCGTCGA
>KE354556.1 GCA_000415505.1 Streptomyces afghaniensis 772
TCAGTCATGCGCTGTTCAGCTCTCGGCAGGTCCCGTTCCGACGTCTCGGCAAGCGCCGACGCCGAGCTGTCGTCCTTGCTGGGTGAGATCCTCTCGAGGCCGCTCGCGCAGTCGTCCGTAGGCGCGAGGAGCCGCTCCAGTTCTGCCGTGACCGCAGCCCCGTCGAGGGCCCGTGCCACATCGAGCAGGGCCCGCTCGCCACCGGCCGTGTCCAACGCGGCCCGTGACAGGACGG
>KE354557.1 GCA_000415505.1 Streptomyces afghaniensis 772
TCGGATAGATCGGGACGACCTCGGCCCCCACGGCCCACAGCGCGTAGCACAGGACCGTCCACTCGTACCGGGTACGCGCCATGATCGCCACGCGGTGCCCCGGCGCTATCCCGGAGGCGATCAGCCCCTTCGCGACGTCCACCACCTGGTCGCGCAGTTCGATCGCCGTCACCTCCTCCCAGGAGGCGGCGGCCGGGTCGGCGCGGCGGGCGAGCACCGGCCGGGTGGGTTCGCGGTCCGCCGTCTCGAAGACGCTGTCGGCGAGCCCGCCGGTCAGGGGCGAGACGGCCGGTGGAGCGAGGGCGAGGTCGCGCATGCTGCTCCTGACGGGTACGGGTGTGACATTGCCGACGGGTAGCGTCAGTCGGCGGGGCTCGAATGTAGTCGAGGCCGGGGCCCTGGGGTACGGAAATACGGAAGTCGTCCCGCTGATGATCTCGGTAGTGAGTCCGGGGGACCGGAGGCATGAGTCACATCAGTCCCGATCCCGAACCGAACGCAGCTCCGGCCTGGAACCGGCGGCGGCGTACCGGCCGGAGACGACCCCGCCGACGAGAGCAGCCTGCCCGAGGC
>KE354558.1 GCA_000415505.1 Streptomyces afghaniensis 772
GGCGGCGCGCAGGGACTCGGCGGTCTGCGGATGCATGGCCACCGGGCGGCCCAGCTCGCACATCACAGTCGCCCCGTGAAAGGCGACGATGCCGCTGTTGTGGAGGTAGGCGAGCAGGTTCGTGTTGTCGCTCATCCCGAAGAACGGCTTCGGGTTGCCCGGATCAACTCCCGGTCAGCAGCGGCAGCACGGTGATCTGGTCGTCCCCGCGATCGACGCGATGACCGCCTTGATGTCCGGGTCGCGAAGGCCGCGTGGATGTCGTCGGCGCGTTCC
>KE354559.1 GCA_000415505.1 Streptomyces afghaniensis 772
GTCGGCTGCATGCTCAACTGCGACTACTGCCCACAACTGGAACGACGTCCCAGGCGCGTTACGTCGAGGACCGAAGGACGTCTACCACTACACGCCCGAGGAAGTCGTCGACATCGCCGTCCGGCACGGCATCCAAGGTCCACTCTCCTGGACCCTACAACGACCCGGTAGTCGTGGCCACGACGTTCGTCCGTCGAGACCGCCGCCCTCGCCAAGGCCGCCGGCACTCCGTCAACCTCTACAAGTCCGCGTTCTTCCATCCAAGCCG
>KE354560.1 GCA_000415505.1 Streptomyces afghaniensis 772
CCGACCGTCGCGCAGCGCATCGTCCGCGCCAAGCGCACCCTGGCCACGAAGAACATCGCCTTCGGAGGTGCCCTACGGCCCCGACCGCGAGGCCCGCCTCGGCTCGGTCCTCGACGTCATCTACCTCGTCTTCAACGAGGGGTACGCCGCCAGGGCCGGCGACGACCTGGCCTCCGCCCGTCCCTGTGCGAGGACCGCCCCTGCCGCCTGGCCCCGGGTGCCCTCGGCCCTCATGCCGAAGGAACCCGAAGTGCACGGGCCTGACCGCGCTCCGTGGAGTTCCAGGCGTCC
>KE354561.1 GCA_000415505.1 Streptomyces afghaniensis 772
TCCTCGTCACCGAAGTTCACGATGCCGAGGGGCCTGGTGAACCGCGCGTCCCGGCCGCGCAGTTCGTCCAGCGCGGCGAAGGCGGACACGACTCCGAGGGGCCCGTCGAAGGCTCCGCCGTCCGGCACGGAGTCCAGATGCGACCCGGTGACGACGGCGTCCCCGACGGCGGGGTCACCGAGCCAAGCCCACTGGTTGCCGCTCCGGTCGACCTCGTAGGCGAGACCGCGCGAGCGGGCCTGTTCCTCGAACCAGGCCCGGCAGTCGGAGTCGGCGTCCGTCCATGCGAAGCGGCGGTAACCACCGGAGGCGGAGCTGCGGCCGACCGGCAGCAGCTCCGCCCACATGCTGTGGAAACTCACGCGTCGTCACCCTCGCGCATCGGCACCCGCACCGCCCCGTTCCCCCG
>KE354562.1 GCA_000415505.1 Streptomyces afghaniensis 772
GGCCTGCACACCCCGGCCCGCCTGTTCGAGCGGGACAACGACGCCGCACGCGAGGAGCTGCTGAAGTCGACACTCGCCCAGCTCGACGCCCACCTGGCCGAACCCCTCGCCGACTGCCTGGCGACCGACGCGGACGGACGGCCCTGCATCGAGGCCCGGACCCCGCTCGACCGGGAGCGGGACCTGGGGCTGCCCGGCGGCAACATCTTCCACCGCGAGCTGAGCTGGCCGCACACCCAGGACCGGCACCGGCCGCGTGGGGTGTGGACGACCCGGCACGCGAACGTGCTGCTGTGCGGGGCCGCGCGGTGCGGCGGGGGCGGGTGAGGCGGGTGCCCGGCACAA
>KE354563.1 GCA_000415505.1 Streptomyces afghaniensis 772
CCCCGGAGCCGCGGAACCGTCGCAGGATCCAGTCCGAGTTTCAGGGAGCGAGGGACGGACGTGTCGGAACCGACCGTCGTCACCACGACCGTCGTCGCGGCGGACTACTTCCAGTCCTATTCGGTCGTCGGACTGCTCGCCGTCGTCGGCGTGCTGTTCGTCGCCGTCGCCTTCGGGGCCGGCCGCCTGCTGCGGCCCGTGGTCCCCACCCCGAGAACGCTCCTGACGTACGAGTGCGGAGTCCGACCCGTCGGCGAGGGCT
>KE354564.1 GCA_000415505.1 Streptomyces afghaniensis 772
ACGGCGGCACCCGTCGTTCGATGAACGGACGGCCGTCCGTTGTTCCCGGCCGTGCCCCGGAGCCGCGGAACCGTCGCAGGATCCAGGTCCGAGTTTCAGGGAGCGAGGGACGGACGTCGCCGGAACCCGACCGTCGTCACCACGACCGTCGTCGCGGCGGACTACTTCCGAGTCCTATTCCGGTCGTCGGACTGCTCGCCGTCCGTCGGCGTGCTGTTCGTCGCCGTCGCCTTCGGGCCGGCGCCTGCTGGCGGCCGTGGTCCCCACCCCGAGAAGCTCCGTGACGTACGAGTCGCGGAGTCGACC
>KE354565.1 GCA_000415505.1 Streptomyces afghaniensis 772
ACCGCCACAAGACGTCGCGGCCAAGGCGGTGACCACCAGGAAGGCCACCGCCACCGCCACGCCGGCGGAACCCGCCGCCGAGTCCGCCGTCGAGGACGAGGCCCCCGCCAAGAAGGCAGCAGCCAAGAAGACGACCGCCAAGAAGGCGGCCGCGAAGAAGGCTCCCGCCAAGAAGACCGCGGCGAAGAAGACCAGCGCCAAGAAGGACGACGTCGAGCTTCTCGAAGAGGAGGTGCTCGAGGAGGCCGCACCCGGCAAGGCCGGCGAGGAGCCCGAGGGTACGGAGAACGCCGGCTTCGTGCTGTCCGACGAGGACGAGGACGACGCCCCCGCCAGCAGGTCGCCGCGGCCGTGCCACGCCGACCGGTCAAGGACTACCTCAAAGCAGATCGG
>KE354566.1 GCA_000415505.1 Streptomyces afghaniensis 772
GTGGACTCGCCGGACCCCGAGGGGCCCATGATCGCGGTGAACTGGCCGCGTGCGATGTCCACGTCGACGTGGTCGAGCGCGACGACGCGGGTCTCACCGGTCCCGTACGCCTTCACGACCTGCCGCGCCCGCGCGGCAACGGCCGTACGCCCTCCAGTACCCCCGTGCCTAGGGAATGGTCACAGCCGATGTCACGGTATGTC
>KE354567.1 GCA_000415505.1 Streptomyces afghaniensis 772
GCGCCCTGAGCCCCCTCGGCCTCGCCTACCTCCACATCCTCCACGCGGACGACGACGCACTGCTCGGCACCCTGCGCGCGCTGTGGCCGACCACGCTGATCCTCAACCGGGCCGGCACCGACCTGCCCACCCGCGCCAAGGACGTCGACAACGGCACGGCCGACCTCGTCTCCGTCGGCGCCCTCGCGCTCGCCAACCCGGACCTGGTCGAGCGGCTACGCTCTGACGCGCCGCTGAACCACCCCCGACCGGCGACCTTCACGGCGGGGGATGGCCGGCTACACCGACTACCCCACCACACCGTCTGAGGAACCGAACCATCGGCCCGCCCCCACACCCCCGTACCCCACCACGGCCAGCGAGGGCCATGAGCTACGCGATC
>KE354568.1 GCA_000415505.1 Streptomyces afghaniensis 772
CTGATGGCGGTGTTCGCGGCCGGGCTCGGCTGGCTGCCCGCCGTGTCCTTGCCGGGCGCCGGGCAGGGGCCGCTGGACGAGCCGTCCGTGCTGGTCCTGCCGGTGCTCACGCTGGTGTCGGTGAGCCTGGCGCAGAACCTGCGGCTGGTGCGGGCCGGGTCGCCGAGGCCGGCCCGGTCCCGGCGGTGGTCGCCGCGCGGCTGGAACGGGGT
>KE354569.1 GCA_000415505.1 Streptomyces afghaniensis 772
GTGCCGTACGAGTGCCTGGAGTGAACCCACCGTCGCGGGCCGTGCCCCGTGTCCGTTCCCGGCCGCTCCCCCCGGTCGATCTCCTGGAGGAGTTCCCTGCCCAGGACGGTTTCGGGGTGCTCGTCCCCCAGCACTCTGCGGAGCGACGCGACGACCCGCGCGCACAGCAGCCGGGCCGCGACGGCCCCTCGGTCTCGAGGGTGGCGATGGCCAGGTTCATCCGGACGCGGAGTGTCTCGGGGTGGTCCTCGCCCAGTGCCTGAGCGCAGTCCGGGCGAGATCGCGGAACAGGCCGAGGACCGGAA
>KE354570.1 GCA_000415505.1 Streptomyces afghaniensis 772
GTCGTTGCAGACGTGGGCGATGACCTTGACGCCCTTGACCGACGGAACGGTGGCGTCACCCCGGACGTACGTGATCCCCGACATGACGCCACCGTATGCGCTGCCACTGACAGTGGCGCCGGCCTGCTACTTCGTGAGCTGCGACAGCTCCTGGTCGGCCGTCTGCGACACCCGGCGGCGGATGCCGAACCAGCCCGCGACCAGCATGGCCGCGATCAGCGGGATGAGCAGGAGCGTCTTGCGGCCTACCTCCGGGTCGTTCCACATCATGCCGAGGCAGGCCAGCAGGAAGCGATCGTGGTGATCTCG
>KE354571.1 GCA_000415505.1 Streptomyces afghaniensis 772
CAAGACCATGGGCCACGCCGGCGCCATCGTCTCCGGCTCCTCCGGTACGGCCGCCGCGAAGAAGGAGGCCCTCGAGGCCGCCGGCGTCAAGGTCGGCAAGACCCCGACCGAGACGGCGAAGCTGGCGCGCGCGATCCTCGCCGGCTGAGCAGGGGGCAACGCCCTACGGCTCGGTCGTACAGCTCATAGGTGGGCCCGCTCCCTGCACGGGGGCGGCCCACCGCCTTTTTCG
>KE354572.1 GCA_000415505.1 Streptomyces afghaniensis 772
ACCTCCGGCGACGGCCCCGACCACATCCAGCTCGTCGACGGCCCGGGCGATGTGCAGAAGGTCGAGGTCCGCGACCCGTCCAAGGTCGTGTGGCTCTCCCAGACCACGCTGTCCGTCGACGAGACCATGGAGACCGTCGACGCCCTGAACGGAGAACGTTCCCGCAGCTCATCTCGCCGCCCAGCGACGACATCTGCTACGCCACGCAGAACCGCAGTCTGGCCGTGAAGCA
>KE354573.1 GCA_000415505.1 Streptomyces afghaniensis 772
ACGCGTCCGCCAGGTGCGACCGCCAGGACCCGCCCGCCGGGGTGCCGGCAAAGACACGTCCGCCGGGCGTATCAGCCAGATCCGCCCGCCGACGTGACAGCCAGGGCGCGTCCGCCAGGTGCAACCGCCGGTGTGACAGCCAGGGCGCGCCCGTCAGGTGCGACCGCCGACGTGACAGCCAGGGCGCGCCAGGTGCGACCGCCGGGACCCGCCCGCCTGTGTGACCGCGGTGCCGGCCAAGCACGTCAGCCCGGTGTGACAGCCAGAGCCGCCGCCGGTATGACCGCCGGGACC
>KE354574.1 GCA_000415505.1 Streptomyces afghaniensis 772
CGCAGCCGCTGCTCCAGGGCGGCCGGGGCGACGCTCTTGCCGCTGCTGGTGACGATGATGTCCTTCTTGCGGCCGGTGATCGTCAGATAGCCCTCGGAGTCCAGCTGCCCGAGGTCCCCGGTGGCCAGCCAGCCGCCGCGCAGCGCGGCCCGGGTGCGGCCTCGTCACCCACGTATCCCTGGAACACCGACGGGCCGCGCACCAGGACTCCTCCCCGTCCTCGGCCACCCGGATCTCCGA
>KE354575.1 GCA_000415505.1 Streptomyces afghaniensis 772
GGACCGGGAGTACCTCACGGCCGTGGGCGACTACTACGACCGGCTGCCACCACGTGCGACGACCTCGGCATGAGCACTGAGCACTGAGCACTGAGCCGGTCACGGGCGTGGTGCCGCGCCCGTGACGCTCCCGGCTCACCAGGGCAGGAACACGTGCACGTCCTTGCCGCGCTCGTCGCTCACCACGCTGACCTGGTCGCACAGGGTGTGGATCAGGTGCCAGCCGATGCCGCCGCCCCCGCTGCGCGGATCGAACGGGCGCGGGGCCGGCTCCGTGGAACTGGTGTCGTGCAGCACCACATGCACCCCGTCGAAGGTCCGGCGCATCCGCAGTGCGAACGGACCCGGGGCGTACTGCACCGCGTTGGCGGCCAGTTCCGCACCACCAACAGGA
>KE354576.1 GCA_000415505.1 Streptomyces afghaniensis 772
GCGGAAATAGTGCTCGCCACGGGCGAGGGTGTCGGTGGAGGAGGGTTGCCGGCTGCCGCCTGCCGTGATGCCGATGAGGTCGAGCAGTCGGCTGTCCGTTGCCACGCTGCCACCGAGGACGCCCGCCCGCCTCAGCGACCGGCCCGAGCACCACCGCTCCCGCCCCGTCCCGAAGAGCGGAGCGGTCCGGCGATCCGATGGGTCGACGATGCGTGAGTACACGTCGCTGCCGATCACAGCGCGCGGCCACCGTGCCCGCCCGTCCTCCGAGGGTCAGTCGGACGGCCCCCGGCCCGCAGTCGCGACGACGAACTCCCGCGCACGACGGCGTTCACGGTCGAAGGCGGCGGC
>KE354577.1 GCA_000415505.1 Streptomyces afghaniensis 772
GACGAGTACGTGACCGGCAAGGGCTTCAAGGGCCGGCAGATGGCCTGGTTCTTCACCGGCGTCGGCATGATCCCCGTGGACCGTGACGGCGGCCGTGGCGGGGTCGCCGCGCTGATGACCGGGCGCCGGGTGCTGGAGGAGGGCAAGGTCTTCGGCATCTACCCGGAGGGCACGCGCTCGCCCGACGGCCGGCTGTACCGGGGGCTACCGGGATCGCCCGGCTCACGCTCATGACGGGAGCACCGGTGGTGCCGTTCGCGATGATCGGTACGGACAGGCTTCAGCCGGGCGGGCGGGCTGCCGCGGCCGGGAAGTCACCGTCGGTTCGTGAGGCGATGGAGTTCTCCCGGTACGAGGGGATGGACCGCGACCGGTACGTGCTGCGGG
>KE354578.1 GCA_000415505.1 Streptomyces afghaniensis 772
GCCAACGTGGCCAGACGTCTGTGGGCGGTTCCGGTGTACCAGTGGTCGGCGACACCGTCGGTCACGACGAGCACAGCGGTCCGATCGCCGACGAACCGGACGGGTGCGCCGAGCGGACTCACACGCACGGAGCGGAAGATGCCCGAGCCCCTGAGCGCATCGGCCAACTCGTCGACGGTGTCGCGCCACACCCGCATGGACAGGCCGTCGTCGACGGCGAGGACGAGGTGAAGCCAGCGGTCCGCAGCCGGGCGCAGCACGACATCGAGGACGCCGCTCTCGGCGATGGCGCCGACGGTGGCGCTCTCGTCCAGCTCATACCGGTGCGCGGACGGCACCCTTCGCTTGAGCGCACGCAGCCCCCGGACGACGCCGAGCGGATGCCGCACGGCCCCGTACGCCGGGAACGCGGACCGGCGAACCCGGAGCCCCGCGTCGCCGTCGCCGGTGAACGGCGTACGACCGGACGCCGGCCCGAC
>KE354579.1 GCA_000415505.1 Streptomyces afghaniensis 772
TCGGTGCGCGACGACGAGCGGGCCGAGGCCGGGACTGCTCGCCGAGATCGCCATGGCGCTGGAGGTGCCGTCCACGAACACGAGAAGACCTTCGCCGCGGCACAGCCCACTGAACGCGCTCGATCGAGCCCGAGGACGTCGCCGCCGCCGTCGTCTTCCTCGCCTCGGACGAGTCCCGGCAGATCACCGGGTCGGTCCTGACCGTGGACGGCGGGTTCAGCATCCGCTGAGCGCCCCTTCCCGCTCATCGATCTCCCGCTCCCCCGCACCAAGGAGTACGGCCGTGTCCGCCTCGCCGCCCGATCCCCTCCCCGCCCCCGCCCACTGCCACGCGA
>KE354580.1 GCA_000415505.1 Streptomyces afghaniensis 772
CTCCGGCTACACGCTCTGTGTGCTGATGGGCAAGCGCTGCGCGCGGGAGGCGGCGGACGCGGCCGAACGGTATCTGCGCACGAACCAGGTCGCCCCGGCGCAGGAACAGAACCAGGTCACCTGTCTGCAGGAACAGCAGGTCACCTGTCTGCAGGACAGACGACGCCCGTCGGCACGCGTCGCGAAGCGCGCGCGAGCGGCGCTCCCG
>KE354581.1 GCA_000415505.1 Streptomyces afghaniensis 772
GTCTCATAACCGTCGACGGTGTGCGGACGGCACCGTCCGGTCCGCAGCAGCTCCGCAAGGAGCCCGTCGGCCGATTTCCGCAGGTCGGGTTCCGGCAGACGGGCCTCTATGAGGGTTCTCACACGGACGGCCGACCCCGGCACGTCGGGTGAGTGCGCCGCCCAGGCACCGTCCGCCTCCGTCACCTTCAGGCGGGGCCCAGCATCCGCACCACCCCCGCTCCACCAGGGCCGCCAGTTCCCTGATGCGGCGCCGGGGCGGCCGATGGACAGGTAGGCGTTTGAGCGGGGTGTACCAGCGGTCCAGGTGGTCCCGGCGGGAGGCCGCCGCGGACGGCCGCCGTGGTCGACGATCGAGCCGGAGTT
>KE354582.1 GCA_000415505.1 Streptomyces afghaniensis 772
CTCGACGCCCGGGCCGTGAAGTACTCGTTCGACCGGATCCGCAAGATCAACGTCAACGGCGGCCCCGCCGGTCTGCTCGGCAGCCTCGAACGGGTCCAGGCGCCGAACGAGCGCGAGGTGATCTTCCACCTCAACAGCCCGACGCGACCTTCCCGTGTGCTCGCCACGCCCGCCATGTCGATCGTCTCCCCGGAGGCCTACCCGGAGAACTCCCTGCCGCAAGGGCAGCGACGTCGTCGGCTCCGGCCCGTACACCCTCGACTCCTACGACGAGGGCAAGGAGCCGTCCGTCGTCCGCAACGACGGCTACAAGGCTACGCGAGCGCCG
>KE354583.1 GCA_000415505.1 Streptomyces afghaniensis 772
GATGAGTTACCGCCGCCCGCCCGGTCTACCGATCGTGGACGCCGTGACACCCCCCGTGCTCGTGCTCCCCGGTCCCGTCGCCCGGGACGAGGTGAGCGGACTGAGCGACGACGTCAGGGCACTGCTGCGAACCAGCCGTGCCCGGGTCGTGGTGTGCGATGTCGGAGGCCTCGGGCCGCCCGGGCTCGCCGCCGTCGACCTGCTGGCGCGGCTCCAGCTGGCCGCCCGGCGGGCCGGGGGCCGGATACGGCTGCGCGACCCCGACCGGCCCTACGCGCCCTGCTCGACCTGGTCGGTCTCCGCTTCGAGGTGGAGGGCAGGCCGAAGAGCGGGAACCAGCGCTGGGTGTCGAGGAAACAGTCGGAAC
>KE354584.1 GCA_000415505.1 Streptomyces afghaniensis 772
GGGCCAGGGGAGGGGCGGGCGAACAGCTACCGGGGGGAGCGTCGCGCGAAATGGGGGAGACCAGGCTCATTCACGGCCGGTACCGGCTGCTCGACCGGATCGGGCGCGGCGGCATGGGCGAGGTGTGGCGGGCACGGGACGAGTCCCGTGGGCCGGCACGTCGCGGTCAAGTGCCTCAAACCGCTGGGCCCGAACCACGACCACGCGTTCACCCGCGTGCTGGCGGGAGCGGTTCCGCCGTGAGGCCCGGGTGGCCGCCGCGCTCAGCACCGCGGCATCACCGTCGTGCACGACTTCGGCGAGTCCGGACGGCGTCCTCTACCTCGTCATGGAGCTGCTGGA
>KE354585.1 GCA_000415505.1 Streptomyces afghaniensis 772
CGGAGGGTGTCGAGGGACGTGGAGATGACCCGGCCGGCGTTCTCCGGCTCGATGCTGCGGCCCACGATGTGCAGGATCTGCGGCTGGTCGCCGACGGTCATCCGCACCCAGTCGCCGACGCGCACGTCCAGCAGGTCCAGCAGCCCCTGCCCGGCACGGCCTCGTCGGCGCCGCGGGCGGGGCGCCCTCGGCGAGGGTGTACGGGGTAGGGGTCCTGGGTCGGTGCCGGAGGCCCGCGCGAGGGGCATGGGTCCGCCGTCTCGGGCCCGGGACCAGGGCGGCCGTCTCCACGCCGGGGGTAGCGGCGGCCACCGTCCGGGGTC
>KE354586.1 GCA_000415505.1 Streptomyces afghaniensis 772
AGCCGCATACTCCAGACTGGCGCTCACGGCAGGCCATGGTCGACTTTGAATGGACCGAGTGATGGTAAAGCCGCTAGAACTCATTCTGTCGAGGCTTACCTCGCGACTCTTCCCTTGGGCGATGCTGTTGGTTGCGATGAGCCCAAGCCCCCCTGTCGAGGTAAGGAGTTTTTCCGCGCGAAGGAAGAAGTATGCGACCACGTCGGCGTTTGCGCGATAACCGGATGCGCATACCTCAACGAGCCAATCCCGGACGTTTGTACCCATTGCCCCCGTGATGTCGGAACCAGCGAGGAATGGTGGGTTGCCGATGACTGCGTCGAACCCACCCGCTCCATCACGTCCGGCACGGCTAGGATCCAGTGCAGCGGCTTCCACCGCTCGTAGTCCGTGGTTACTGTCGGGGTGA
>KE354587.1 GCA_000415505.1 Streptomyces afghaniensis 772
AGGCGTACGCGAAGGACGGCAAGGTCAGCCCGGTCGGCACCGGCACCGGCCCCTTCGAGATCACGAAGCTGACCGGCAAGACCGGGGCGGCACTCGACCGGTTCGACGGCTACTGGGGCGGCAAGGCGAAGGCACCGGGCCTCGACGTGACGTGGATCCCGGACGGCACCGCGCGCGCCAACGCCCTGCGCGGCGGCGAGGCCGACATCGCCGAGTGGATCCCGACCTCGCAGGCGAAGCTCCTCAAGCCCGATACCCGGCACGTGGTCTCCTCGCTGCGCACCGACAGCCTGATCCTCAACACCGGCAAGGGCGTGTTCACCGACCCCGGCCTGCGGGCGGCCGCACGTGAGGCGGTCGACGGCACCGACCTCGTCGACTCCGTCTTCGGCGCTACGCCCGACCCCG
>KE354588.1 GCA_000415505.1 Streptomyces afghaniensis 772
CGGCCCACACCCCAGCCGCGCACGGCACCCACCGCCACGAACACACCCGCCGCCGCTGCCGTGCTCATCGCCGTGACCAGCAGCCGGTCCGAGAAGATCACCGACAGGTCGGCCCGGGCGAGCGTCGTGAAGAGCAGGGCGGGAGACGCCACATGGAAGGCCAGCTTCGTCAGGACCTCGCGCCCGCCGTCGCCCAGATACCCCCGGCGGCCGATCAGATAGCCGACCCCGATGACGACCGCGATGACCGCGAAGCCACTCAGCCACCCCCTGCACGACGGCCCCCTCACCGGCGACACGTGCATCGGACAGCGCGGGAGGGCAGATG
>KE354589.1 GCA_000415505.1 Streptomyces afghaniensis 772
CGGACCGCAACGAGGGCGCCGGCCCGCTGTTCAAGCTCCGCCGGGATCCGCGGGTGACCCGGGTGGGAGCGGTGCTGCGCCGGTACTCGATCGACGAACTCCCGCAGCTTTTCAACGTGCTCACCGGAGCCATGTCGCTCGTCGGTCCGCGGCCTCCGCTGCCGGAGGAGTCCGCTGAGTACCGGCCCGGACATCCGGCGGCGGCTGCTGGTCAAGCCCGGATCGACCGGGTT
>KE354590.1 GCA_000415505.1 Streptomyces afghaniensis 772
GCTGTGGGACGGAGCCCTGAACGCACGAGCACGTCTTCGGCGACCTCGACGGGCACCGGCCCGAGCTCCTGGGCGTGCATGACGCCTTCGACGACGGCACCGCCTACCGGGCGGAGCTGTCAGCCCGCGTCGACCACCCCGTCCTGTCCGACGACCCAATCCTCCAGCACGACCTCAGGCTGCCGGGCTCCTGGTGGGACGACCTGACCAAGGCGAGAAGGTGTCGGCAACTGTTACCGACCGTGTCGCCGTACGACAGCAGTACATGGACCGGGCGATCCCCGAGTTCGTCGGCATCCCAGCCCCGGCCGTGACCTGCTGGACCACGCCACGGCTGACCTGCACTGGGCAACGTCACCTCGCCCCTGCGCTTCTGGGCTGGGAGGCTGGGGGC
>KE354591.1 GCA_000415505.1 Streptomyces afghaniensis 772
CGGACCGGGCAGCAGGCACGAGACCAGGAAGATCACTCGCATCGTCGTCGTGGAGGTGCCGAAGCGCCGTGCCAGCGCGGCGCACACTCCGCCGATCATGCGGCCGTGGGTGGGGCGGGCGAGGCGTGACATGTGCGGCTCCTTCGTGAGGTGTCGTGAGGCCTCTCGTCCGAGTACCCCATCTGCACTCCACGCTACGGAGACGAAGGGGGCAAAGCGTCGCTCACGGGGCATCCCGACCTGGGAATCGTCGGGGTCACCCTGAGCCGGCTCCTC
>KE354592.1 GCA_000415505.1 Streptomyces afghaniensis 772
ACGACTCCTCCTTGGCGGTCTGCGGAGCTGACGGCACGGTCAGGGCCGGCTCCGGGCCCGGGTCGGCCAATGCCTCCGGCAGGACGACCGTGAACTCCGCACCCTCGCCGTGAGCCTCCCCGACGGTCGCGCTGCCTCCCTGCCGCTCGGCGAGCCTGCGCACCAGGGAGAGCCCGATGCCCCGCTCGCGGTGCGCGGGCGGTTTCTTCGTGGACCATCCCTCGGTGAAGATCAACTCCTGGTGCTCCGGCGGGATTCCCGGGCCGGTGTCGCGCACCCTGAGGATCGCCGTACGGCCCTCGGCGCGCAGTTCCACCTCCACGCGCGCGTGCGGCTTGCCGGCGACGGCGTCGAGGCGTTGTCCACCAGGTTGCCGACGACGGACGACGA
>KE354593.1 GCA_000415505.1 Streptomyces afghaniensis 772
TCCGGCTTCGGCAGCCCCAGCCGCGTCGGGTCGCCGTTGATGATCCGCAGGAGGGTGCCGAAGACCCGCTGCGCCAGCCACATCGGCAGGTGCGGCCCGCTGTTGGCGATGGGGTCCAGCGGCCGGCCGGCCGAACTGGTGCTTGGGGATGAACCAGTACCCGCGCCGCATGCTGAAGCATCGGCGAAGGACCGCAGTTAGAAGCGACGCCCGCAGGTCATTCGCTC
>KE354594.1 GCA_000415505.1 Streptomyces afghaniensis 772
CAAAAACGGCCTGAGGGTGCCGTTGGGCCGGGATACCTTCGGTCTATGCCGACGACACCACCGGGACGCCTGCTCGGCTCGGGCCGCCGTGCCGACGTGTACGCGCTCGACGAGGGTTGGGTGCTGCGGCGTGAACGGGGAGGGCGGGGGCACGCGGCGGGCGAGGGCGCGGTGATGCAGCACGTGCACGCCCAGGCTACCCGGGTGCCCCGGGTCGCCCGACGGCTCGCGCACCGACCTGGTGAGTGGAACGGCTCCTCCGGCCCGA
>KE354595.1 GCA_000415505.1 Streptomyces afghaniensis 772
CCGATCTGCGCCACCGCCCGATCGCCACGCTCTCCGGCGGCCAGCAGCAGCGTGTCGCGATCGGCTCGGTCCTCACCCCGCACCCGAGCGTCCTCGTCCTGGACGAGCCGACCTCCGCGCTCGACCCGGCCGCCGCCGAGGAGGTCCTGGCGGTCCTCCAGCGCCTCGTGCACGACCTCGGCACGACGGTCCTCCTCGCCGAACACCGCCTGGAACGCGTCATCCAGTACGCCGACCAGGTCGTCCTGCTGCCCGCCCGGGCAAGCCGCCGGTCGTAGGCCACCCCGGCCGAGGTGATGGCCGTGTCCCCGGTGTACCCACGGTGGTGGCCCTGGGCCGCTTGGCGGGTTCGGAACCCCCGTTCCGCTCGACGGTCC
>KE354596.1 GCA_000415505.1 Streptomyces afghaniensis 772
CATGCGCTACTCGCGCTGAGCCGCCTGACCTGAACAGAGCCGAACTGAGCGCCGGGTGCCCGTTCGCCAGGGCACCCGGCGTCGGAGTTCTCAAACGTCCTGCCCCGCCGCCAGCTCCTTCTCCAGCGGCGTCCGGAAGCGCGGCGTGATCCTGGTCGTCCCCACCACCCGCTCAGCCGCTCCGCTTCCTTCTCGATCGCCGCGAGCGCCTCCCGGCCCACCCCCTCTCGTCGAGGATCCGCCAGACGATCTCCCCGCGGCCGCTGGGCCCACCGCCGACCACGCGTCCGTTCCACCACACCGTCGGCCCGACGTTCCCACTGCCGTCGAACAGCCCGGGGCCGCAGCTCCGGCGCGAGATACCAGTCGCGCTGCTGCCCACCCATCGCCGTCGGGTCGAGGCCGGCAGCAGCGCCGCCCAGGGCTCGCCGGGCTCGGCCACTCGTCGAGGTCGCCGTCGGTCACCGAACCGGTGCCCTCGTCCAGCGACACCGGCCGTCGCCCCGATCGCGGCCAGTCGCCGCACCGGACCTCCGTCACG
>KE354597.1 GCA_000415505.1 Streptomyces afghaniensis 772
CGCAACCCCCATCGCGCCGTTCCGAGGACGGACACCCCCCGGCGCGGCCCCGACCCCCCACTCGGCGTAAGGCGCTACGCGCACCCCACCGCAGCCGCACAGGCCGCCGCAGGCACCCCGCACCACCCACAACGGAGAGGCTGACACAGACCGTGCACGACGAACTCATCGCACAGGCCCAGGCGTGGCTCACCGAGGACCCCCGACCGGAAACCCGCACCGAGCTCGCCCGCCTCATCGACGCCCAGGACCACACCGAACTCGCCGCCCGCTTCAGCGGCACCCTCAGTTCGCACCGCGCCTCGCGCGAACTCGGC
>KE354598.1 GCA_000415505.1 Streptomyces afghaniensis 772
GCGCGTCCTCGTTCTCGCGGTGCCGGGCGGCGGCCCCGCGCAGTTCCTCCACGGCCGGGGACGCGTCACCGGCGACCAGCAGCGCCCGGGCCAGCTGGGTCAAGGCCCAGGCTTCGCCGCGGGCGTCACGGGTGCGGCCGTACAGCTCCAGGGCCGCGCGCAGCTCGGCCTCGGCCCGCGGGACGTCGCCCATGCGCAGGCCGAGCTGGCCGAGCTGGAAGTGGGCCCAGGCCTGACCGTGCACGGACTCGCCCCGCCGGTGCAGCACCAGCGACTCGGTCAGCAGGTCCAGCGCCTCCGCCACCCGGGCCCGGTCCCGCTCCACCGCCGCCAGGGCGTGCATCGTCCACGCCCGGTCGTCGCCAGCTCGTGGAGACTGC
>KE354599.1 GCA_000415505.1 Streptomyces afghaniensis 772
CCCAGGCATGCGCGGACGGCCGGGGGGCCGGTGCGTGAACGCGGGGACTGCCGGCGGTGCATGGGCCGCGTCGACTCCGCCTCCCGGTGCGTGTACTGCCTGCGCCAGGCGGAGCCTTCACAGCCCGAGTAGCGGGACACGGTCAGCCGCATAATCGCACGCGATAAAGCTGGCGACGTCGGCGATCATCCCCGGGATACTGGTCGCCCATGGATGAGGTCAAAGTCGTTGTCGCCCATTCCGAGCGCGCGACCCTGCGCGTCGGCGACGTGTTCCTGAAGGTGGACGCCGATCAGGCGCGCATCGACGTCGAGGTCGAG
>KE354600.1 GCA_000415505.1 Streptomyces afghaniensis 772
CGACCTCGGCGACAACGCCAGCGCCCCTGTCCCGTACACCGGACTCGGCCTCTACGACCCCGCCCAGGAAGCCCTCAACTGGTGACCAGCCCCGCACATGGCCAGCACGCCACCACCGACACCACGGCATCACTGCCCGGCCCGCACGCAGCAGAGCCGCAGTGGCCGATCACCACCTGGCAGAGCTGGCAGCACTTCGCCACCGCCCCGCCCTCACCCCGCCCGGCCGTGACGCGCCCCG
>KE354601.1 GCA_000415505.1 Streptomyces afghaniensis 772
TGACCGTTGGGCCGAGGCAGCAGATTCTCGGTGGCCGTGCGCGATCGCGGCCAGCGTGGTCCAGGGAGTCAGCGATCGGCATCGCGTCGGTGACCACGTCGATCCCATAGGAACACACCGTCCCACCCAGCGGCCTCCGCTCGCACCGCCAGTTCGACGAGGACGTTGGGGTCGCCGAACGGGCCGAACGGCGGAAGGTAGACAGCGAAGCGCAGGTTCTCGTTCATGGGCACCTTCTCCAGGGTCGGCTGCTGGGACAAGGGCGGATCAGACAGCGATCCACCCCGGTCAGTCTGGAGGGCCGACTTCGCGGCGTGTGAATTGGGTCACCGACCAGCACAGAACAGCAAGAGGTGCTGCAGAGCCCCACCGAACTCGACTGGCAACCATCCGCACCCGCCGGGCAGTACGCGATGGTCGGTTGCGCGCCCTCAGGCGAAGCCGAGGAC
>KE354602.1 GCA_000415505.1 Streptomyces afghaniensis 772
GGGTCGTCGGCACCGTCGTAGGCCTCTACCTCTGTGAGGCGGAGGGCGATCGGACCGTCCGGGGTGGTGCGTACCAGGATGCGGCCGAGGAGGTCGGGGGCGACATCGAGGACGGGCCGGTCGAAGAACTCCCTGGGCAGGGGCGTACGGTCGGGGGTCGCGATCATGCCGTCCGAGGGTACTGGAGACGGGTGGTGCGGCGGGGTGGCCTCAGGGCGCCGGCCTTGCCAGGGTGAGGGCGTGGAACCGGCCAAGGCCGGATCGCGTTTGACTGATCAGGGATTCACCCGTAGTGGGCGAGAGGGAGAGACATGGCGTTCAAGAAGCTGCTCGCGAGCCGTGGGGGCCGGCGGGGCTTCGGTCGAGACGGTGCTGCACGGAGGTCAACGTCG
>KE354603.1 GCA_000415505.1 Streptomyces afghaniensis 772
ATCACCTGCGCCGCGCTGCCGAAGCGGCCCGTGCCCACGGTCTCGTCCGGACCGCACCCGGCGCCGGCCTGGAACTCACCGCTTGTGGAGCGGAGTTGGCCGACCTGTACGACGCGGCTGCGCGCTGGGCCCGACACCACGCCTACCCGGCACCGGTCTGCGAGTTCAGTAGTCGCATCCGTCACGTGCTCGACCTCCTGGCGCCTTCGCTCACGGCCGAGCGCGCCAACGGCCTGTCGTGGCCGTCCGCCACGCGACGGCCCAGCGACGAGGCCGAGGCGGACCTTGCCCGCCCTCGCGCTCTCCTGATCCAGTGGCTGGCT
>KE354604.1 GCA_000415505.1 Streptomyces afghaniensis 772
GCGGGCGGCCAGGCCGGGGACCGAGGTGCCGTTGTAGACGGCGACGTCGATGCCCTCACCGGAGACCGGCTGTGGGGAGGCGGACGCCTCGGAACCCGGCGTCCCGGTCCGCTTCCCGCCGGCGTTCTTGCCGTCGATCGTGCGGTCGGCCCTGAGCGCGGCCCACAGGTCGTCGGCGTCCGGCTGCACGATCGCGACCCGTGAACCCTCGTAGCGCCAGGGCAAGGTCACGAACTTGGTGTTGTGCAGGTCGATGTCCTTCAGGGACATCGCGAAG
>KE354605.1 GCA_000415505.1 Streptomyces afghaniensis 772
GCTCGCCTTGCCCTCGGGGCCGCACACCAGGTTCATGCAGAACCACATGCCGTAGGTGAAGTAGACGTAGACATGCCCGGGGGGACCGAACATCACGCCGTTGCGGGCCGTGCGGCCGCGATAGGCGTGGGAGCCGGGGTCGTCGGCACCGTCGTAGGCCTCTACCTCTGTGAGGCGGAGGGCGATCGGACCGTCCGGGGTGGTGCGTACCAGGATGCGGCCGAGGAGGTCGGGGGCGACATCGAGGACGGGCCGGTCGAAGAACTCCCTGGGCAGGGGGCGTACGGTCGGGGGTCGCGATCATGCCGTCCGAGGGTACTGGAGACGGGTGGTGCGGGCGGGGTGGCCTCGAGGGCGCCGGCT
>KE354606.1 GCA_000415505.1 Streptomyces afghaniensis 772
GTACGACGCCACGTCACTGGCCTCGTCGATCGAGGCCGACGGTTCCGCGGTCAAGGGCAAGGTCGGCTACGTCCCGGCCCCGCACGACCGGACGGAGAAGGCCGGCTGGCTGTGGACCTGGGCGTGGGGCATCCAGCAGGCGGCCGAGAACAAGGACGCCGCCTGGGAGTTCATCTCCTGGGCCTCCTCCAAGGAGTACCAGGAGCTGGTCGGGAAGGAGGTGGGCTGGACCGCGGCACCCGCCGGGAACCGCAGGTCGCTCTACTCCAACCCCGAGTACCAGCAGGCGGCGGACGCCTGGTACCGGCAGGAGTACACGGCGGCGACCGATTCCGCCGACCCCAGGAACCCCGGCGTCGGCCCCCGTCCTACACCGGTATCGGCTTCCTGGGCATTCCCGAGTTCGCCGTGCTCGGTACGGCGGTCTCC
>KE354607.1 GCA_000415505.1 Streptomyces afghaniensis 772
GACTTCTGCGATCTCGGCGAGGGAGAGGGCGATCACAAGTTCATCCCCTGGATCATGCGGGAATTCATCCCTGGGTCTTCTGAATGGCTTCGCGAAGCACCTGGCGGTCGTCGAAGGGACGGACCACCCCGGCGATGTCCTGGCCCTGCTCGTGGCCCTTGCCCGCGACGAGCACGGTGTCGCCCGGCTCGGCGCGGGCGACTGCGGCGGCGATCGCGGCGGCCCGGTCTCGAAGACCTGCACCTCGCCGCGCTCGTGCGCGGGCACGGAGGCCGCGCCCTGGAGCATCGTGGCGAGGATCGCGGAGGGGGTCCTGGGAGGCGGGGGTTGTCGGAGGTCAGGTACGGCGGTGTCGGCGAGCCGGGCGCGGCGGCGCCCAAGTCGGGGGCGCGCTTCGGTGGTGTCGGCGGTCGCCGCCACG
>KE354608.1 GCA_000415505.1 Streptomyces afghaniensis 772
GTGCAGCCCGTGCTGGAGAGCCCCCGCGACCTGCTGCTCGCGCACGCCTCCCACTGGCTGGACGGCCGCCACGTCCCCGAGCTGGACCGCGCCCTCGCCGGGCTGCCGCCGGTGGACACCGACGCCCAGGTCCGCTTCCTGCACGCGTGCCGCGCCTATCTGGTCAAGGACTGGGAACAGCTGGTCCGTCACACCGACCCGCTCCTCGACGACCCGATGCTCGGCATCGAGGCGGGTCTGTTCGGCGGCATGGCCCGGGTCCGCCTGGAGA
>KE354609.1 GCA_000415505.1 Streptomyces afghaniensis 772
ACGAGGTCGCCCGCACCGGAACAGGGGAGGAATGATGGCCCGACGCCTGAGAGCCGCCGCGCTGACCCTGCTGTCGCTGCTGACGCTCGCGGCCTGCACGAGCGGTGGCGTGCAGCAGCAGCCGGGCGCCGACACCTCCCCCGGATCGTGGTGGCCAGCGGCCAGGACGTCACCGGCAAGAACGGCATCCGCCAGCAGCTCATCGACGCCTGGAACGCCAAGGAGGGCGAAGGCGGCTACCGGGCCGCTGGTGGAGCTGCCCGGCTCGGCCGACCAGCAGCGCAGCCAGCTGCTGGGCGCCCTGCAGTCCGGCAGCGCCGAGTACGACGTGGTGAACCTGGACGTGACCTGGACTCCGGAGTTCGCCGACGCGGGCCTGACTCC
>KE354610.1 GCA_000415505.1 Streptomyces afghaniensis 772
GGGGTGCTGGTGCGGACGGCAGATGACGGGGAGGCGCAGGAGGACCTCGGCCCCCGCCGGGCACACCCACGGCCCCGCAGGCCCTCGCGTCGCCTGGTTCCTCACCCTCCCCGCCCTGGCCCTGCTGCTGTTCCCGCCGCCCGCCCTCGGCTCCTACAGCGCGGAGCGCGAGGCCGACCGGCGTGCGGCCCGGGGCGTCGGCACCTTCCCGGCGCTGCCGGCCGGGAACCCGCTCGACCTCACCCGTCGGGGATTCGGCTCCCGGGCGGTCTACGACAGCGGCCGTTCCCTGACGGGACGCACGGTCCGGCTCACCGGTTTCGTCACCCGCGACGCCGACGGCACCTGGTACGTCACCCGCCTCCTCGTCTCCTGCTGCCGCCGCCGACGCCG
>KE354611.1 GCA_000415505.1 Streptomyces afghaniensis 772
TGTGGATCTCCCATTTGCCGCCGCGGGAGGCGACGGGGGAGGCTGGCCGCGGTAGGGGGCCAGAACATCCGCGTCGTAGGTGCGGTAATCCATGCGGATGCCGCGTTCGGTGATGGCCTGCCAGCGCACCGGCAGCAGTTCGAGGTAGTCGCTGCCGCTCAAGGGGGAGGTTACGTGGCCGGCCACCGCGATGAGGGCGGCCCACATCTGGTTCGGGT
>KE354612.1 GCA_000415505.1 Streptomyces afghaniensis 772
GCGAACCGCCAGGTCCAGGAGAGTGTCACCGCGGGACGGCAGGAGGTCTCCCGGATCACCGGCGAGCCTCCGCGCCGTACGGGGTCGCGCACGGGCACCGTGGGAGGGCCTCGTCGACCGGACGGTGAGCCGCCTGGCCGAGGACACCGGGCCAGCGCGATCCGGGGTCGCCACCGAGAACGACGTCCTGGCTCGCCGATTCCGACGCGCTCCGAGGGCCGTGCCCCCCGCCGGTGAGCAGCCAGCCGCCGGTGCTGG
>KE354613.1 GCA_000415505.1 Streptomyces afghaniensis 772
GTCGTGCACGGTCTGGTCGCCGTGCGGTTCAACGGCGCATGGCACCGGCAGGACCCCCGGGGCAACAAGCCGGGGGTGGACGCGCAGTTCTCCCTCGACGGCGAGCGACTCGCCTTCACGCCCGATCCGGCGCTCGGCGAGACCGACTGTCCGGTCCTGTACGCCGCGCCTCACCCGGCTGTGCTCGACACCCTGAAGTCGGCCGGCGACCGGCCTCACTTGTGGCGGACGCTTCCCACCGCACTCTGAGGCAGGACCGGAGGCCGGGCCGGCCGCCCCCGGGTGTCAGTGCGCCTCGGCCTCCCGGACCTGCTCCGGCGTCGGAGCCGTGCCACCGGAGGTGGGCCGGCATCCACAGGT
>KE354614.1 GCA_000415505.1 Streptomyces afghaniensis 772
GAGCACCCCGAGCTCGGTGAACTGCTCGGCAAGATCGCCGAGGGGATCGCGGTGGAGGGCATGGAGTCCCTCGCGCCGGTCCTCGTCGACGAGATGGAGCTGCTGCTCGACGTGCTGCCCAAGGGCGCCATGGCCGTCGTGTGCGACCCGGAGCGGGTGCGCACGCGCGCGTCGGACCTGGTGGCCACGTCGCAGGAGTTCCTCAGGCCTCTGGGCGCCACGCGCGCGGCGAGGCGCCCATCGACGTCGGCGCGGCCTCCCTGTGGTCCAATCGCCGAACGTCCGGGACCGGCCGCGAGCTGGACA
>KE354615.1 GCA_000415505.1 Streptomyces afghaniensis 772
TGGCTTCGGGGTCACGGCGCGTGCGGGGGCCGCGAGGGCTTCGGCGAGTTCCGGGTGGTGGCCGTCCGCGGCGACGGTGGCGAGGTAGCGGGCTTCGGCCGCTGCCCGGTCAGGGGACTCGGCGGCTGCCGCCTGCGTGATCTCGTAGGTGACGTGTCCGGCGACGAACGCGGTGAGCTGGGCGAAGACCTCCAGCTTCGCCGCGCCGTCCAGGCCGGTGGGGCGCAGGGCGGCAAGGGCGTGTTCCAGGAACGCCAGGGTGTTGGGGCCGGGGCTGCGGCGGGTGGAGAGAGCGGTGGGCAGCCAGGGGTGGCGGAGCATGAGGTCGCGCTGGCGGTGGCCGATGGTCTTCAGAGCAGCGGCGACAGCACGAGTACGGACTTGGTCCGCTCGACGAACGGCTCCCCGGCGACTCCGCTCC
>KE354616.1 GCA_000415505.1 Streptomyces afghaniensis 772
GCGCCAAGGACGGGCTCAGGTCCGCCGAGGCCCGTGGAACCGGCCGACAGGGCGTGTCCGCGGGCCGGCGCCGAAACCGGGGGCCTCCTGATGCGCGCCGCACTGGTGCTGCTGTCCCTGGGGCAGGGGGTGCCCGGCGCATGGGCTCTGTTCGCGCCCCGATCGTTCCACGACGCGTTTCCTCTCCCGGCTTTCGCGTGGCTGACCAAATTCCCCCCGTACAACGAACACCTCGTGCGTGACCTCGGTGCTCTGTCACTCGGTCTGACGACGGTCCTGCTGTGGGCCGCTGTTCGTCCCGAGCGGTCTCTGGTGCGGGCGGCGGCCTTCGGGTGCCTCGCCTTCACGGTTCCGCACCTGGTGTTCCACGTGACGCATCTCGGGC
>KE354617.1 GCA_000415505.1 Streptomyces afghaniensis 772
AGTTGCCGCGGGATCTTGTATCCGGCCAGCCGGTCCCGGCAGTGGCTCTGGATCTCCTCCAGCGACGGGCGCGCTGCGCCCTCCGCACCTGCACCACCGCTGCCACATGGTCGGCCCCACTGGAGGGTCAGGCCACCCCGGCACCAGCGCGTCGTAGACGTCCGGGTGGACTTGAGGGCCTGCTCGACCTCCGTCCGGGTACACCTTCGTCGCCGCCGGTGTTGATGTACTGCGAGCCGGCGGCCGAGGACGG
>KE354618.1 GCA_000415505.1 Streptomyces afghaniensis 772
CACGGTGACCGCGTTGCCGCCTGCGTGTGGGTCGCGGAGAGGGCCCGCAGCGTCTCGCCGGTGAGCAGGGGAGTGTCCCCGCACACGACGACGACCGTCCCGTCGACGGACCCGCCGAGCGCCTCCAGTCCCATCCGTACGGCGTGCCCCGTGCCGTTCTGCTCCGCCTGTACCGCCGTGCGGACGTCCGGGGCGATCTCGCCGAGATGGGCGGTGACCTTCTCACGGGCGTGGCCGACCACGACGACCAGGTTCTCGGGGTGCAGCTCGCCCGCGGCGGCGAGCACGTG
>KE354619.1 GCA_000415505.1 Streptomyces afghaniensis 772
CGAGATGCCCCGGCACCCACTGGAGCGTGGCGTTGCTGACGATCAGGTCGCAGGACTCGCCCGGCGCCCACGTACGGGCGTCGGCGTGGGCGAAGTCGAGACGGCCGCCGCCCGGGGTGGCCCCTCGTGCTCGACATGGGCCTTGTCGAGCATCTCGGGCGAGTTGTCGTAGCCGGTGATCCGGGCGGTGGGCCAGCGGGCGGCGAGCAGCGCGGTCACGTTGCCGGGGCCGCAGCCGAGGTCGGCGATGCGCGCAGGGTCGCCGGGGAGGTCGGGGACGCGGGCGAGGAGGTCGGTGAAGGGCCGGGCGCGGTGGCCGGCGTGGCGGAGGTACTGGGCGGGGTCCCAGGTGGGGGCGGCTGGCGGGCA
>KE354620.1 GCA_000415505.1 Streptomyces afghaniensis 772
AGCAGCTGCTGCATATTGGGCTGGCCACCACCGGGGATCACGATCAGCTCCTTGCTCGGTACGGGTTTTCCCGTTCGGCACGAGCCTACGTGGTCGGGCCTGCCGTCGCCCCAGCACTCTTTCGAGTGAGTTCCCCTCGCGCCCTATAACTGATCAAGGAATACTTCCGGGCGGAAAAGCGGCGAAAGCTACATCTCGCCACCCGTTGGGGGGTAGAAGGGTCCGCGCGTGTGCGTCATGTGTGTCGCTTGTCACGCAGCGTGGTCAGTTGGGAGTGCCGGGTGGGTCAGCCGGAGATGCAGCCCGAGGGGCCGCCGCGAGGACGGACGGGGCGAGAGGGCGGCCCGGCGTGGGGCCGGGCGATCGTGGACCGGGCGGGCCTTTCCGGCGTCGGGGACGTGGGGGGGA
>KE354621.1 GCA_000415505.1 Streptomyces afghaniensis 772
ACTGCACGCGGCTGGTTCCTGTTCTCCCTGATGGGAGTGGTCTGGGTGTCCCTACCTGATGATCAAGGTGGCGGTGGACGACCTGTCCCGTCCATGGTGGTGTTCACGCGCTGCGCTCTGGGCGCCGCGCTCCTGCTCCCCTTCGCCCTGCGCCAGGGCGGCCTGACCCGCACGGTCCGCACCCACTGGCGCCCTCTCCTGGCCTTCGCGTGCATCGAGATCATCGGCCCCTGGTGGACGCTGACGGACGCCGAACGCCACCTGTCCAGCTCCACGGCGGGCC
>KE354622.1 GCA_000415505.1 Streptomyces afghaniensis 772
ACAGATGGTCACTACCAACGTCAACGGCGACTGGAGCAATGGCGATTGGGACGACCCCATCGGTAGCTTCACCGATCTTCTTCAGGAGAGGTTCTGCCGCCGGGGCGATACCTGAACACCGGTCACGGGTCGGGCCTGGCCAGCTCCTGACACTCACTTCTGCCCGCCGTCGTCGTCCTAGTCCAGCTCCGGCGCACCCGGGTCGCGCAGCGGGCGCAGGCCGCCGTCGACCCGGGAGGGGAGGGGTAAGACCGGAAGCTGCCGCGGCCGAGCACGTTGAGGTTCGCGTGCTTGAGCAGGGAGCGCGGGCGACGTTCTCGTCCAGGACGTCGTGCTCACTCCTCGGCCAGCAACGCCCACAACTCCTGGACGGCAGC
>KE354623.1 GCA_000415505.1 Streptomyces afghaniensis 772
CGGGCGTACGTACGGACGAGGCGTGCAGCGCGACGACGATCACGATGCCGTACACGTCCAGGAAGAGGAACACGGCGTGCACGGTCGGCCAGTCGCGCAGCAGCACGGACATCGCGACGGTCTCGACGAGACACACGAACACGAACCCGAACATCATCGCGCCCTGCCCACGCGCGTCCCGAAAGCCCGCCCACTCCTGTCCCCTCGGTACGCCGCACCACACACAGCGCGAGACTCACCAGCAGCCGCACCTCGTGCCGGACCAGCAGACGCGCGATCCTCATCGCCGCTCCTCGGCGAGGATGCGCAGCGCCCGGCGGATCGCCTCCGCCTGGGCCGGGGCCAGGTCCTCGTAGAAGGC
>KE354624.1 GCA_000415505.1 Streptomyces afghaniensis 772
GCCTGGCGTCCCTGGACGCCTCCGCCAAGCGGCGTGCCGCGCGGTCGCTGCTGGTCTTCTCCGGGCTGTGGGGAGCGGTCCGGGTGACGGACCGGATTCCCTCCTACCGGTGCTCGATGGGGGTGAAGCTGCCGGGGCTCGGTGCGCTGGGCGCGCACTGGCGTACGCCGATGGCGTCGGTGCTGCCCGAGGTGGCCGGGACGGGCTGGTGCTGGATCTGCGGTCGCCGCGTACGCCGCCGACGTGGAAAGCCGAAGGGGCCAGGGTC
>KE354625.1 GCA_000415505.1 Streptomyces afghaniensis 772
GTCGAACCAGGGCACCGGGACGCCGTCGCCGAAGTCGCGGGTCTGCCGGAACTCGACGGGGTCGCTGATCCCCAGCTCGCGCAGCCGCGCGGTCACCGTCGCCAGGTCGCCCTCCCGCTCGGCCGAGACGCCCATGCCGCCGGCGCCGAGGGTGCCGTCCTTGCCGGGGACGTCACCGATCCCGAACAGCTCGATGTAGGTCTCGCGGCCCATCAGATAGCGGCCGGTCCAGGTCTGCCCGCGGCACCGGTCGTGGTGCGGACCTGGAACGTTCGACGAACGTCCCGCAGAGTAGGCGGAGTGCTCGATGGCGTCGGCGGTTCTCCCGGTCGAGGACGCCGGTAGGCGTTGGTTGT
>KE354626.1 GCA_000415505.1 Streptomyces afghaniensis 772
ACCTTCTGGTCGATCGCGTTCTGGACCAGGTTGGCCTGGTTGCCCGCGTTCGGGTCGGCGGAGTAGACGAGCTTGATGTTGTCCTTGGCGGCTGCGGCCTCGGCGCCCTTGCGCACGGTGTCCCAGAAGGTGTCACCGGGCGCCTGGTGCGTGACCAGGGCGACGGTCATGCGCGGCGTGGTCGCCTTGCCGGCGGAGGCGTTCGCAGCGCCTTCCTCGGACTTCTTGCCCCCGGAATGCTGGAGCAGCCGGCGAGGGTCAGGGCCGCTGCCGCGGCAACGGCGACAACCGGCGCGATTCTGCGGGAGCGGGGGTT
>KE354627.1 GCA_000415505.1 Streptomyces afghaniensis 772
CATCCTCTTCCTGACCTTCACGACGGTCATCGGGACGCCGGTCGTGCAGGGGCTCACCCTGCCCCCGCTGATCCGTCTGCTGAACGTTCCCCGCGCGGGACACACAGGCCGAGACCCTGGCCGAGGCCAACGCCCAGGCACAGGCCTCCCGGGCCGCCGAGCGGCGCCTGGACAACTCCTCACCGACGACCGCAACCGCCTCGCCCGCCCGCTCGCCGACCGGCTCCGCATCGTCCTGGACGCCGGCCGCCG
>KE354628.1 GCA_000415505.1 Streptomyces afghaniensis 772
TGCGGAGCTGGACGGCCGGGCGAATCGTCTGGCGCATCATCTGCGGGCTTCGGGCGTGGGTGCGGAGTCGCTGGTCGGGGTGCTGCTGGAGCGGGACGTCGACCTGATGGTGGGGCTTTTGGCGGTGTGGAAGGCCGGGGCCGGTTACGTGCCGCTGGATCCGGTGCTGCCGGGCGCGCGGGTGTCGGGGATGCTGACGGATGCCGGGGCCCGCGTGCTGATCACGCGGGGCGGACCGGTGGCCGGCTTCGAGGGCACGGTCATCGACGTGGACGCGGACGCGGCAGTGATCGCGGCACGGTCGTCGTCGCGGCCCCAGGGCCGTGTCGATGCCGATGGTGTGGCCTATGTGGTGTTCACGTCCGGCTCGACCGGCCGCCC
>KE354629.1 GCA_000415505.1 Streptomyces afghaniensis 772
GGTGCCTGGCGTCGTGCGCGGTGCGCCGACGCATCCCGCTCGAAGAGGCCACGCTCGTGGCGCCCCTGGGCCGCCCCCGCGCGGTCTGGGGCGTCGGGCTCAACTACGTGTCGAAGGCAGCCCGCACCGGCCGCGGACTGCCCGAGCAGCCGATCCTCTACCTGGCCGCGTCGTCCGGCGTGTCGGCACCCGGCGCGCGGGTGGTGATCCCGCAGTCCGCGACCGAACCCGACTACGAGGGCGAGATCGCGGTGGTCGTCGGGCGCCGGCTGGTACCGGGCGACCGAGTCCGAGGTATGGCCCGCGATCGCCGGTGTCACCGCGGCCAACGACATGACGGCACGCGACAGTCATGCGCGC
>KE354630.1 GCA_000415505.1 Streptomyces afghaniensis 772
CTCGCGGCTGTCGGAGCCCACGACCAGGTAGTTGGTGCCCTCGCCGCGTGGCACCCGGCCGGAGAGCGTGCCGAGGTCGACCTCCTGGTTGAGCCGGGTGTCGGCCCAGACGTACGTACCGGCGCCGGCGAGCAGCAGGACGGACGACAGGACGGCCGCAGTACGCACGAACCGGCGGCGCCGGCTGGGACGGCGCCGGTTCCTGCTGCCGCGGCCGTCGCGTGGGTGGATGCTGGTGCATAGCGGTCCGGGGGCGCGGGCGAGGGCA
>KE354631.1 GCA_000415505.1 Streptomyces afghaniensis 772
GCCTACTGGCGGGGGGAGGCAGGGGATGCGGCCGGTGCCGCCGCGGCCTTCGAGCAGCTCCTCGCATATCAGGAGCGCGTGCTGGGGCCCGACCACCCCGACACTTTCACCACTCGATCCAACATCGCCCGCTGGCGGGGGGAGGCGGGGGATGCGGCTGGTGCAGCCGTTGCGCTCGAAGAACTCCTCGTGACCTGGAGCGGGTGCGTGGGGCAGGACCACACTGACACGCTCACCACTCGGA
>KE354632.1 GCA_000415505.1 Streptomyces afghaniensis 772
GTCGCGGACCGGCACCGTGGCCTGGCACGGGCCAGTCTTGGCCGCCGCGGTGGAGCGCGAACGCCGGATCGAAGGAGTCAGGGGCTCCGCACGCCCTCGCTGCCCGTATGGTCCGTCGTGCTCTCGCTGCGAGGATTGACGATCTCCGCTGCCACTTCGGTTTTACCCCTTAAATCTTCATTGGTTTGAGGGTGGCCACTCCTGGTGAGGCGTGGGCGGGACCGCGTACGGCCGTGGTCGTGCTGTGTACGTGTGACGTACGGGCGCGTACGCGATGGGCGCGCCGCACACGCGCCCTGAGCCCCGGATGAGGGGTGTAAAGAACCTTCTTACCGGACGGACGGCGCCGACGACGAGTCCATAAC
>KE354633.1 GCA_000415505.1 Streptomyces afghaniensis 772
CGCGTGACCATCGACTACCGGATCATCGCCTCGCTGGTGGCGGGCAGGGTCTCGTAGTCCCGGGCCAGACGGCGGGAGTTCATCAGCCACGCGAACGTGCGCTCGGCCACCCAGCGCCTGGGCAGCACCACGAACCCTGCCATGTCGTCGGTGCGCTTGACGATCTCCAAGGTCAGGGCGAGTTTGCCCGGCACCAGCCGACGAGGGAGCCGGTGTAGCCGCCGTCGGCCCACACGAGGGTGATGTCGCGGTGCAGACGGCGCAGCCGGATCAGCAGGCCCGCGCGGCGTCCCGGTGCCGATGTTCGCGGCGGTGACCGCGACGGCCAGGAGCGAGGCCGAGGGTGTCGTGCAACAACCACTTACGTGTCGGGATGCTCCGGCAGGCGAGCCAGTCCGA
>KE354634.1 GCA_000415505.1 Streptomyces afghaniensis 772
CGACCGGGGAGAGGTCGAGGCGGAACTCGTCGCGCAGGGCTTCGCGGTGGAGGACGTGCGCGACGCGCCCGACCGGCCGGGCCGGGAGTTCGTGTTCGTAGCACGGCGGCCGGGAACAGCCGGCTGACGCGGGCCCTGCCGCCTCCGCGCAAGCGGAATCCGCCCGTACAATCCTGGCGACCAAATCGGGGGCGTCAGCAGCGGGGGAGTCCGCGTGGAAACCATCATCGTGCAGTTGGCGGGCCCGCGCAGTGGGGCGCGGACGAGACGGGCCGGCCCGACCTGATCCATCTGGGGCCCGGGGACATCGCCGACTTCGGCCGCGGCACGCCCGGCGGCGCGGAACTGCGCATCGTGCCTGACCGATCCCGGGA
>KE354635.1 GCA_000415505.1 Streptomyces afghaniensis 772
TGCTGTCCGTCGAGGACTCACCCGGACGGTGTCTTCCACGACGTCAGCTTCGAGGTGCGACGCCGGTGAGGTGGTCGGCATCGCGGGCTGGTGGCGCCGGCCGTACGGAGGTCGTACGGCCGTGTTCGGGCGGACCCGTACGACAAGGGGCCGTGAAGGTCGCCGGTTCCGGCGTCCCAAGTCGACGTCAACGCCGGCGATGACCGCGGCATCGGGCTCGTCCCCGAGGACCGCAAGGGCCAGGGCCTGGTCGCTGGACGCGTCGGTCGAGGAGAACCTCGGTCTGGTGACGCTGCGCTCGGCCACCGGGCGGGCTCGTCGACCTCAAGGGCAGCGCGAGGCCGCCGAGCGGATCGCGGGCAGCTCGGTGTGCGGATGGCGGCCTCGGCCAGCACGTGCGCGA
>KE354636.1 GCA_000415505.1 Streptomyces afghaniensis 772
GTACCAGCGGGGGCTCATCACACAGCTGTACTTGTCGTCGAAGTCGCGCTTCTGCGGCACCGGGACGGCGGTCTGGTTCCAGGGGTGGCGCATGTCGACGGGGTTGCCGAGCGGGTCGTGGGTGACGAAGGGATCCTCGTTGACCCAGTCCTCGTAGTACGAGCTGCCCAGCATGATCCGCAGGCCGAGGTTGATGTCGACGAGGTTGTTGGCGACCAGTTCGCCGTCGACGACGATGCCCGGGGTGACGTACATCGCCTTGCCCCA
>KE354637.1 GCA_000415505.1 Streptomyces afghaniensis 772
CCGGACCGCCGGTCGTACGCCCGTGCACGTCCACCAGGGTCTCCTCGATGCCGTGCGCGGCGAGTGCGGCCCGGTGCCCCTCCCAGCCGGTGCCGGGTCGTCGTCCGTTCCTCGGGCCCGCGATGTAGCCGAGCCGCCGGTGTCCGAGCCCGATCAGGTGCTCGGTGAGCTTCTGCCGCCCCCGCGGTTGTCGAAGGTCAGCGCGATCGCCCCGGTCTCCGGCGCCGGCAGCCGCCCGCACGGCACCACCCGCGTCCCGGC
>KE354638.1 GCA_000415505.1 Streptomyces afghaniensis 772
GGTCAGCCGGCGCTCGCTCAGCCCGGCCAGCTCTGTGCCGGCGAGGGTGACCGAGCCGGAGGTGGGCCGGTCCAGGCCTGCGGCGCACTGGAGCAGGGTCGACTTGCCGGAGCCGGAGGGGCCCATGACGGCGGTGAACGTCCCGGCGGGGAACGCCAGGGACACGTCGTCGAGTGCGGTCACGGTTTCGTATGCCCTGGTGACGGAGTCCAGCCGGATGGCGTCGTGTGTCATGGGTTCCCCTGCCTGGTGCCTGGTGCCTCGTGTCGGTTGACCGGTGGCCTCAACGGAACCGCGCGGAGGTGCCTC
>KE354639.1 GCA_000415505.1 Streptomyces afghaniensis 772
GCGCACGGTGTTCCTCTTCCAGGGCGTCAACGACATCAAGGCCGAGCCCGGAGCCACGGCCGACCAGCTCATCGCCGGATACCGCAGGCTGGCCGACCGGGTGCACGCGGCCGGGAAATGCGTCGCCGTCGCCACGATCGCCCCCTACAAGGGCTGGCCGGAATGGGACCCCGCCGGGGAAGCCGTGCGCCGGGAGGTCAACACCTTCCTCCGCACCAGCGGCGAGTTCGACGCGGTCACCGATTTCGACCGC
Source organism: Streptomyces afghaniensis 772 (assembly GCA_000415505.1). Lineage (GTDB taxonomy): Bacteria > Actinomycetota > Actinomycetes > Streptomycetales > Streptomycetaceae > Streptomyces > Streptomyces afghaniensis. Next base: position 254 of record KE354639.1, read on the forward strand.
GTCCTGCGCAGCCCCGACGACCCCGAGCGGATCCTCCCCGCCTTCGACGGCGGCGACCACCTGCACCCCAACGACAAGGGAATGCAGGCGATGGCCGACGCCGTCGACCTGGAGAGCCTCGACTGCGGGAGCCCGTAGCCCGGGCCAGGGATACGCAGCGGCCCGTACCGAAGGGCCGGCAGTCAGCCGGACGCCGACGGCTCCGGCGTGATCAGACCCTCCCGGTAGGCGATCGCCACCGCCTCGCCCCGGCTCGAC
>KE354640.1 GCA_000415505.1 Streptomyces afghaniensis 772
GCCCGCCGCTCGGTCCAGCCAACCGCCCATCCTGGCGAGCTCCTCCTGCCTGCCCAGGAACAGCGCGTCGGTCGTCTGCCGCATTCATCCCCCCCCAAGCCAGCACTTCGCCGGGCAGCACTCACCCAGCATCAGGGCTCTGCCCGGGGCCCGCGCAGGCTTCCGCGGAAGTGCTGACGCGGTGCCGGAGAATGTGTTTAGGGGCGGAATCCGGATTGCGTTCATAAAGAACCCGGCTCTCCCGCACTCCGTCACGTTCAGGAAACCTTTCCGTCCAGGAACCCCGCTACTGTGGGCCACCCACACCCCCGCCCGGCCACCGTCGCCCGAACGGCCCACCCCTGCCCTCGACGAGTCGACAGG
>KE354641.1 GCA_000415505.1 Streptomyces afghaniensis 772
GGAGCCAGATGACGTGCGGTTCCGCTCGGACGACGCCGTTCGAAAACGTTGACGTAGCCGAAGTCCGTGGCACAGCGCACCACTTCGTCCAGGATCGCGACCGCGCGCCGAGGATCGAAGGCCTCGGGTCCGTACGCTTCGCGCACATCCTCCGCGGCCCGGTGCAGCCGACGCCTCAGCGCCTCCCACCCGTCGCCCCCCGGCTCCGCGTCGGGCACCCGCCCCGCGCATTCCTCGCGTACCGCGGTGAACAACCGGGTGAGCCAGCTGTTCCAGGTGCCGTCCAGCATCTGCCGGGTGCGGTCGAGCTCGTCGCGGCGGAAGTTTCATGTCATCGGTATCGGCGCGGCGACCCGAGCAGCTCACCCTCCAGGCGTCAGGGCGCTGCGGAGCGACGGACGTGTTCTTCGTCCTGGA
>KE354642.1 GCA_000415505.1 Streptomyces afghaniensis 772
CATCCGTTGGTGCAGAGCTTCGAGCCGGGTGAGGTCTGGTACTGGGACTACTCGACGAACGAGTTGTACGAGTCCGGGCCGGAGCTGGCCGGGCCGGTGAGTCATCCTGTGGATCAGCCGGTGCCGGGGCCTGCGGGCGGGTGCCGGATGATTGGGCCCGGGTGTTGCGGGCCTAGGAGCTCGGGAGCTTCTGTTTGGTGGCGGCTGCGGGTTGTCGGGGGTTGATCGCGCACCCCGCGCCCCTGAAAAGAAGGTTGGTCCTGTGCCGCAGGCTTCATCTGTCACGCCAGTTGTCGGGCGGATTCC
>KE354643.1 GCA_000415505.1 Streptomyces afghaniensis 772
GGCCCGCCGACACCCACCAGACGCGGGATGCCGTGACCGCCGCCGGTTTGCTGGACGAGACGCGGGACGCGGGGCTGGCCGACCTGACCGCCGAGGCGGTGGATCTGGTGGCGGAGGGGAAGGGCACGCAGCGGTACGAGGAGGCGGTGAAGGAGCTGGACGGCTCGGCAGCACCCGGTGCGCAGACCTCCGGCTCACCGGCGTCCGAGTCGTCTTCGGACGGCACCGGCGGGTGGTGGCTCTGGCCGCTCATCGCCGTGCCCACCCTGGCCCTGACCGCCCTCGCGACCCGCGCCCTGGTCCGTTCCCGCACGGACCCCCTCGGCCATCCCCCAGCTCGTGTTCGCCTCGGCCCGTGCCGGCCGACGAGGCGGAGCT
>KE354644.1 GCA_000415505.1 Streptomyces afghaniensis 772
GAGTTGTCCGGGCGTTCACGGGTGGTCGGCGATCAGGAGACCTGTGTGGGGACGTAAGGGTTGTACGTGAGTTCGGTTAATTCTCGAGGGGTGCCGAACAGCCGGAACCCGTGGTCACGGCTGCTTGCCGGACCCGGTAGCGCAGGCGCAGCACCCGGTCGCCCTGGATGACGATGTGCGGGTCCTCGAGCAGATGCCGGGCGTCCGACCGACCCGAAGTACCGCTTGCCCGAGCCGAACACCACCGGCACGACGTCCATCGCCACTCGTCGACCAGCCCGAGCGCGAACGCC